>DUQO01000007.1 GCA_012837765.1 Mollicutes bacterium | reverse complement strand
GAGTTTTTTGATAGTTTTTAGTGCTTCAATTAAAAGGCTATTCGAATTTTAGCAAATTTCAATTAAGAGGCTATTCGAAATTTCAAAAACAGCTAAATCTTTTAACAAATCCAAGCATATTGTAATGTTTAATTAGCTAAATGTATATAAAACTTGACATTATATTTATAAAAGTATACAATAAAATAAAAAGGAGTTTATTATATGGATAAAAAAAGAATTTTAGAGATCGCACAAAAAGAAAACAATGATGAATTAAAAGAAAAGAAATATCAAAGAGCTCAATTGATTGGTAAAACATCAATTATTTTTGCACTTGCAATATTAGGATTGGTTGAATCATTTAGATATGAGAATGCCATATATATTATGATAATACCTGGTATATTTTTGATAACAGTTGAATCTGTAATTAATGTAATGTTTAAAAAAACAAGCAAAAGACAAGTTGTTCTTATGTGGTTTGAAATTATAGGTTTGTTTACTATAATAATTATTTATGTTCTAAGAACGTGGTTAAATCTATGGTAATTAAATTAAAAAACAACCTAAGGGTAGCAAGAGCTGAACATAATATATCGCAAGAAGAGCTAGCTAATATGGTAGGAGCAAGTAGACAAACTATTTTGGCTATTGAGAATGAACGATTTAATCCAAGTATGAAACTTGGAATGCTAATTGCACTTGCATTAAACAAAAAAATAGAAGAGTTGTTTTATCTAGTTGAAGAATAAAGTTTGAGGTGATAAAAGAATGATACAATTCATGGATGAAAAAGATAGGCCAAAAGACTGGCCAGCCACTTACAGTGAAGCAAGGCTTTCGGAAGTTTTTAATTATATAAAAATATTTAAAGATAATCCCACTTTCGAAAACAAAGAAGTTCTATTGTCCTTAGTTAATCAGACGGATTTAAATGAAGGAGACACTAGAGGAATTCATAGAATAACAGAATATGAAGTGACGTTAATTAATTCTATATATTTAGAGTCACTATTATTGCAGGCTCACGATATAAAAATATATTTATATAGACATATTTCAAAAAAGATTTTTACTAACAAGTGGGCATCGATTTCTCTTAATAAAGAAAATTACGGAATCAATAACGAATATCAAAATCTTATAATGCAATTAAAAATATTTGCTCTAACTTATCATTATTTTATTACAGATAAAGACAAGTCTTATGTATATAAGATAAAAGATGTCACAAACAATATTTTGAAAAATGAAAATAAGGAACAAGTTATGGATTATATTCATCATCTTAACATCATGATTTATGATTTAAGTTATAGCAACTCTTCTTTACTGTTTGAGTTTCTAAATTTCAGTAGAGAAGAATTATTGGTTTTATTTGAGATGCAGTCAAATTTACTTAAAAAGTATGAAGTTAACCCTATAAAACGACCTTTATTCGGCCTTTTAAATCTAACGTTGACCAACTGGATTTTAAGATCGAGAAATAATTACAATACAAGTTTCTTATATAAATGTATTTCAACAGCCTCTACTAAAAAAATTTCAAAAAACAATGAGGTTTGGATGCAACGTATACAATTGCTTAATGACAAAAGAGAGGGTAAGGTTGTAAAAGAACTTTTTAAGAATAAGCAATGGTTAAAACATGATTGGGTGAAGTCAGTTGATTTAGACTTAGATAGAACAAGTTTCGTTAGTTCGTTTTGCAGAGACAAACCTAATGATATAATGATGAAAAAATATGGTAAAAATATTTATGGTTATAAAAACGATATTATTAGAAGTCACTTATCTCCCATATATAAACTTAGAGATAAACATGTAACATTTGGGCATGTTATTAATTACGATATTATCTACTCAAGAGACGAGTTTAAAGAAGAAATAAATTTCTTATGTGATGTTATTAATCTTTATGAAATAAGTGAATCCGACAAAAACCATTTTTTAAATTCTATTATTAAATATTGGTTATTATCCATAAAAGATGAAAAATGGTCTTATGAAAAAGAAAGAAGATATGAAATATTTGCAAATGAGGATATTAGTTATATAGAATCAGTTATCGATGATAGTTTTTTAAAAGTTAAATCATTTTTATTTACAATTCCCGATTTTATTGTGCCAGGAAGCAGTAATTATCATATAATTAAAAATAATAGAAAGAATAAATTAAACGCTTTATCAACAAAATCTTTTGTCTTTTGTAATGATTGCCTATTCAGCGATTTTGACTATGGTGTGAAATTCTTAAAAGAAGAATATCTGTGTAAAAATTGTAATTCTAATAGAGTAGAATTTATTAACAAAGAACCTTTATTAAAATCATGAATGATTAATAATATAAATTGTTTTATTATATTAATAATTTAGGAGGTTAAATGTGAATTTAGAATCAAAATTATCTGTGGTGATATACGAAGAAGAATCATTAGAGCTATTAGAATACTACAAAAATATTGAACACGGTACAGATCCAATTTCCATAATAAGATCAACAAAAATGGAAAAAGGAATTGACCTTAATATGTATTTTAAAAATCATAAAAACATTAATAAATTAATCTACTCTCCATTTCACGGAAGAAGAATTAATATTTATCATTATCCTGACATTACTAATGAATATTATTATCATAGTTGGGATATAGGAATATCTTTTGATTTAAATGCAATGAGATATCTTGAAGATTATTTTACTAAAGCTAAAGATTTTGAAATTAATGATGTTAAAATTTCAGAACTAGTCAACTTAAGAAATATAGAAGGATTACAAATTAACTATATTCCATATTTAATTGAAAATACTTTGTTTAAGAAACCAAATAAAACTTATTTAATTGATAATATATTTATTTTCAATAAACATTTTTACCCATATAACAACAATGAATATAATCTTAAGTTAGCTATTGATGCAGTTAACAGTTACTTATTATCATTGACAAGAAAATCCAAAAAAATGTTTGAAGAAATATTTCTTTCTTTAAAATCAACAATTTTATTTATG
>DUQO01000067.1 GCA_012837765.1 Mollicutes bacterium | reverse complement strand
ATATAAATTGTAATCAATATGTTAAAGAAGCATACGAATCAAAAAAATATGCTTTCGTTACAGATTATGTAAGGTTATATGCTTTGTATAATCATGGTGGTATCTATATGGATACAGATGTTGAGGTGTTAAAACCATTAGATAAATTTCTAGAGCATAATTTTTTTATTGGGTGTGAAAAAGAAGACTTGATTCAAACAGGGTTGATTGGATCTCTACCTAAAAACAAAATAGTAAAAAGAATTTTAAATTACTATGATGATAAAAAGTTTATTTTGAATGATGGTAGCCTAAATTTATTACCAAATCCTAAAGTATTTACTCCTATATTATCTGAAGAATATGGATGGATTCCTCAAAATACTTATCAGACTTTAGCAGATGGCATAGTAGTGTATCCTATAGATTATTTCTGTGCTAAAGACTGGAAGACAGGGAAAATTTATACTAGTGAAGATACTCATTCAATACATCATTTTTCAGGGTCATGGAAGAGTAAAACCGATATTTTTATGGAAAAATTTAAAAATAAAATACAAAGGGTGGTTGGGCCTAAAGGCACTCAATTTATAATAAACGTTAAGAAAAAAATAAAGGGGTCATAGTATGAAAAAAGTAGCTTTAATGACATGGTTTCACTACCAAAACTTTGGAACATGTTTACAGGTAGCAGCGTCATCATATATCATAAGAAAATTTGGATATGAAGTAAATGTGGTCAATTATATACCACATGCTAAATTAATCACACTGAGAAACTATAAAGATATTAATTATTATGCAGGTAAAATCAAGAAAAAATTTAAAACTAGGAAAGATAAACACATTATTGATCAAGATAGGGGAAAATCATTTACTAATTTCATAGATCAATACATTACTTTAACGGATATGTGCAAAACTGACTCAGATTTATTTTTGCTAAATGAAAAATATGATGCATTTGTATGTGGAAGTGATCAAATTTGGGCGCCTTCAATTTTTAATGATAAGTATTTTTTAAGTTTTGTAGAAAGACCTCAAAAAATGATTGCCTATGCTCCAAGTATAGGATTGTCAAAGATAGAAGATCCATACGTAAAAAATCGGATGGCAGAGAATATAAGCAGGTTTGAACACCTTTCAGTTCGTGAGGCGCAAGGTGCAAAATTAATAAAAGAAATATGTAATAAGGAAGCCAAAGTTGTTTTAGACCCTACATTGCTTTTAACAGCGAATGAATGGGATACAATGGCTATACCTAAAAATGAAAATAATCCATATATACTATGCTATTTTTTAGGGACAAATAAAGATAACTGGTCTCACGCATATGAGCTAAGTAAAAAAACTAATATCCCTCTAAAAATCATACCTGTTTTTAGTCCTGACTATGAAAGAGGTCATGATGTGGCGGATGGAGTAGGACCTGGTGAGTTTTTAAACTTGGTTAAGAATGCATCGATGATTTGTACAGATTCTTTTCATGGTACAACATTTTCTATAATTTACAATAAACCATTTTATACTTATGAAAGGTTTTCAAGTAAAGATGGAAATAATCAAAACTCTAGGATTTACAATATACTAAAATTATTAGAATTAGAGGATAGATTAGTTAAGGATACTAAAGCTATATCTTCTAATCCATTAGTATGCGATTACACTAATGCCAATAAAAAGCTAGAGCTTAAAAGAAATGAGTCGAAAGTTTACTTGGAAATTGCTTTAAGCAAAGCGACAAAAGATGAGACTCCTTATGATTATAAAATCACTAACACATGCTGTGGTTGTGGTGCATGTTCAATTATATGTCCAACAAATGCAATAGAAATTAAAAGGGATGAAAAAGGATTTTTGAAATCTTTCATAGATCAAGATAAGTGTATTCGTTGTAAGAAGTGCAAAACAGTCTGTCCTTTTAGTGCCAATATAGCAGTTGATATCGATAAAGATAATCATAGTCTGTACATGTTAAAATCATTAGATGAAAAAACATTAAATACTACCGCTTCAGGAGGAGCAGCTTACGAGATTTCAAAAGCTCTTTCTATGGATGGATATGATGTTGTTGGATGTATATACGATAAAGATCGGCGAGAAGCAGTTCATAAGGTTGTAAAGGCTTGTGATTTGGATTCATTAAATGCATTTAAAGGATCTAAATACTTACAAAGTAGTACGGAGGAATCATTTAATGATGTTATTAATGATACTAGTAAAGCTGTTGTGTTTGGAACACCTTGTCAAATTGCAGGTATTGATCTTTTATTAAGATCAAAAAATAGAAGAGAAGGTTATATTTTAGTGGACTTAATATGCCATGGTGTTCCAAGTCAAAACCTTTGGAACAAATATATAAAAGAAGGCTCTAAAAAATATGGATATGGAGATTCGCCTGATGTAAGATTTAGAGATAAATCTAAAGGATGGAGAGATAAATTTATAAAAATAGAAGGCAATAACAAATCTTATGTAAGCAATGAAAGAAAAGATTTATTTTATAGATTTTTTCTGTTAAGGCATAGCAATATGGAAGCTTGTTATGAATGTAATTTTAGAACAAGTTCATCAGCTGACATAAGGATAGGAGATTATTGGGGGCCTAGATACAAAGATGATAAAGAAGGAGTATCAATGGTTATTGCAATGACTGAAGCAGGTGAGAACCTTCTTAGCAAATTAAAAAAAGATAATAAGATAGAATTAGATAAAAAGGAATGCATTGAATACTGGGCTGTACAATGTCCAGATAATCCAATTAAACCAGTATTTTATGATGAGTTACTTAAAGAATTAGCTGATGAAACAAAACCTTTAGATGAAATTGCAGAGTTTTACTGTAATGGTTTTGAATTATATAAGAAAATGTATAAAGGTTATAAATCCATAAAAAAAATATTTAAATAACTATCATTTTGAATGATGAGTTAGATAAGTTCTTTGTGATGAATTTATACAAAGTGATTAAATATTTGGATTAAAATAACAATAAATTCAACCTAGATTTATGCAATAATAAAACACTAATTGAGGCAAATCAGCATTTAAAATCGTAATATGGAGATGTTTCTATGAAAAAAGAAAGTTTTTTTCCCATTTCAAAGTTAATTAGATATTTTACTAGGGCCATATCAGAGAGAACAGTGTTAAAAAAGATAATAAAAGATAATCAAAAATTCTTAATGCCTGGAAAGTATAGAGTTACGGCTACTAATGGGAAGAAAATAATATATT
>DUQO01000066.1 GCA_012837765.1 Mollicutes bacterium | reverse complement strand
GTAAATGTTGTAGATAATGTATTGCCAACAATAACATTTGGAACAAATGGTAATAGTACCTATGCAAAGAGTAGGACTACTAAAGTGACAGTAAGTGATAATGTAATAGTTAATACAAGCAGTTTGAAATATTTATGGAATACAAGCACTACTAAACCAAGTGAAGCAAGTATAACTAATGCTTTTACCAATGGTGCAACTATAAATAGTCCAGCTGGAGCAACAGGTGATTATTATTTATGGATACTTGCTAAAGATACTTCAGGTAATACAACAATTCAAAGAACAAGTGTCTTTAAATTAGATAACACGATACCTGTAATAACGGTAAATCCAGCAACTGTAACAATTACAGAAGGAAGTGTTTATACAGATACGTGAGTAACGGCAAGTGATGCCCACAGTGGAATAAACGGAAGTATAACTTCAACAGGAACAGTAAATCCAAATGTACCAGGTACTTACACTATAACTTATACTGTAAGTGATAAAGCAGGTAACACGGCTACTAAGACAAGAACCGTAACGGTACTAAGGGGCGATTATGATATAGCAAAAGGAGTTAATTATCCTAAGTTGTCAACAGGTATGACACCAATTAAATGGGATGGCTCCACATGGGTAGATACAACAGAAGATGATTCTGATTGGTATGATTATACTGCTAAGAAATGGGCGAATGCTCGTACAGCTGATGGTTCAATGTGGGTATGGATCCCAAGATATATATATAAGATAACAAGTGGATGGCATTCAGCTACTGCTGGGAAAATAGAAGTACAATTTAGTAAAGGAACTAATGATAACTGGAATAGTAGTGTTATAGGTAATATTGATACCGGAACAACATCAAATGCGTCAAATAACAAATGGACTAATCATCCTGCATTTAATTTTGGTGGAACTCAATTGACAGGTTTTTGGGTTGCTAAGTTTGAAGCTAGCAGTTATGACACATGGTGTGATAATGAGTTAGCCTCTGGCTGCTCAACAAGTAGTTGTAAATCAGCTTGTGATAGAACAATTTCTAGTCCTGCTTTTAAACCAAATGCATATTCATGGCGAACAGTTTCGGTTAATAACGCTTTTATCCTGTCACGAAATATGGAAACAAATTCTAAATATGGATGGGGAACAAGTGGAAGTGGTATAGATACTCATCTAATGAAAAATGTTGAATGGGGAGCAGTAGCATATTTAACGACTTCTATTTATGGTAATAATAATCTCTTATGGCGAAACAATAGTTATCCATATACAACTGGATGTGTGGGTAACAGTATAAATGCAGGTGCTTATTGGGAAGGTTGTGCTTATCAGTATCATACTGGCAATGGGGTTAGAGGAAGTACGACTGGTAATATCTATGGAGTATATGATTTAAGAGGTGGCGGAAATGAAATTTTAGCTGCATATATAGATAACAATCATGATACTTTGAATCAACATGGATCAAGTTTGGTTTCTGCAGCTTCAAAATATAAAGATGTATATCCTACAAGTTACAATAATACAATCAATAAAAAAGGTGATGCCTTTTATGAAACAAGCAATCGTGACACAGGTAGATATGCTTGGAATAACAGTCATATTGGTTCACCAGGTTTCTTTATTGAACGAGGAGGTTTTACTAATTCTGGTGATACTACATCACAAATTTTTGGAATTACTTTCAGTACAGGTGGTAGTGATACTGGAACATTCCGTACTGTATTATTAGTAGGAGAAGGATTATAATTATTTAGTGAAAAAGAAGGGAGGCTAAAAAGTGTTCAACGAATCATGGCATAGTAAAAATATAGAAGATATTTTTAATCAATTAGATACTACAGAAAAAGGGTTGTCTAATGATGAGGCAGAAACACGTTTAAAAAAGAACGGCTATAATATGCTTCCTAAAGCAAAAAAAGAAAGTATTATTAAAATGTTTTTGAAGCAGTTTTTAAGTCCTTTAATTTATGTTTTGGCTGTTGCTGTAATATTTTCCTTTTTAATTGGAGAAATAATAGATGCACTTTTCATTATAATTGTTATATTGCTGGATGCTTGTTTAAGTACCTTTCAAGAATGGAAAGCTGAAAAGGCGTCTGAAAGTTTACAAAATCTTATTAAAGTAAAAGCGAAGGTGTTGAGAAACAATAAAGAAATAGAAGTAGATGCTGAAAGAATTGTTGCTGGTGATATTATTGTATTGAAACCAGGTGATAAAGTTCCAGCTGATCTAAGGTTGTTTGATGTCCAAAATTTAACTATAGATGATTCAATTCTTACTGGTGAATCAACGGCAGCCGTTAAGACAAGTGACATGATGTCAGAATCAACCTTAGTATCTGATAGAGAGAACATGGCATATGCTGGAACATCAGTTGTAACAGGTAGGGGTCTTGGTGTAGTTGTAGCTGTTGCAAATGAAACAGAATTTGGTCAAATTGCAAGTAGCGTATTACTTTCTAAGGATCCTTCATCACCACTAGAATTAAGGATGAAAAAATTTACAAAGCAAATAAGTCAATTTATGGTTATTACAGCTATAGCTGTTACTGTTTTGTTGTATTTCAAAGGGTATGCAACAAAAGAAATAATGTTTGTAGTTATTGGTCTTTCTGTATCTGCCATCCCTGAAGGTTTGTCTTTGGCATTGACGTTATCATTGTCCATTGCCTCTAGTAGGATGGCTAAGAAAAACGTTATTGTAAAAAAGTTGACTGCTGTTGAAAGTTTAGGAAGTTGTACTGTAATAGCTAGCGATAAAACAGGAACTTTAACTTTAAATCAACAAACAGCACAAAAAATTTTGATGCCGGATGGTAGGACATATAATGTCGAAGGTATAGGTTATAACGGAATTGGAAAAGTGACAGCTGAAAGTGGTGGAACAGATTTTACTGATGTTGTAGATTTGTCTATTTTAGGTGCTATTAACAACGAAGCTAGGCTTTTTAAAAAGGATAATGAATGGATTAGTTCTGGTGATTCTATTGATATAGCTTTTTTAGCACTTGCTTATAAACTAAACATAAAAGAAGACATGAGAGAAAAGATAGATATTGTTGGCTCTATACCATATGAATCAGAAAAGAAACATTCAGCCGTTTTTTATAAAGAAGAAGATAAAGTATATTGTACTGTTAAGGGGTCATTAGAAGTAGTAGCATCATTTTGTAATCAAATGATGATTGGAGATAACAAACAACCTATTGATATTGATTTGTTAAAAAAACAAAATGAAGAACTTGCAAATAAAGGGTATCGTGTTATTGCTATTGCAAATGGAATGAAAGAAGATTTTAAAGCGAAAGAGCAATATAAAAGGGAAGATATACCACCACTTACTTTTATAGGCTTAGTAGCTTTTATAGATCCTATTAGAACAGAAGTAATTGATTCTATTGAAAAATGCAAGTCAGCAAGTATTAAGGTTGTAATGATTACAGGTGATCATCCCTTAACATCATTTGCAATTGCAAAAGAACTTAAAATAACAAATTCGTATGATAAAGTTATCAATGGTAAAGAAATAGATAAATACTATAATATGGGTATTGATAAATTTGATGAAATAATTAAGACTAAGTTAGTTTTTAGTCGCGTTACTCCTCTTCAAAAACTAGCTATTATTGAATCGTTTAAAAGGCAAGGTGAGTTTGTAGCTGTTACAGGGGACGGTGTTAATGATGCGCCAGCTTTAAAAGCAGCTAATATTGGTGTAGCAATGGGAAGTGGAACTGACATAGCAAAAGAAACTGGTGACATGATAATTACAGATGACAATTTTTTATCAATAATCTCAAGTGTTGAAGAAGGAAGAAATGCTTACAATAATGTTCGAAAGGTAATATATTTGTTATTGTCAACAGGCTTTGCCGAAGTTTTCTTCTTCGTTTTATCAATTTTATTAAATTATCCAATGCCATTAGTAGCTGTTCAATTACTCTGGTTAAATTTAGTTACAGATGGTATTCAAGATGCAGCTTTAGCATTTGAAAAAGGGGAAAAAGAGGTAATGAATGAACCTCCTAGGAGACCTAATGAAAAGTTATTTAACAAATTATTGATACAAGAATCTTTGATTTCTGGTCTTACAATTGGTTTAATGGTTTTTATGCTTTGGGTATATCTTGTTGATTTTAGGATGATGGATATAACTAAAGCAAGAGGGTATGTATTATTATTGATGGTTTTCTCTCAAAATGTTCATGTCTTTAATTGTCGTAGTGAACATAAATCAGCATTTAAGATACCACTTAGAAATAATCCTTTAATAGTACTTGGAATTGGTGCAACATTGTTATTGCAATTATTTGCAACTGAAAATGCATTTATGAGTTCCATCTTACAAACAACACCTATTCCGGTGAAAGAAGTAATAATAATTTTTATTCTTGCTCTACCTATATTGATAGTTATGGAGATTTATAAAAAAATTAAAAACAATAATTTATAATTGTTGTTTTCTTTTTTTTATAGAAACATGTTAAAATATATATCGAAAAGGAAGGTTTTTATGGATTTTAAAGGAAAGATTGCCTTAGTTACAGGTTCCAGTAGAGGAATTGGAAAAGCTACTATAATTGAACTGGCTAGTAAGGGGTGTAACGTTATTATAAATTATGTAAATGGTGAAAAAGAAGCAGAGGAATTAAAAAAATATGTTAATAATAAATTTAACATTGATGTGATGGTAATAAAAGCTGATGTTTCAAATGAAGAAGAAGTAAAAGAAATGATAGATAAGATCATCACTAAATTTAACAAAATTGATATATTAGTTAACAATGCTGGTATTGCTATTGATAATGGATTTCATGAGAAAACAATTGATGAATTTAAAAAAGTCTTAGATGTCAATTTAATAGGTACATATTTAGTTAGTAAATATGTAAGTGTTCAAATGTTAAAACAAAAATACGGCAAAATAATAAATGTATCATCAACAAATGGTATAAATACAAATTATCCATATAGTATCGATTATGATGCTTCTAAAGCTGGTGTAATTTCTTTGACCCGAAATTTAGCACTTCAATTAGCACCATACATTAATGTTAATTGTGTAGCACCTGGATGGGTTAAAACTGAAATGAATAAAGAATTAGATGAAAATTATATAAAGGAAGAAAACAAAAAGATACTTCTTAATAGATTTGCAGAGCCTGAAGAAATAGCAAAAGTAATTGCTTTTTTAGCAAGTGATGATGCAAGTTATGTTAATAATACTGTAATTAGAGTGGATGGAGGATGTTAAAATGTATAATGAATTAGGTATAAGTGAGGAAGTTGTTAATTTAACTAAAAAAGCAGAAGAAACACTTGCTCATCAATTTAAAGAAATAGATGAAATATGTGACTATAATAGTTTGAAGGTTTTAAATGCGTTTCTAAAAAACAAGGTTTCAGAAATACATTTTGGATCTACTACAGGTTATGGTTACAATGATGTTGGAAGAGAAACAATTGAAAAAGTATTTGCAGATGTTTTAGAAGCAGAGGATGCATTAGTAAGAAATCAATTTATATCTGGAACACATGCTTTAACAGTAGCTTTATTTGCTTTTTTAAGACCTGGAGATACAATGCTTAGCATAACTGGAAAACCATATGATACATTAGAAGAAGTAATAGGAATTAAAGAAAATGCTAGTTCATTAAAATCATACAATATAAAGTATGAACAAATAGATTTAATCAATGATGATTTTGATTGTGAAGGAATAACAAAAAGATTAGAAGGTCCAAAAGTAAAATTGATAACTATTCAAAGATCCAAGGGGTATTCGACAAGAAAAAGTATCAGTTTAGAACAGTTAGAAAAAGTTATAAAAATAATTAGAGAAATTGATAAAGAAGTAATTATTATGATAGATAATTGTTACTGTGAATTTGTAAGGGAGCGCGAACCACTTTCTGTTGGTGCAGACATTATAGTTGGTTCATTGATTAAAAATTTAGGTGGGGGTTTAGCACCTAACGGAGGTTATATAGCAGGACGAAAGGATTTAGTTGCACTAGCAGCTGAACGTTTGACAGTCCCAGGTGGGGGAAAAGAAGTTGGTCCTACACTTGGAATCAATAAGTCTTTACTACAAGGTTTATTTTTTGCCCCTAGTGTTGTAGCAAGTAGTCTTAAAACAGCTGTTTTAGTAAGTAAATTATTAGAAGATGAAGGTTATAAAGTAGAACCAAAATATAATGAAAAACGAGTTGATATCGTACAAACAATTGAATTTGGTGATAAAGAAAAAATGATTAAATATTGTCAGGGTATTCAAGCTGCATCACCAATCGATTCATTTGTTCTACCAATTCCTTGTGATATGCCAGGTTATCAAGATCAAATTGTTATGGCATCTGGTTCTTTTATACAAGGTTCTTCTATTGAATTAAGTTGTGATGGTCCAGTTCGCCCGCCATATGTCGCTTATATGCAAGGTGGTTTAACTTATCAATATGGTAAGTTAAGTGTTATGAAAGCTATAGAAAATATAAAAAAATAACAATTAAAAGATTAAAAAAGGTTCTAATATAAAGAGTTTCGTTATTCAGCAGCCCGAATATATTACAATAGGGGATGTATATGAGTATCGTTAAATATTGTAAAAGTCAAATTAAGTTGATAAAAGAAAAAGATCCTTCTATTAATAGTGTTTTTGAAATATTTTTGTACCCTAGTTTTAAAGCAATAATTAGATATAGAATAGCCAACTTTTTTTATAGAAAGAAACGATTTTATATTGGTAGATTCATTAGTGAAAGAACAAAAAGAAAAACAGGAATTGAAATACATCCGGGCGCTACAATTGGAGAAAATTTATTTATAGATCATGGAATGGGTGTTGTAATTGGTGAGACTGCAGTCATAGGAAATAATGTTACTATATTTTATGGTGTTACATTAGGTGGAACAGGAAAAGAAAAAGGTAAGAGGCATCCTACTATTGAGGATAATGTAATAATAGGAACAGGCGCCAAAATATTAGGTAATATAACAATAGGATCAAATTCAAAAATCGGTGCAAATGCTGTTGTTTTAAATGATGTTCCTAAAAATGCAACAGTTGTTGGCATTCCTGGAAAGATAGCAAAATTAAATGGTCAAAAATACAGTTCATAAAATCAAAAACAATTGACTTGGACAAAAGATTATGTAATAATTAAAACGTAAATAAAATTTAATAATTTACCTTATCAAGAGTGGTGGAGGAAACAGGTCCTATGAAGCCCAGCAACCTACTATTATGTGTGGTGCTAAATCCTGCGGGTTATCCGGAAGATGAGGAAGTATGACTTCAAACACTTATGGGATACCATAAGTGTTTTCTTCTTTACAGGTAAATTAGGAGGAGGTTATATGAAAAAATTATTTACATCAGAATCGGTGACATGTGGTCACCCAGACAAAATATGCGACCAGATTTCGGACGCTATCTTAGATGCATACTTAGAACAAGATAAAAATGCGAGAGTTGCTTGTGAAGTATGTGTATCTAGTAATATGGTAATAATAATAGGTGAAATAACAAGTGAAGCAGAAGTTGATATTGAATCTATCGCTAGAAAAACTATTATTGATATTGGATATGATAACGATGATTTAGGATTCAATGGCTATACTTGTCAAATAATTACCAATATTACTAAACAATCACCTGACATTGCTTTAGGTGTCAACGTGTCACTTGAGGAAAAAAAGCAATTATTGAAAAGTGAATTAGGTGCTGGTGATCAAGGAATTATGTTTGGTTATGCGTGCGATGAGACAGCAACCTATATGCCTTTAGCAATTCAACTTGCACACGCATTAGCGAAAAGATTAGAACTTGTTAGAAAAGAGCGAATATTACCTTATTTAAGCCCTGATGGTAAAACACAAGTAACAGTTGAATATGTGGATGGTGTTCCTACAAAAGTTAAAACAATTGTTGTATCTGCACAACATAACTCTGATATATCTATCAGTACAATTGAAATGGATGTTATTAATAATGTTATAAATAAAGTTGTTCCTAAGGACCTAATAGATGATGACACTAATATTTTTGTAAATCCAACAGGTCAATTTATAATTGGAGGACCAGTTGGAGATTCTGGATTGACAGGTCGCAAAATAATTGTTGACACATATGGTGGATACGCTCATCATGGAGGAGGAGCTTTTAGTGGTAAGGATTATACAAAAGTAGATAGAACTGCTAGTTATTATGCTAGATATGTAGCTAAAAATATTGTGGCAGCAGGACTTGCTAAAAAATGTGAAATACAAGTGTCCTATGCTATCGGTGTAGCAACTCCAGTTTCCATTTTTGTTAATACATTTAACACTTCTAAAGTTGATGAAACAGAAATTTTAAAAATTATAAACAACTTATTTGATTTTAAACCATCATCAATGATTGAAAAATTAAAACTTAAAAACCCGATATATCAACAATATGCTTCGTATGGTCACTTTGGTAGGGATGATGTTCAGGCTCCTTGGGAAGAAATGGATATGGTAGATAAAATAAAAGAAATAATGAAAAACAATTAGTTTACACATCCTTTTATAAAAAAGATTTACATGTCGATTTGTGGATGTTATCATTAAACATAAGAGGAGTAATATGGAACGAAAAATAGAATCTAAATATAGTTTATTAGAGTACACTACGATATTATCTATAATAGAAAATATTTGTATTGGTCTAGAGAGTTTTAAAAATTATTCTTATCTAGACAACAAAACTATAACAGCTGCTGAAAAACACATAGAGGTTATAAAAAAATATTATTATGAGTTAAAAAGAAAAGTAAATACAAAACATCAATATGTTCATTTAGATAAAGAAGATATTGCAAAGATAGAACTTATCTTCGATATAGAATATAGTTATAAACCTATTGTTGTGGGTATATGGAAAAAAGAGCTTACTGATATAGAAAGTTTTGACGAAGAAAAACCATATAAATTGTTAGTACATATGTTTAGAAATGATGATACGATTGAATACAAAAAGGGTGTCCTTGAGAACGATAAAATCGGATGTATATCAACAAGTTTTATAAATAATGATGCGCATAAACATTTTCAAAATGATAATACAAATTATGGATTAGTTTATGACATTAACATTAACAATTTTTTAGGTGCATGTGAAATTGATGCACAATTAGAGCAGACGACTGATGACTCATCTTATATAAATAAACATTCCTTTTGTACAGTAAAAAAGGGTTCAAAGCATTCAATTAATTCTATTATTTATACATATGATAAAAATTATCAAATGACTTTAACTAAGACTCCGTATTGTTTGAAAAATCCCTATTATACTGATCGTGAATTACCTTTTTATAATGAAATAGGTCTTGATAAAGCTTTTTCAAAACCAAAAGCTGTTATTCATTATTATGGTCATCCAGAAATAGATCAAGAAATAAAAGAAAAAGTAGAATACTTTGCAAATCTATATAATATTCCTATCATACGAATAAAATATAAAAATAAAACAATGATTTAATTTAAAATTTGCATTAAAAAGATTGACATTCATATAATATAAGTGATATATTATAAAAGCTTAATGAAAAAGGTTCTACTTGTTAGTAGAACTTATATTTAGAAGAGTTATGAAACACGGGGATGTGTGTAAAGAAGGGAGGAACAATTACATGCCTACAATTAACCAATTAGTAAAAAAGAGGAGAAAAAGTAAAGTTCGTAAAAGTAAGTCACCAGTACTAGGTATTGGTTTAAACAGCTTGAAAAGAAAAGAAACTGCTTTAAAATCACCACAAAAGCGTGGCGTTTGTACACGTGTTGGTACAATGACTCCAAAAAAACCAAACTCTGCTTTGCGTAAATATGCGCGTGTTCGTTTAAGCAATGGTTTAGAAGTTACAGCTTATATTCCAGGAGAAGGACACAACCTTCAAGAACACAGCGTAGTATTAATACGTGGAGGTCGTGTTAAGGATTTAATCGGTGTTCGTTATCATGTTGTTCGTGGAACACTAGATACAGCAGGCGTTGAAAAGCGTAGCCAAGGTCGTTCTAAATACGGAACAAAAAAGGCTAAAAAATAAGTAAGGAGGAAAAATAATGCGTAAAAGACAAGCAGTTAAAAGAGATATTTTACCAGATGCAATATATGGTTCAAAAATAGTTTCTAAACTAATTAACCAAATCATGCTTGATGGTAAAAAAGGAAAAGCTCAAACAATTGTTTATAAAGCATTTGATATAGTAAAAGAAAATACTGGTAAAGATCCTAATGAAGTTTTTGAAAAGGCATTAGAGAATATTAAGCCAGCACTTGAAGTAAAGTCGCGTCGTGTTGGTGGCGCAAATTATCAAGTACCAACAGAAGTAAGAGAAGAAAGGTCACTTGCACTTGGACTTCGTTGGTTAGTAGAATATGCAAGAAACAGAAGCGGACATACTATGTATGAAAACCTAGCAAATGAAATAATAGATGCTTATAATGGTACAGGTGGTGCTGTTAAAAAGCGTGAAGATACACATAAGATGGCAGAGGCTAATAAGGCATTTGCACATTATCGTTGGTAGGAAAGGAGTATTTGCTTTATGGCTCGTGAATATGCACTAGAAAAAACCAGAAATATTGGTATTATGGCACACATCGATGCTGGTAAAACAACATGTACTGAGCGTGTTTTATACCACACGGGTAAAATCCACAAATTAGGTGAAACACATGATGGTGAATCACAAATGGACTGGATGGATCAAGAACAAGAACGTGGTATTACTATTACTTCAGCAGCAACAACAGCTTTTTGGAAAGGTTATCGATTAAATATAATTGATACTCCAGGGCACGTTGACTTTACAGCTGAAGTTACAAGATCACTTCGTGTTCTAGACGGTGCTGTAACATTGTTAGATGCTAATGCAGGTGTTGAACCACAAACAGAAACAGTATGGCGTCAAGCTAATGAACGAAATGTACCACGTTTAATATTCGTTAACAAGATGGATAAAATTGGTGCTTCTTTCGAAAATTGCTTACAAAGTATTGATAAACGTTTTGCTGTTAATGCTAAACCAATTGAATGGCCAATTGGAGCAGAAAGTGAGTTTAACGGAATTATTGACATTGTCAATTTAAAAGCATATAAATATGATAGAAAACCAGAAGAAAATCCTATTGAGATTGAAATTCCAGAAGAATTAAAATCAACAGTTCAAGAAAAAAGAACAGAACTAATTGAAACAGTAGCTGAATTCGATGATGAATTAATGGAGAAATATCTTGAAGGAGAAGAAGTATCTGTTGATTTAATAAAAAGGGCTATTAGAAAAGGAGTTGTATCAGTTAAATTTTTCCCAATTTTATGTGGGACAGCATTCCATAATATTGGTGTTAAGTTATTACTTGATGCAATTATTGATTACCTACCTTCGCCAGTAGATGTTGAAGCTATTATAGGAATTAATCCAAAAGGTGAGGAAGTTAAAAGACATCCAAAAGATGATGAACCATTTACAGCATTAGCTTTCAAAATAATGACAGATCCATTCGTTGGAAAACTTGCGTTTATTAGGGTTTATGCTGGTAAATTAACAAGTGGTTCTTATGTTCTAAATGCTACTAAAGGTTCAAAAGAAAGAGTTGGCCGTCTATTACAAATGCATGCGAATCATCGCCAAGAAATAAATGAATTATATGCTGGTGATATAGCTGCTATTGTTGGACTTAAAAATACAGTCACAGGTGATACATTATGTGATGAAAAGCATCAAATTATTTTAGAGGCAACTAATTTTGCAGATCCTGTTATTAATTTAGCAGTAGAACCTAAAACAAAAGCAGACCAAGAGAAGATGGGAATTGCTTTAGGTAAATTGATGGAAGAGGATCCAACTTTCCGTGCACATACTGATGTAGAAACTGGTCAAACAATTATAGAAGGTATGGGAGAATTACATCTAGAAGTAATTGTTGAGAGATTGAAAAGGGAATTCTCAGTAGAAGTAGTTGTTGGTAAACCTCAAGTTGCTTACCGTGAAACTCTTACTCAAACAGCAGAATGTGAAGGAAAATATATTAAACAATCTGGTGGACGTGGACAATACGGACATGTTTGGATTAGATTTGAACCTAATCCTGGCAAGGGTTATGAGTTTGTAGATGCTATTGTTGGTGGGGTTGTTCCTCGCGAATATATACCAGTAACCGATAAAGGTTTACAAGATGCAATGAAAACAGGTATTTTAGCAGGATATCCGATGGTCGATGTTAAAGCAACATTATATGATGGTAGTTATCATGATGTAGACTCATCAGAAATGGCTTTCAAAATTGCTGCAAGTTTAGCTCTTAAAGAAGCTCGTAACAAATGTAAACCAGTATTGTTAGAACCAATTATGAAGGTTGACGTTACTACGCCAGAGGAATATTTTGGTAATGTAATGGGTGATATTACATCTAGAAGAGGAAAACCTTTAGGACAAGAAACAAGAGGTAATGCTATTGCGTTAACAGCTCTTGTTCCGTTATCAGAAATGTTTGGATATGCTACAAGCTTACGTTCAAATACACAAGGTAGAGCATCATTCCAAATGGTTCCTGATCACTATGAAGAAGTTCCAAAGAGTATTGCTGAGGAAATTGTCAAAAAAAATGGTGGTCAATAAATAGAATAGTGCTTGATATTTTTTCAAGTATTAGATAAAATATATATATGTAATTTAAAAGGAGGAAAATTAAATGGCAAAAGAAAAATATGTACGTTCAAAACCACATGTTAATATTGGTACTATTGGACACGTAGACCATGGTAAAACAACATTAACAGCTGCTATTACTAAAAGACAATCAGATAAAAATATGGCTAAAGCTCATGCTTATGATCAAATAGACAGAGCGCCTGAAGAAAAGGAACGTGGTATTACAATTAATACATCACACGTTGAATATGAAACAGAGACACGCCATTATGCTCACGTTGACTGCCCAGGGCATGCCGATTATGTTAAAAACATGATTACTGGTGCCGCTCAAATGGATGGTGGTATTTTAGTTATAGCTTCAACAGACGGGCCTATGGCTCAAACTCGTGAACACCTTTTACTTGCTCGTCAAGTTGGTGTTCCAAGAATGGTTGTTTTCTTAAACAAATGTGATATGGTTGATGATCCAGAATTACTAGATTTAGTAGAAATGGAAGTTCGTGAATTATTAAGTTCATACGGATTTGATGGTGACAACACACCAATCATTCGTGGATCAGCTTTAAAAGCTCTAGAAGGAGACGTAGAATACGAAAAAGCAATTGACGAACTAATGGCTGCAGTTGACGAATGGATTCCAACTCCTGAGAGAGCTGTTGACAAACCATTCTTAATGTCAATTGAAGACGTATTTACTATCACTGGTCGTGGAACAGTTGTTACTGGCCGTGTAGAACGTGGTCAATTAAAACTTAATGATGAAGTTGAAATCGTTGGTTTAAGACCTACTAAGAAAACAGTTGTTACTGGAATCGAAATGTTCCGCAAACAATTAGATTATGCAGAAGCAGGAGATAACGCTGGTGTTCTACTTCGTGGAATTTCTAGAGAAGATGTAGAACGTGGTCAAGTTTTATGTAAACCAGGTACAGTTACACCTCACAAAAAATTTGAAGCTCAAGTTTATATACTAAGCAAAGAAGAAGGTGGAAGACATACTCCATTCTTCTCAAACTACCGTCCACAATTCTATTTTAGAACTACAGACGTAACAGGTGTTGTTCAATTACCTGAAGGTGTTGAAATGGTTATGCCAGGCGATAATATTACTATGAGTGTTGAACTAATTGCGCCAATCGCTATTGAAAACGGTACTAAGTTCTCAATTCGTGAAGGTGGAAGAACAGTAGGTTCTGGTTCAATCACTAAAGTTATAGAATAATATTATTTGTAAATTAAATTTAAAAGTGAAGCATAATTTGCTTCACTTTTTATTATTCTATTTGTAATTGTGTAATTTTGTGTTATACTTGTTATGTAAAATAAAGAAGAAATATAGGAGGAGTCAAATGAAAAAAAATAAAAATTTAGGACCAATAATTGCTATAGTAGCATTTGTAGCAGTTGTAATTTGTAGTATTGTAATTACTCAAAAATTATCACCATCTGTTGATTTTAACAAAATTAAGGTTTCAGAATTTGCTGACATAATTAAGGAAGAAGAAGTACATTTTATATATATAGGAAGACCGACATGTGGTTATTGTGTTCAAAGTGAACCATGGACAAAGCGTATTTCTAGTGAAATGGAAAAAGAAGTTTATTACATTAACATTGATGAAGAAACAAGCGAAGATTTAGAAATTTTAGCAGATCTTACAGACGACATTTATAGAGGTGCAACACCATTGTTTTTAGTTACGAAAAATGGTGAGATTGTTGATTATAAAGAAGGTGCTGGAAATTACGAAAGCTTAAGAGAATTTTTTATAAATGCAATAGAATAGAAATGAGTGAAAGTATGAACAATATATCATTATTTAAAAAAGTTAAATCATTCAAGATAAAACACCCGTTTACTGTTGCATGGCGTCTTAATTCCCATTGTAAAGTTATTGAAGATCATTTAAATTTTGATGAAAAGGTAATTTACGCTTTCGCTGCACAAAAAAATGATAGTTTAATTAATATAATGGAAACAGCTGTTGTAGCTTTGACAAACAGACGATTAGTTGTAGGTCAAAAAAGAGTCCTTTTTGGATACTTTTTCTATTCTATAACACCAGATATGTTTAACGATTTACAAGTTAGAAAAGGTCTTTTTTGGGGCAAAATATATATTGACACAATAAATGAAATGATTGTTTTATCAAACATTTCAAAAAGTGCATTGGTTGAAATTGAAAGAAATATATCGAATTATATGATGGAAGAAAAGAAGAAGTATTTTCATAGAAAAGATAAGAAACAATAATATAATCCATTTAAGGATGGTGTGTTATGAAAAAGATGATTGGTATTATAGTTGTATTATTATTTTTATATATTACAGCTCAAACAATATATAATTATACTTCTGGTTCTCGTATTTCGACATATAAATTAGTGGTTGACGGAAATGAATATCAAATCACCGAAAAATACACTAATAGGCATAAAAATCAAGATAGTAATGAAACAAAAGATAGTAATTACTATTTTGAAATTATGAATGATCAAATAGGAACTATTGTTTTTAAAATTATAGGTAATTTTACTGGAAAAAGGGAAATTATTGAGGATTTAAAAATTTATAACAATAATGCCTTAACATGTTTATATCCAATATTTAAAGAGGAAAAAAACACTTTAGATGTAATTTGTAAAAATGGTGAGAAACAATATTTATATAATACTTTGAAAGGGCAAGATACTAACCTTGATTCTTTTGTTGTTTCTTTAAAAGCACAAGGATATAATCACCCTTCATGGAACGATATTAATTTAGATGAAAAGGAAATTGAAAATATTGTGATGTATCCTGCTAACATTTTATCCGATCAAACTATAACTATATGGAAATATAAGGGGTTCTATAGGTTGACTGATCGAAGTGAAAAATTGTTTTTATTTAGTAAAGGTGAACAATATGAACCATTACTTACATCTATGGTTAATCAATATTATCTTGTTCCTGACTATGCAGAGAAACATAAATTTAAACGCTTTTTTGTTACCAATTTATTAACTGGAACAATGGATGCTCTTGATTTTGATAAGGAAATTTCATTTGATTCATTTGTTCAAGGTGTTGTAGATAACAAAGTATATATAATCGATCCAGATGCCAAGTTACAATACACAGTAGATATTTATGATAAAAAATTAAAT
This sequence comes from Mollicutes bacterium, assembly GCA_012837765.1. Classification (GTDB taxonomy): domain Bacteria; phylum Bacillota_I; class Bacilli_A; order RF39; family UBA660; genus UBA5348. The sequence goes on along the minus strand of DUQO01000066.1, from coordinate 8,983 downwards.
ATAACTGGAGATGTAAATAACGAAACCAAATATTACAACAATGGTAAGTGGGAAAGAAAATCTATTTATGATGTTATTGACAAAAAAATTATCTTTAATTATAAAGAAGAAATTCCAGAAGAATTAAAATCATATAATCCTCTTTATATAGATGAAGTCGGTGGAACAACAGATGGTTATTATTATTTATATATAAATGAGAATAATAATATAAATGTATATCGTGTCGATAAACAAAATATTAATGTTTTAACATTGTTATTTAAAATTCCGACAATTAAAGATATACAATATGAACATAAAGATATATATTTTATCAGTGGTGATACTTTATATATGTATCGTGATGAATTAGGGCTGAAGCCATTAATAAAATATAATGAGTTCAGGTTTAATCAACATAAGTTATATAACGTATATGTAAAAAAATAAAAGGGAGTGAGTAAAAGTGATACTAAGAAAACCTTATGCCCTGCTTATTAAAAATTTTAAGAAAATTCACTTTATAATGCTTCTTTTAATGGCATATATAGCATATAGCTCAAATAATATCTTAAAATTTTTTAATCAATTAATTAAAACGGGTACTTTTACTCGTTTCACTTTTTCTCTTTCATCTACATATATCAATATATATTTAATTTTATCGACTATTTTGGTAATAGGAATATCTATAGTTATATATATACTAATGCGTCAAAAGAAAAAACCGATTCTTTTTTACATAATAATGATTGGGTATTATGCAGTTTTAATTGGATATTTTCTATATATGTATAATACCTTTGAAAGATTAGAGATAACTACTATTAGTCCACGGGGGTTAAGAATAATCCGTGATATTACAACTATTGTTTCTTTTACACAATATGGTTTATTAGTATTAGTTGCTGTTAGAGCTTTTGGTTTTAATATAAAAAAGTTTAATTTTGGTGAGGATTTAGTAGAATTAGAAATAGATGTTAAAGATAATGAAGAGTTTGAATTACTTGTTGGTATTGATCGTGACAAGATAGGTCAAAGATTAAGAAAAGGAAAACGTGAATTAAGGTATTTTGTTATTGAAAACTTCTTTATATTGATGGTTATATTAATTACAACTGTAGTAGTAACAGCTGTCACATTGGTTCTTAATTTCAAAATATATAATAAAATTTATTATAAAGGCAATCCGTTTACCGCTGGTTATTTTGTAATTACTGTAGATGATGCTTATTATACTAAGACAAACCAAAAAGGTGAAGAAGTAGCGCCTAAAGGAAAAATTTATGCTGCTGTTACAATGACAATTACGAACAATGATGTTTTATCACGTAAAATAAATTTAAATGACATAAACATAATTGTAGGAGATAAAATCTATGAACCAAAAACAAATCGCTATAATTCGTTTGTTGATTTAGGAGAAGGGTATAATAATCAAAGTATAAAATCTGGTAATACAAATAAATATCTTTTTATTTTTGAATTGGACGATGTACCTAATTTAAATAATGCTGTATTGCGTTATAGGGAAAGCTTAATAATAAAGTCACAAGAAATAAAGGAAAATTATAAAAAGATAAAAATTGAAGCGATTAATATAAAGGATGTTAAAAAAATAGGATCTGCTAAATTGGGAGAAGATCTGATATTTAAAGATTCACAATTAAATAACACAATTTTAAATATTGATAATGTGGAAATTAATAACCGATTTACATATGATGCAGTTTATTGTTACTATAGTGATTGTACTACATTTGAAAACATATTAAGTTTAGATTATACAGCGATGGATAAAACTTTAATGAAGTTAGATCTTAATTATAAAAAAGATCCTAATGGAACCTTAGGTAATTCTAATTCGTTTAATCAACTAATGTATTATTATGGTAGTATTAGATATCAAGTAAATGGAAAAACTTATAATAGTTTAATTGTTGACAAAACACCAAAAGACTATAATGGTAAAAGTTTATATTATCAAGTTCCAAAAAGCATTAATTCAGCAACTAAATTAGAAATTGTTATCCGAATTAGAGATAAAGAATATGTATATATATTGAAATAAGATAAGCGGTAAAGGAGTATTGTTTAATAACATACTTCTTTTTTTTTGCCCTTATGAATATAATTTGTTGGAGGCTAAGCGTAATTTATGAAAAAAGAAATAATTGCAGTGGGCATTCCAAAAGCATTACTTTATCACAATTATCATGTTTTATGGGAACACTTTTTTTATGAACTTGGTGTGGAACTAGTGTATAGTAAGGCAACTGATAAGGAAATCTTAGAGGTCGGAAAAACTTATGCAATTGATGAGACGTGTTTATCTTTAAAAACATATTTAGGACATATTGCATATCTTGTCGATAAAGTTGACTATATTTTAGTGCCAAGAATTGTGTCACTTAAAAAGCATGATAAATTATGTACTAATTTTTATGCCTTATATGATATCGTGAATAATTTATTTAAAACTAAAATAATTCATTATAACATTGATGTTGATGCACGGATAAATGAAAAAAAGGCCTTTATCAAAATGGGAAAAGAACTTGGATTTAGTGCATCTTTAGCGTCACACGCTTATATGAAAGCTAAGCGAATAGTTAAAAGAAATAAAAGACATAAATTGATAAAACAAAACAAATTATTAGATAGTGATAAAATAAAAATTTTACTAGCAGGTCACCCCTATAATATACATGATAGATTGATGGGGGGAGTTGTGAAAAAAATATTAAATGATCTAGATGTAGAAGTTCTTTGTTCTGATGTATATGATTATCGTGAAGCGAAGGATTTATATAAGGAAATAGCACCACATTTATATTGGACTTATAATCAAGACATTGTAAATGCAATGTTATATTATCAGGATAAGATTGATGGCATAATTATCCTTACTAGTTTTCCTTGTGGTCCAGATTCATTAACCAATGAAATGTGTCTAAAAAAAATAGAAAAACCTATTATTAATTTAATAATAGACGAATTAAGTAGCGAAGTTGGATTAGAAACTAGAATAGAAAGTTTTATAGACATTATTAAAGCGAGGTTAAATCAAAATGAATGATAAATTAGTGGCCTTTCCTCAATTGGCCAATTACTATGTTCCAATTAAGTTTTTATTAAATAAGCTTACTGATTGTAAAATTATAAAAACGCCTAAAATTACAAAAAAGACGGTTGAATTAGGTGTTAAAAACAGTCCTGAATTTGTATGTATGCCCTTTAAATATAATTTAGGTAATTTTATAGAAGCATTAGAGGAAGGAGCTAATGTGCTTCTACAAGCTGGTGGAGGATGTAGATATGGCTATTATGCAGAAGTTCAACAGCAAATTTTAAAGGATATGGGATATAAATTTGAATTTTATACATTGACCGAAACAGATAAAATAGCCATTATTTCTATTTATAAAACCTTAAAAAAACTTAATCCAAAATTAGGCTTTTTAAAATATCTTTATTGTTTAGCACTTACTTTTAAGATGATACATTATATGGACAAAATTGACGCCTATATTAGAAAAAATGTTGGCTTTGAAGCAGTAAATCATAGTTTTGAAAACTTACTTGAAGAGATGTTGGAAATGTTTAGTAAAACAAGAAGTTTTACCCATCTTTATAAAATGCACCGTAGATATAACAAATTATTTAAACAGTTAAAAATTGCAAAACCAAAAAATCCAATTAAAATAGGAATAATAGGAGAGTTATATACTTCAATGGAACCTTTTGCAAATTATGATTTAGAAAAAATGTTAGGCAAGATGAATGTTGAAGTAAGCCGTTTTACAAACATAACTTATTTGGTTATTACAAAAAGATTTAATACTAAAAAGTTGTTAAAGATTTGCAATAAATATTGTAGATATCCAATAGGTGCTGATGGAATGGATAATGTTGCAAGAGCAATTACGTTAGCCCTAGAAGGCTATGATGGACTGATTCACATAAAACCTTTCGGATGTACTCCTGAGATAGGAGCTATGCATATTTTAAACAAAGTTAGTGAGGATTATAAAATACCAATAATTTATTTTACGTTTGACAATCAAACATCTATAGAGGGCATTAGAACAAGATTAGAAGCCTTCTACGACATGATCAAGATGAGGAGGAGTAAATGATGAAAGAATGTTACTTGGGTATAGATGTTGGATCTATTTCTACTAAGGGAGTAATAATTGATAAAAACAATAATATAATAAGCAGTAGTTATATTTGGACAGAAGGAAATCCAATGTGGGCAGTAAAAAAAGTAATAAACAATTTGAAAAAAGATGTAGTAAAGAAAAATACAAAAATATCAGGAATTGGTGTAACAGGTAGTGCAAGAAAACTAATAGGTAGTATGATAGGAGCTAATGTAGTTAGAAATGAAATAACTGCTCATGCTATAGGAACATTATCAATATTTCCTCAAGTAAGAACAATTATTGAGATAGGAGGACAGGATTCTAAAATTGTAATTTTGGAAGATGGAATAGTAATGGATTATGCCATGAATACACTTTGTGCTGCAGGAACAGGAGCTTTTTTAAGTTCTCAAGCTAAAAGATTAGGAGTGGATATTGAAGATTTTGGTGATACAGCAATAAGATCTAATAATCCAGCTAAAATAGCAGCAAGATGTACTGTTTTTGCTGAATCTGATTTAGTCCATAAAGCACAAACCGGATACAGCAAAGAAGACATTATTGCTGGTCTTTGTAATGCCGTAGTTAATAATTATTTAAATAATGTTGCAAGAGGAAAAAAGATAGTTGCACCTATTGTTTTTCAAGGTGGTGTAAGTAAAAATAAAGGTGTTGTAAAAGCATTCGAAAATATTTTAAATGAAAAAATTCATGTTGATAAAAGAGGCCATTTAATGGGTGCTTTAGGAATTGCTATTCTATCAAAGGAATCTAATTTAAAAGAACCGTTTTCATTTCAGATAACAAATGTGAAGTTTGAAACTAAAAGTTATGAATGTGGAAAGTGTCCTAATCATTGTGAAGTTATATGTGTCTATAAAAATGGTGAATTAATAGACATCATGGGTAACAAGTGTGAAAGAGGTCTTGAAAATTTTTATTCTAATAAATAATGTATAAAATGTTTGACTTTAATTTAAAATGCATATATAATATTTATGACACTTTGTCATTGAGGTGAGTAAATATGGTAAAGCAAACATTTTTAAATTTATCAGTTGAAAAGCAAAATAAAATTTTAACAGCAGCAAAGGAAGAATTTGCAAGAGCATCACTTAAAGATGCTTCAGTTGCTAATATAATTAAAAAAGCTGGTATTCCAAGAGGAAGCTTCTATCAATATTTTAATGATTTAGAAGGTATTTTTTATTATCTTTTAGAAGAACATTCAAAAGATGTAAAGAAAAGACTTGTTGATAATTTGGTGAAATATAAAGGAGATGTAACAAAATCTTTTATTGATCTATATCAATATATATTAAAAAAGATCAGTAAAGAAGAGAATGAAGCATATTTTAAAAACATCTTTTTAAATATGGATTATAAAATAGAAAAGATGTTTTTACCAAACTTAGAAGATAATCTAAATGAGATAATACAACTTATAGATATAACAAAGTTAAATATTGAAAGCAGATTACAATTGATTTATGTTCTTGAAATAATTGAATCTGTAATGATGCGTAATCTTATTCAAGTTTTCCAACGTAGTGTTTCAAAGGAAAAAAACATCGAAATATTTATTAAGGAAATGTTACTAATTAATTCTGGCATTTATAAAAAGGGTGATAACTAATCACCCTTTTTTATTTGTGTTCCTGGATAGTAATGTTTAAGAATTTCTTTATATGTATAACCTTCCTTTGCCATTCCGTTTGCTCCATATTGACTCATTCCTACGCCATGTCCAAAACCTCTAGTTATAAAAACAGCTTTACCATCTTTTATTTCTATTTCAAAATCGGCAGATCTAAGTCCTAACATTTCTCGTAATTTTATGCCACTAAAAACAACGTTATCTATCATTACTTCTTTTACTCTATTGCCTGCTGTTCTTGATAAAATTTTAATATTAGTCTCATTAGTAAAATCTATTCCAATCAATGATTTTAAAATATCAAATTCTTTTTCTGTTGTTTTGAGGTAACTACTAGCATCTAAATCCCAATGGCTATCAACACTTTTCAAATAAGGGTATGAATTGTTCCATACTGTTATTGAATCTTCTGTCCTCCCATTACTCGTAGAATGATATACAGCCTCAATATAATTGTCGTTATATCTAATGGTTTCATCTTTTGTTTCTTTTACTGCGGCTTCAATTTTTTTATAATATTTTTCAAAATTATTTCTCCAGAGTTGCTTTAATTGTTGATTATCTTTATACACCTGGTGTGACACATTGTCATTTAAAACAATCCCCTCATCTGTTTTTTTAAGTGCATAAGTTCTAGCTAAAACACTTTGTGCTTTTAAAGCTTCTATTTCAAAAGAAGCAGGCATCTCGGCTGCGACAACACCAATTACATATTGCTCTATGGGTATTTGTTCTATTATGCCATTATATCTATATAAAGTGATTTTTCTTTCTGTTTCATTTATTGGAGCAGGTTCCTTATTAATTGTTTCTTGAACAGGAGTAGAAGGCTTGGTGTTTTCTTTAGCGCTTGCTTTTTTTTCTTCTTTAGGTAGAACATTTGAAGTTTCATTTTTAGTAGAAGGTTGTTGATTCTCTTTAGAAACTGAACTGTCTTCTTTTTTACTTTCATTATCTTGAATCGGAGCAGTTACACCATTTTCGTTATTATTATTGTTATCAAACACATTGATTTCTTCTACATAATTATATTTAGGTTCAAATGAATCAGTTAAATCACTATAATTTTGATTGTTTATAAATAAATATCCAATTACTAATCCTCCAACAACTAAAAAAACTTTGCCAACTTTAAAATTGATTTTTTTATCTTCCATATATTTGGTAATTTTTCCTATCATCGTTTTTCCTCTTTCTTTCTTTCCAGATGATTCAAAATCTTTAGCAAATTCATAGTTAAAATCAATATATAAATAAAGAGAAGTTCCTGATTCATCGTTAACTAATAGATGTTTATAAAACATATTATCACCTATATTTATTATTTCTTAATAAATAATAAATATGTAACGATAATAATAAAAGAAAAAAAATTACACATAATAGTTGTAAAAGGGGTAATTTTATGGATTTTATGAACATGTTAGAAGTTATAGTAAGAAGTGTAGTTTCTTTGGCTGTTCTATTCATTTTAACAAAGATGCTTGGAAAAAAGCAGGTTTCACAGTTAAGTGCTTTTGATTATGTGATAGGAATATCTATGGGTTCTATTGCAGCTGAAATGACAATAAACAAAAGTGTTCCTTTTTTTGATGGAGTAGTAGCAATGACTTCATATACTATTATTGCTTATTTAATTTCTTTTTTAACATTAAAAAGCATTGTTCTTCGTCGTTTTTTTACAGGAGTTCCTGTGGTATTAATTAGTAATGGAAAAATAATAAAAAAGAATTTACGTAGATCACTAATAGATATAAACGACCTATTAGAAGAAGCGCGAAGTAGTGGTTATTTTAATCTTGATGAGGTTGCTTACGCAGTTATGGAAACAACAGGATACATAAGTTTTTTACCTAAAACGGAAAATCGCCCAGTAACGTTAAAAGATATGAATTTAAAAGACACTGTTGCTAGTTTATCTGCTGCTGTCATAATTGACGGAAAAGTAATGGAAGATAATTTAAGGCAAATCAAAAAAGATGAAAAGTGGCTTATTAAGCAAATAAAAAAACAGGGCTACGAAAGTCCTGAATCAATTATTCTTGCAACAGTCGATGCTAATTATAAAATGAGCATATTTAAAGAAATTGATGTTGAAGAAAAGAAAAGTGTTTTAGAATAATTATAATTTAAAATCATTAATATCTTCGTCATTTAAATCTTTGCCATCATAATAATTTTTTTCTCTAAATCGAAAAATTTTGGCAACAACATTTGATGGAAACACTCTAACCATCTTATTAAATCTAGCAATATTATCATTATAATAAGAAACAAAAGCATTTAATTGAGCTTCATTTTCACGTAACGAAAAATCTATATTAGTAAAATCGATTAGTTTAACCAATTTTTTGTTTGATGCTTTCAGATTATAAAATTCTATAGTTATAGGAATAAGTTTACGTTCAAAATCAAAACTAGATAAATTTAAATCTTTTAATTTTTCTAAATCCAACATTACTTCCTCATCAATTTGTGCTTTTATAAAATCGGCAGCTTTGCAAAGCAAATCGAAACGTTCACGCAAGGAAATATCTATTTTACTATCTACTTCGTTAATTTTAACTAAACATCTTTGGAAATTGTTATAGTATATAGCAAAAATTATACCAATGATAGAACTTGTAATTATAAAAAGTAATAATATAGTTAATCCATCCAAATGTATCACCTTATTCTTAATAAATTATAACAAAAAAAAAAGGATTTTACAATCCTTCTATCTTGGTTGTCCTGTTTGCCCAAATGATGGACTATAGTTTATTGACTCTTCAAATTCAACATAATCTAAGTAGATCATACGTAAAAGATGCCATAAACCAGTATTAGGATCACTTATAATAATGTGGTCCCTCCCAGCAGCTTCAATAGTTCCATTGAAGACTCTATCTCGCCATTCTACTGAATCAGGAAAGGACATATAAAACTTTGCTATTTTGCCTCTGTTTAATCTTAAAATGTTTTCAATATAAGATTGTTCAAAAAATTGTCCGCCAGTTATTACTTGTTCCATGGAAGGGACTGATTGCTGGTTTGGAGTACCAGTTGGAAGTTGGGTTCCAGGGAAAGTTGGTCCTGTGAAATGTCCATTATTCATAAAATCATTCCTCTCTAAAAGTTATTTAATTATATGAAAATGAAACGAAAATATGCAACTGTATGTCAAAGAACAATATTTATAATATATAAGAATATT
>DUQO01000065.1 GCA_012837765.1 Mollicutes bacterium | reverse complement strand
TTTCCTCTTTCTTGTTCATATAAATATTTAAACGACGTTCCAATCTTTTTCGATTATTTATATGGATATCGATATTTTTATTATATTTTTTAAGTTCATCTAACAACTCTTGATTAGTAAGATGTGATAAATCAAATTTCTCTTCATTATTATAAAAATTATAGTCATATAATAATGCCTTAATATAAAGTCCTGTACCACCTACAATTATTGGGGTTTTATTTTCATCAAAATTATCTAGTATCTTTCTTCCATCATTTTGGTAATCATATACTGAATAATCTTCTTCTACCTTTTTTATATCAAACAAATGATGGGGAACCCCCATTTTTTCCTCTTCTGATATTTTAGCTGTTCCAATATCTAAACCTTCATAAACTTGCATACTATCAGCATTGATAATCTCTCCGTTAAAATGTTTTGCAAGTTCAATTGACATTTTTGTTTTACCAACTCCTGTTGGACCTGTAATTACTATTATTTTTTTCATACTATCACCTAACAAAATTATAACATGAAAAAAGATCTATGTAGTAATAGATCTTAAAAATTTAATTTTTTTTATAACTATATGTTGTACCAATCTTTTCTACAACAGGTTCTGAAACAGGTTTGTCACATTCCAATTGCTCAATATCAATTGAATGTTTTTGTAAAGTATTTTTTATATTATCTAGTTCATCACTTAATTTTTTTATTGTTCTAAGATTTTTTAGTTCTCGTAACTTTGCTTCTTCAAGAGCTTTATACATTTTCCTATGTTCTTCTTTGAACCCCTTCTTTAGTAATTTAATATTATCTTGTTCTTCTTTAATATACACAAGTGCCATTTGTACTTCTTTAACAATTTCTAACACATCATCATATGCATTTTTTGCTTTTCGTGCGGCAGATTCTGAACTTTCAGCGTAACGTCTTGATGTACTCGCTGCATCTTCTGCTCTTACACAAGCATATTTTGAATTATCAGCATTCCTTCTGGCATAAGATGCTGCATCTTCTGCTCTTCTTGCATAATAACTTGAATCAATCATAATTATCCCCCTTTTTGTAAAATGTGCCATTATTATACTCGAAATACATTTTTTGTCAAGTTTTGTTATTCTCTTATCATAAAAAATGGTAACAAATAATAAAAGATGAAAATCATTTCATCTTTTAAAACTATCAATATTGATATTCAAATTACATTGCTCTTTTAAACATTTTTTCAAGTTCATAGTTTGAATAAAAAATCACAGTTGGTCTCCCATGGGGACATGTATATGGATTCTTACATTGTCTTAGTGAATCAATTAATGTCTCCATCTCGCTATGACTAATATTCTCATTAGCTTTAATCGCTAACTTACAACTTAATATTATAGCTATAGATTCATTAAATTTTTCAACACTAAAACTTTTTTCTTTAATGGTAATCAAATCACATATTTTTCTTATAGCAGCCTCTTCATATCCTTGTGGTAACCATGTAGGATGTGCTCTAAAGAGTAATGTGTTTGTCCCTAATTCTTCTACTGTAAAATTCATATTACGAAGAATATCAAGGTTCTCTTTAATAATTAAAAACTCATTATATGGAAATTCAATTGTAATTGGAAACAACATCTCAATACTATCGTTTTTAGGATTCCCAAGCATACGAAGATAATGTTCATAATTTACTCTTTCTTTTGCAGCATGTTGATCAATCATATACATACCAAGTTCATTTTGACATATTATATATGTCCCTTTTACTAATCCAACTGGATACATCTCAGGTATCTTTTTAGTATCCTCCTCTATTTTTATTGGTTCATCATATTCTTCTTTATTTAAAATTAAACTTGCTTTATAATCTGATGTATCATCTTCTATTTTAAAAGCTTTACTCTCTTCTCTTTCTAATTCCAACGTTTGTTCTTGTATTACAGGTGTTTTTTCTTTTTTCACTTCTACCTTTGGTATCAATCTAATACTATTAAGTTTGCTTTTAATTTCAGTATCAATAAGTTCTTTTAAAGCTTCAAACTTACTAAATTTAATATCCATTTTAGTTGGATGAATATTAACATCTATTAAAGTTGGATCGACCCAAATATTAATAACAACAATAGGATACTTATCTTCTGGTTTATAAGTATGATAAGCTTCATTTATAACTCTATTTAAATCAGTATTGCGAACCACTCTTCCATTAACTAATGTTATTAAATGATTACGGTTTGATTTTGTAACTTCTGGCATTGAAATATAACCATTGATTTCATAATCATCGTTAGATGCACTTATTTCAATCATCTTTTTGGTTGTATCTAGTCCATATATTTCTTTTATTACTTTCAATTGATTACCACTACCATCTGTTTCAAACAATACTTTTCCATCATTTATCAATGTGAAAGAAATATTATTATGTGATAAAGCAATTTTATGAATATAATTTGTTATATTTGCAAGTTCAGAATATAAAGACCCTAGGTGTTTTAATCTAGCTGGGGTGTTATAAAACAAATTACTTACTGTAACAACAGTACCTACTCTAGCATCACCTGCTTCGATTTTTTGAATAACACCACCTTTTATATTAACAACTGTTCCTACATCACCAGTGCTAGTTTTTAATGTAACTTCACTGATAGACGCAACAGAAGGAAGCGCTTCACCTCTAAAACCAAGAGAAGATATATGGAACAAATCATCTTCATTGATAAGTTTACTTGTCGCATGAGGGAGAAAGGCTGTTTTAGCATCTTCACTATTCATACCTGTTCCATCATCTGTTACTTTCATCTCTTTTATTCCGCATTCTAAAAGTTCAATTTTTATATTTTTACTACCGGCATCAATACTGTTTTCAACTAATTCTTTGATGACAGAAACACACTTTTCGACAACTTCTCCAGCTGCAATCTTATTAGCTAAATTTTCACTCATTATCTTAATTTTGTTCATGATACACCACCTATAATAATTATAACATATACCTCGTACTGATTATTTTAAAACAGCTCATTCATTTATATCTATTCCAACAGGACAATGATCACTCCCCATGACATCTGAATAAATATAAGCATCCACTAATTTGTTTTCCAACGATTCTGAAATAACAATATAGTCTATTCTCCAGCCAACATTGTTTTCACGAGCTCTTCCCATATAACTCCACCAACTATAAGCATCCTTTTTATTAGGATAAAGATATCTAAAGGTATCAATAAATCCATTTGCTAAAAGTTTTGTAAATTTATCTCTTTCCTCATATGTAAAACCAGCATTTCCTATATTTTGTTTGGCATTTTTAATATCTATTTCATTATGCGCAACATTAAAGTCGCCACATATAATAACAGGTTTTGTTTTTTCTAACTTTTTTATATAAAGTAAGAAATCTTCTTCCCATCTCATTCGATACTCTAATCTCGATAAATCCCTTTTTACATTAGGAACATACATATTGATTAAATAAAAATTTTCAAACTCTAATGTAATCAATCTACCTTCATGATCATGTTCATCTATATCCATTCCATATTTTACTGATATTGGTTTTTTCTTTGTATATATTAAGGTTCCAGAATAACCCTTTTTTTCAGCTGAATAAATAAATTCCATATAGCCTTTTGGATTAAAATCAATTTGACTTTTCTCTGCTTTTATTTCTTGTAAACAAAAAACATCTGCATCAACTTGTTTAAAAAAATCTTCAAATCCCTTCTTAAGGCATGCTCTAAAACCTGCTACATTCCAAGATACAATCTTCATATTTCCTCCATACTATAAAAACTATTATACCATATTAGTAATAGTATTTTAACAATAAACAAATAAAAAAACCTTATAGAATAAGGTTTAATTATCATTATGGCGGAGTAGGAGGGATTTGAACCCTCGCACCGGTTTCCCGGTCTACACCCTTAGCAGGGGCGCCTCTTCAGCCTCTTGAGTACTACTCCATCTGTATTGGCGCTTACCTAAATGATAAGCACGAATACATTTTATCATATGTTTTTAATAAAAAGCAAGTAAAATATACTCACTTACCTTTTATTAACCAATTTTTTTGACAGATGCGGTCTTACTTCGTTCAGCTGCAGCTTTAAGATTAGAGTAAAAAGTTTTCACAGCATCTAAGACGAATTCTTCATCAAGTTCAAGTTCTTTTGCAATAGCTCTTATAGTATCCAATGATCCAGTAGTTTCATATTGATATTTACAATATAACATCATTATTGTTGATAATGTTGGTTCTTCATTAACAACTTCATCAAGGCAAGCACATATATCACAATTTTCTATAAAATCTGAATCATAACTGTAACCTAAATTCCTTTCATCAATATTTTGATTTCTTAAATCTTTAGACATAAAATTACAACTCCTCTAATTTTTTTTATTATTATACCACCAAAAAAAATAATGTAAACAAAAAAAGGTATATTTTAGCAATTTTTCATGTTTTATTATATAATCTAAGTGGTGATATAATGAAAATAATAGAAAATAATATAGAAAATGAATTTTTGATTAAAAATTCAAAATTCATAACCCTTCTATATAACATAAACAATTTAGATGAAATAAATATTATTTTAGAAAATATAAAAAAAGAATATAAAAAAGCAACTCACTATTGTTATGCTTATATATTAGGTGATGTTAAATATTCAAATGATGATGGTGAACCATCTGGTACAGCAGGTGCTCCAATATTAAATGTATTAGAAAAAAATAACCTTACTAATGTTTTATGTATTGTTGTTAGATACTTTGGTGGTATTAAACTTGGTGCTGGTGGATTGATTAGAGCCTATGGTAAAGCAGCTAGAGAGGCTTTGAAAAAAGCAACATTAAAGGAAATAAAAAATGGATATGAAGTAACATTTGAAATAGATTATGATTTGTTATCTCAAATAAATAGTATTTTAAATAAGCAAAAGGTTTTATCTAAAACGTTTGATATTAAAATTAAATATTGTGTTTTTATTGAATCAATGGATAATGAATTGCTAGATTTTCTAAAAGAATTAAATATTGAATATAAAATTGAAAAGAAATGTTTATAACGTTTTTTGATTAAAAAAGGACTACTATTTTTATAAAAAAGTAGTCCTTCTTAAATTAATTATTATTTATTTTTCTCACAAGAACCATCTGTGTTTTCACTAAACAAATCTATAAATTCTTCGATCTAAATCATATGACATACCTATTGTTGTATAAACAGTTAATTCGTTATCATTGTGCATAATTGTAATACTACCTTTTGAATCACTCTTATATATTTAATATCACTTTATACTTATTAAAAAACACCATCGCTTCATTATCAAAATATTGCGCATAAAAAAATCACTAAATTAATAGTGATTGTTTTCATATTTGGTGACCCGTACGGGATTTGAACCCATGAATGCATGCGTGAAAGGCATGTGTGTTAAACCACTTCACCAACGGGCCATATATAATGGCGCCTCAACTAGGACTTGAACCTAGGACCCCTTGATTAACAGTCAAGTGCTCTAACCAGCTGAGCTATTGAGGCATCTAAATGGTGGGCTTGAATGGACTTGAACCATCGACCTCACGCTTATCAGGCGTGTGCTCTAACCAGCTGAGCTACAAGCCCATGCGGGCACCACTTAAAATGACTATTTTATTTTAACTTATATTTTCAAAAAATGCAACAAAAAAATGGCTTTTTATGTAATTTTAGTGTAGTTTTAGTAATTATTATGTTAAATAACGTTAAATAATGCTCTTTCGCTTGAATGTTTTTACTTTCTCGTTAACAAAAATTTCAACAACTGCCGCATCAACAATCTTAATCCAACCAAGACCACTTATAACAATATCTTCTCCTGGATTAACGTTAAAAGTGTATTTTTTAGCTTTAGGTACCATGACCACCACACCAAGAGATTCATTTTTAACATTTAATTCATTTGATATATATAATGTAAAACTATTTCTTTGACCCTCAACATAATTAATTTGAGCTAAATCCTCAATTAACAAACATCTTTTCGGATCAATTTGATAAGTACGGGGTTTAATTTCCTTTTTAGGTAATATTCTCTTTAATGTCATATAATCATAACAATTAACTATATTTCCTTCTTCTATCAATCCCGGAGTATCGATAATAGTAATCTTATCATTTAGTTTTATTTCCATTACATCAAGAGTAGTAGATGGCAACATACTAGTAGTTATAAAGGATTTATTAGATGAATAATTTTTTAACATTTTATTGATGAAACTAGATTTCCCTGCATTAGTATTTCCTACTATATAAACATTATTAGATCTTTTATTTTTCATAATCATTTTATATAACTTATCTAAATTATAATTTTTTTCACTACTAATACTAATAATATCTATAACATCTAAGTTATATGTCTTAAGATAGTTAATTATTTTAGCATCTTTAACTGATTTCGGCAACAAATCCCTTTTAGTCAATACTAAAAGTATAGGATTGTTTAACAATTTATCAACACAAATCAATTCATCACTTATATTAAACATGTCCACCATGTAAATAACTAAATCACCAGTCTTGCTTATTTGATTTAAAATATTTTCATACTCTTCATTACTTTTATTAATAAAAATATAATCACCATAAAATTTCAAACGAAAGCAGCGTCTACAAACATTAGACTTTTCGTACATATGTGTTTCAACATACCCTTCCATTTCAGGTTTTTCAAATTGTAATAATACCCCACAGCCATTACATTTTTTATTCATAATATTGTCCCCTTGCAAATAATTCTTTTTTCATAGCTCTTCGTATAATTATATTTTCTAATATTCTTGTAAATCTTGTGAAGAAATGATCTTTAGAACTAATTGGATTAACTAAAATAGTTGTTATTCCTACTCTATTTCCTCCTAAAACATCGGTCATTAATTGATCCCCTATGATTGCCACTTCATTAACTTTAAATTTATATTCCTTTAATATCTTTTTAAATTTAAAACTAAATGGTTTTTTAGAAGATGCTGCACAATCAACTTCTAAGATTTCTTTAAATGGTAAAAGTCTTTTCTTAGGAGAATTAGATACTATTATTACTTTAAACTTCATATCTTTTAATTTTTCAATTAAGTCCTTTACTTTACGAGATGGTTTTGATACTGATATTGGACATATTGTATTATCTACATCAAATAATATACATTTGATACCATTTGATTTTAATTTCTTATAATCAATTGTAAAAATACTTTTTTGATACATATCAGGAATAAATTTTTCTAACATCTTATTACTCCTTTCTTTATACTATTATACTATTAAATCATTTTTTTTAAAAGTCTAAACTAATATTTAAAATAAGAGCTTAAAAAGCTCTTATTCAACTGTCGTTGTTTCAAATTGACTATTATATAATTTAGCATAGAAACCATTCTTTTTTAACAATTCTTCATGATTTCCTTGTTCAATTATATCCCCCTCATTCATTACTAGGATTAAATCAGCATTACGAATGGTAGATAAACGATGAGCTATGATAAAACTTGTTCTATTTTTCATAAGACGTTCCATTGCTTCTTGAATCAATATTTCTGTTCTTGTATCAACAGAACTAGTAGCTTCATCTAAGATAAGAATTTTTGGATCTGCTAAAAAAGCTCTTGCAATTGTTAATAATTGCTTTTGTCCAATAGAAATATTATCAGCTTCTTCATTAATTACCGTATTATAATTATCAGGTAAAGTATGAATAAAATGGTCAACATGTGCTGCTTTTGCAGCTTTAATTACTTCTTCATCACTTGCATCAAGCTTTCCATATCTAATATTATCCATGATTGTACCATTAAATAACCATGTATCTTGTAAAACCATACCTAAAATTGATCTTAAATCTTTTTTACTAATATCTTTAATATCGGTATCATCTAGTAAAATAGAACCTTTATTAACATCGTAAAAACGCATCAACAATTTTACAATTGTTGTTTTACCGGCACCTGTAGGTCCAACTATTGCTACATTTTGACCTGGTAGAATGCTAGCGGAAAAGGCATTGATTACTGTTTTATCTTCTTCATAACCAAAATTAACATTTTTAAATTCAACTTTTCCCTTTACTTTTTTAAGGTCAATCGTACTCTTTTTATCAGATGGCTCTTCTTCACTATCTAAAAATTCAAAAACCCTCTCTGCTGCAGCTAGTGTAGATTGAAATGTACTTGCAATACTAGCAGCTTGACGAATTGGTTGCATAAAAGATCTTGTATATTGAATAAAAGCTAAAATATCCCCTACTTCTATCTTATTTTTAATTGTAAGCCAACCACCTAAAATTGATACTGTAACATAACCTAAATTACCTACAAAAGTCATAACAGGCATCATCAAACCAGATAAGAAGTGAGCTTTCCACGTCATCCCATATAATTTATCATTGATGTTATCAAATTCTTTAATAGAAGATTCCTTTCTATTAAAAACTTTTATTATATTATGCCCACTATAAGACTCTTCTACATAACCATTTATTTTACCAACATATGCTTGTTGTTTTGTAAAAAAAGTCTGTGATTTCTTAACAACAAACATTATTAAAATCATTGATATTGGAATAATAATCAAAGATATTAAAGTCATGACAACATTGATGGATAACATCATAATCAGTACTCCAATAATAGTTGTAATAGAAGTTACTGTATCACTCATACTTTGACTTAATGTTTGAGAAACAAGATCGACATCATTAGTAACTCTTGATAATATTTCACCATGAGTATGTTTATCAAAAAATTTAAGAGGCATTTTGTTTATTTTTCTTGATATTGCTTTTCTTAAATTAAACGAAACTTTTTGGGTTACACCTGCCATTATAAAACCTTGAATAAACGAAAATAAGGCACTTGTAATATATAATCCTACTAATATTAGTAATATTTTACTAATATATCCAAAATCGATTCCAGCACCAGCACCTGTTATTTTACTTACTATTCCTTCAAATAACTTAGTTGTTGCCCTACCCAATATTTTAGGACCTGTTATAGCAAAGGCTGAACTGAAAAAAGCAAAAATAAGAACTATTATTATAGATATACGATATGGCTTTATATACGACAATAGGTTTTTTATTGTCTTTTTAATATCTTTTACCTTTTCATTAGGTACGATTGTAGGTCCATGCATTGATTGTTTATTATTGACTTCTTTTTCTTTTTTCATTATGCAAGTTCCTCCTTCGATAATTGTGATAAAGCTATTTCTTTATATACTTTACAATTCTTTAAAAGTTCCTCGTGTTTTCCCATACCTACAATTCTACCGTTATCCAAAACAATGATTTTATCAGCATTCATAATAGTATTTATCCTTTGAGCCACTATTAAAACAGTACTTTCTTTAGTAGTCTTAGATAATGCTTTTCTAAGTGCTGCATCTGTCTTAAAATCAAGAGCTGAAAAAGTATCATCAAAAATATAAATGTCCGGTTTTTTTATTAAAGCTCTTGCAATAGATAATCTTTGTTTTTGACCACCTGAGACATTGGTTCCACCTTGAGCAATCTCTTCTTTAAATTGTTTTTCTTTTTTCATGATAAAATCAAGAGCCTGAGCTGTTTTAGCAGCTTCTTTCATCTCTTCTTCACTAGCATGTTCTTTACCATGTTTTAAATTACTTGCAATAGTACCAGTAAACAATATTCCTTTTTGAGAAACATAGCCAATTCTATCACATAAATCATGCTGTGTTACATCTCTTATATCTATACCATCTATTGTTATATATCCTTCTGTAACATCATAAAAACGAGGTATCAAATTAACAATGGTTGATTTACCACTTCCTGTACCACCAATAAAGGCTGTTGTCTCCCCTGCTTTCGCTTCAAAACTAATGTTTTTAATGACGTATTTATCAGCATCAGGGTATTTAAATGATACTCTTTTAAATTTGATATTACCTTTTAAATTACCATCAAATTGCTTTGGATTTTCAGGATCTAAAATAGTAGGTTTGACATTTAATACTTCGTCAATTCTACCTGCAGCTACAGAAGCACGAGGCAACATAATAGATGTCATTGAAATCATTAAGAAAGCCATAATTATTTGCATTGTATATTGAATAAAAGCCATCATATCGCCAACTTGAATGATTCCGCTATCTATTTGATGAGCTCCAACCCAAACAATTAGAATAGTAATTACATTCATAATAAGCATCATTAAAGGAAACATAGTGGCCATTGTACGATTTACAAATAAATTAGTTTTTGTTAAATTCCTATTAGCTCTATTAAATCTAGCTTCTTCATGTTTTTCAGTATTAAAAGCTCGAATAACAAGTAAACCTGTTAATCTTTCTCTAGTAACAAGATTTAATTTATCAACTAATTTTTGAACTAATTTAAATTTAGGTACTGCAAATATAAATAAACCTATAACTACAATTAAAATTGAAACAAGTGCCACAACAATGATCCACGCCATTGAATTATCAGTAGCTAGTACTTTTAAAACACCACCTATCCCTAGTATTGGTGCATAAAAAATTACACGAAGCAACATTACCATTATATGTTGAATTTGCATCGTATCGTTTGTAGTTCTAGTAATTAAAGAAGAGATTCCCCATTTATCGAATTCAATGTTAGAAAAACTTTGAACTTTTTCAAAGATGCTTTTTCTCATATTTTTTCCAAGTCCTGCAGATATACGAGACGAAATAAAACCAACAGTTACGCTTGCAATCAAACCAATAAGAGCTACCCCTATCATTTTAAGTCCTGCCATTATTATGTAGTTTTTCTGAATGTTATCTGTATTGATCCCAATTTTTTGATATTCATTTTTTAGATATACAACTGAAGATTGAACAATTAAAGATTCAGGTATATCTTTTGTTTTTTCATTGATTAAATTTATCATTTCTTTTAATTGTTCTTCTGTCATATTTGATATCATCAAGAAGGGATCAACCCCTTCTTCAAAAGGCATTTCAACATTCATCTCTTTTAAACTACCACTAGTTATCCCATACAAAACAAGCATAGCTTTTCCCATTGGAAGTTTTGTTTCTTCCAGCTTTGATTCATCTATGCTTTTTAATTTGTATAAAGCTTCTTTTTTTAATAGAGGATAATCTTCTACATATTTATTATATAGATCTTTAGATAATTCGTTTTTATCTAATAAAGTATAATATGATGATATTTTTATTTTATCTTCATCTGACAAAAAAAACATCAACTTTTCAAATTCACTTTTTCTAATAACCTTTGGAATAGAAGATTCAATTCCTCCCTGACTAATACCAGTATTTACAATATCTGACATATATTCAGGTAAAGCTAAATCACTCATTGCTTGTGTAAATAATAACCCTATAACTATAATTACTGATATAGTAAAAGGTTTTAAGAATTTAATTATTTTTAACATGAATATTATTCCCCTTCATTAATTATACTCTTTAATGCAATTTATTTTATAAAAATATTATAGGCTTCAAATTATTTGCTGTCAACATACATATATAATTAGAAATAATAATAACGGGAGTTATGTTCCCGTTATTATTACTAAATTATTATTTTTGCTTTGTCCATGTTCCATATTGAGTTCCAATATATGTACCAGCACCACTTGCAATATAAGTATTTCTAAAATTATTAGTCTCATCTAGTAAATAGTTACCCAAACTTATTTCTGAGCTCGTCATAGTTATACTTGTTAATTCGTTCGAATTAAAAGCATAAGCACCTATTGTTGTGATGATGTTTGGAATTATTACACTTGTTAATTGTTTTCCAGAAAAAGCACCATATTTGATTCTTTTTACAACATTATTACCTATTAATGATGGTATTACAACATCAGAGGGACAAGATGGATTGTTATAGTCATAATTACTTATTGCCCCTGTTTTTGTATCAAAGGTAAAACAAGTTTCATTGGTGATCATTAATTCATTATTACTCTCAATTACAGTCAGGTCAGTTTTAGTACCATACCCACCTAAACCTTCCCATTCATTTTTACCAAGCACTTCAACATACACTGAATCATTAATTATTCCAAGCTTTAACAACTTATAATTAGTGTTATCGATTCCTGCTTCACTACTCATATTATCTATATTTATATTTGAAACATTAAAATTTGATTCTGTTTCCCTTTTTAAATCTACTGCTTTAATAATCATCTTTCCATTACTTTCAAAAGCGCTTTTTTTAGAACTATTAAGCACATTAGATATACCTGGTACTGCTATTACAAGTATCACTGCTAGTATTACTATTACCGCTAATAACTCTACTAATGTAAAACCCTTTTTCATATTACTTCAACTCCGTCATACTAATATCAACTTTCTATCTTCTTGTAGTTTTCATTATAAGTTGTTTACTATTAGCTGTCAATTTATAACCACAAAGTTAACTAACGGTTTTTATTTGTATTACTATCCTTTAAATAGGCTTTTCCAATTACATTATAACCATATTTAGCTTTCAAGTCATCTACTGTTTTGTCCAATTTACTAACTTTATTTCGGTCTTCAAATGATTCAAATAAAGACATTTGATAATTAACCTCTTTAACTAAATTATCTAATCTAATACCTACTAATCTTATAGGTTCATTATCCCACATTTCATCTAATAATTTTTTTGATACCTCAAAGATTTCGCTTGTAATATTAGTAGCATTCTTTAATTTTTTCTGATGAGTATATGATTTAAAATAACGATCTTTTAATATAACAGCTACAACATGTGCATATCTATTCTGACTTCTTAAAACGACACTTAAATTTTCCGATATAACATGTAATACTTTATAGAGTTCTTCTTTTGTTCTTAAATCATGATCAAGCGTAGTTGAATTACTAATACATTTTGATTCTGATTGTTCACTTACTACTTTTGAATAATCCCTACCACATGCACTATCTATCATCTTAGAGGTTTGATTTTTAAAATACGGATATAATTTGTCATATGATACATTTGCTAAATCACCAATCGTATTTATTTTTAATCCTCTTAATTTAGTACTTGTTTTTTTACCTACACCAAACAAATTTTCAATAGGAAGAGGCCACATCTTAGTTTCTATCTCGTGATCATATAAAGTATGAATCTTGTTTGGTTTTTCAAAATCAGATGCCATTTTAGCACATAATTTATTATTACCAATACCAATATTAACAGTAAAACCTAAAGTGCTTTCTATTTCGTCCTTTAATTTTATAGCAAAGGGCATTACATCTCCATATAACTTCTTTACCTTACCATAATCTAAAAAACATTCATCAATTGAAAACACTTCAATATCAGGTGAATACTTACTTAGTAATTTAAAAAGTTTGTTAGACATTTCTTGATATAATTGATAATTAGGAGGAAAGACTTGAAGTCCTGGACACTTTTTACGAGCGGTATATAAAGGCTCTCCTGTAATAATTCCCTTTGTCTTAGCACTAATACTTTTAGCTAATACGATACCTGCCCTTTTTGATTCGTCTCCTCCAATAACAGCATTTATCTTTCTAATATCTTCTTTGTAGCCCTTATTAAGTAAATCAATAGCTGTCCATGATAAAAAAGCATTATTAACATCAATATGAAGAATAAGGAGGTTCATACTATCACCACCATCATTATAACACAAACCAATGTTCGTGGTAAATAAAAATGATAATATCCTCTATATATTTTTAATAAACTTTATTAGGAGTGATATTATGTTTTTTTCTTTTTTAACCGAAATAATAAAAAATATGTTATTAACTGGATCATATTCAAATAATGTATTTCCAGATCCGTTAGAAAAAGAAGAAGAAAAAATGTATATTGAAAGACATTTATTAGGTGATAAAGAAGCTCGCAATAAGTTAATAGAACATAATCTAAGATTAGTTGCTCACATCGTAAAAAAATATGAAAAGAAACAAGATGATGTTGATGACTTAATTAGCATAGGAACAATTGGCCTAATAAAAGGGGTTGATACTTTTTCAAAAAAACATGACACAAGAATTACAACTTATTGTGCAAGATGTATTGAAAATGTAATACTCACTCACTGGAAAAGTATTTAAATAAAATGTTTTATTTAATAAAAGATGAGTTTTCTAGTAATATCGAGATGAAATTGCCTTCCCAAAACATTATAGAACCAACCAAAAATACATCAATTGGAAAACAGATTAAATATTATAGAAAACTAGCAAACCTCAAACAAGAAGACTTAAGTCTAAAATTAGGATGTTCTAAAGATGCACTGCAGCATATTGAAAATAGAGAAATGAAATTAGTTGATATTAATTTATTAAAAAAGATTATTAAAGAATTAGACATTGAAGATAAAATAAATATTAATGATGATTATATTAAATTTTTACTAAATAATCCTTGTAAAACAATATTTAAACTAAGAAGTGATTTAGGACTATCTAGAGAAGAGTTTAGTCAAATATTGGATGTAAGTATTACATCAGTAAGAAGATGGGAACTAGGTAACTCAAATATATCTAGAAGTAAGTATGAGAAATTAAAAAATGTATGATGATCATACATTTATATAACGATTTTACAAAAGCAGAAAATTAATGTAATAAACTATTATTTTAAAATAAATCTTGGCTTTAGATCATAGTTAATTATTTATAAATTCAAACTCTCTTTCACACTGATTAATGATTTAATTTCAGTGTGAAAGGGAATGTTTTCGTTTTATTAAGTAAAACATTAAGTTCCTATTATTAATATGGAAGCTCAGTCGTTTAAACTTGATTTATTTATTATTAATAAGCAATAATCAAAAATCATCTATTTTATCGATAATTAAATCTTTTTCCACCTCTTTTAAAAGATTTGTTAAATCTGGATATTTAGTATCATATGAATAAGCTTGAGGAGGATTGAAATTATATTTGTATTTTAAATCCATCAATGGAATTGGTGTTTTTAATTTATAAACCTTTTTAATTTCGTAAGCATATTTTGATTTTTTAAGGCCATTATTAAAGTCTTTATTGCCATATCCATTGGAATCTATTTTATTTGGAAATTCAATTATTTTACCTAATTTTATTATATATTTTAATGAAGAAGTTGGTGCTGATTCATAAACATATAATGTGTTTATTTCATTTTTTGGAATATATTTTCTAAACTCATAATTTTTTTCCCCAGATTCAATAAGTTTTGTAAATTGTGGTTTTATACTAATGTAAATTGCTTTTTCATTCATTTTATCAAACTCCTTTATAAAATAATAAACGCTATAATGCCTAAATAACATATATGGATTGTTAATCCATTTACTAGTAATATTATATATGTTATTTAAACCTTGAATCCCATATTCTTTTTTTAAATATTCATAATTAATTAAAAAATTTGGTAAGTATTTATAGGCACCATCTTTTACGTATAAAGATTTTGATAATTTTGCTCCTGACCAATCAAGTATTAATGGTGCGTACAATATAATTGGTAATGTTTCGACCTTATAACCTATCTTTGAAGCCACTTTGTATAACAGTTCTTCTTGATAAAAACCTGCATAATCGCTACCGGTAACTCTTATTATATGATAGTCATATTTTACACTTTGATTTATTTCAGAATACACCAAAGCTCTTATTAGGTTCCTAAGTGGAGTATTATATTCTAATTTATCTGTTTCACTTTTAATATTAGTTGTAAATTCTCCGTGTCTTGGACAATAACTAGTTAGAATATTATTGTTATAACTATTATTGATGCTGTTTTTATCGGATAAACCACATACAGGACAAGAAACTCTAAGCCTTAACTTTTTGTGTTTTGGATCTAAGATGTTTTTGATTTGATCTTTATTTTGAATAATATTTTTAATAATAGGAAAAACTTTCTTTTGTTTGTTAAATTCACTTTGATATCTTATCTCATAATTTATACCTGTGATTAACTTTAAATGCTCTAAAATTTCAATATAGTCTTTCATAAATTTATCTATTATCCCAGACTGCTTTAAATTCTTTTGATATCTCAAGTTATTAATAATTAAAATTTCGCTAGGAGCTGTATCAACCACTTCAAATAAAACCGATGAACTTTTTGTGTTATCAGTTTTGGCTAATATTTCAGCAGTAGCAAATGCTAAGCAAAAAACTGTTAAAGTTCCAAAATGCGGTGATGAATTCGGTTGAGCACCTATACTTATTTTTATGTGTTTTTTACTAATTTTGGACAATAAAAAATGTAATATATCTTTTTCAAAAACATACGATGCCCCGCCAAGTGGATAATAAATTTTTTCATCACTTTTAAAAATCATAAAAATCCCTCATCATTATTGTAATTATATCATTTATGTTTTCGAAGTTAAAGTAATTTGATTTAGTAACTGATTTAATTTGTTTTTTCAATATTAAGTGTTTCTAATATCATTTTAAAAACCTTTTTCTTGTCCTCATCAGTAACCTCTAGATTGTTAATTTTCTCAAGAATAAGAGTCTTATGAAAGTCTATAATAGCACTTTCTAATTTCTTAATATCTTCTGGCATGTTAACAATTACTTTCATAATATTGACTCCTTTCTTAACTTTATGAAACGTAAATTAATAAAATGAAACTTTAATTTATGTTCCAATTCAATACTTAAATTGTTTAATTTTGTGACACAAAACATCATTTTACTTAAGCAAGTTATAACAGGATAAGAGTAGCACTCACACAACTTACCAGTGGTTAGTTTGCCCTTATAATATAAGGGTTTACAAAATGGCTATTGCAAGGCAAATTAAAAAATGCACCTATTATGTAGTGCATTTTTTCCTTATGTTTTCGTGGACTGCCTTGCATATTGAGTGCATTTTTGTCATTATATTTTACAAATTAATTATTTATTTCTCTTCCAAGATTGCTTTATTAAGCTTAAAATATATTCAAAATCTTCATCATCTCTGATAACTATTCTATAATCTCCATTACCCCATTTCCCAATATTTCTGACATCTTCAGCCAATCCTTTAAGATCATCCAGTTCACCATATTTTAAATTTAACGACATCTTTAATGAACTTCTATAAAAAACTATGTCAACTATATTTGTAGTTCCTTTAAAGGCAACATAAAGTTTTTTAGGATCGATTTTTATATTTCCCCAGCTTAATAAAACATCTTTTAAGTTATAATATATTTCTTTTAATTCATCACTTGTTTTGTTTATATGTTCCTCTTCAGTATATACTTTAACTTGTTTTGAAACATTCGATATTTTGTTATTAAACTGTTCGTTAAATGGTAATTCAGTAGTACTATTTTTTTCAATAAAATCAAGTTCAATAATATTATCTTCATACTTTTTTATTTGAATTAATTCTATTGGATTATTTTTAAAATTATTTGCTTTTGTTTGATAATTAGTAAACTGTTGAGATATGAAAACTACTCTTGATTGTTCCCAGTCTATATCACTTATCTTCAAATTTTTATTCTTAACTTCATTATATTTAAGAACAAAATCAGCTTTGTTAGAAAACAAAAGATTTAAATAAGTATAACCTTGATCTATCAAACTTTCATTTCTTCCTCTTTTATATTCAATTATTTTAAAAGCATTATTTTCTTTATCATATGCTACTGAATCAAGTCTCAAATTAGAGTTATCTACTTGAAACTCTGTTGTTATAAATTCTAGTCCTAATAATGCTTCCATATTATTTTCAACTAAACTTTGAATATCTTTTTCTAGATTAAAAGTTTTTTCAGTTATTTTTTTAACATTTTTATTTTCTAATTTAAATAACACAATTACACCATCCTTATATTAATGTTATATAATCACCAATCAATTATATTATACAGATATTTAACTAAAAAGAAAAGGTTAGAGAAAACTCTAACCTCTTTTACTACTAAAAATTAATGTTTGAATACACTATTTATTACTGAATAAATAACATTATCTTACTATTTACTCAGTTTATCATATTATAACACATAAAAGCAGTAGGTCAATGGGGTAAATTTTCGATGTTTTATCGCTGTTTTTTAGTATAAAATCCAGATTGAAATTCGATTGTTTTTCAGATTGAATTTAGTTTTAAAATTTGGTTTTATTATTACAGCTACTAATCATTAAAAATATCTTTTAACAGCACCCAGTTATCATTTCCCATATCATCAGTATATTCTGTATTACATAGATATAACCAACCATTTTTATCATAGTCTCTAACAATACCAAAATTAATATTATGTTCAGTAGCATATTTTTTTAAAGCTTCAAACTTGTTTTCCACTTTAATATCAATATTTTTAGATTGTCCACTTATCGATTCTCCACCTTTAGTTTCAATAATCCAAATATTATTTTTATGATCACACAATATGTAATCAGGATAAAAATGCCATCTTTTGTTAATTGCATCTACATAAACAATTGAAAAATATTCAGCTGCTTTATCCCCATTTTTGTAAAACCATTTTATGTTTTCATTATTTTCACAAAAATGCTCAAATAATCTCTCGCTTGTTGATTTTATAGTACTGTTTGGATATTCAATATATACATTTTTATTATATATTTCTGTATCTTTCATGGTTTTGTCATATTTAATATAGTTTTGTTGTGGGAAACCCCATTTTACAGCTTTCACTTCTTCTAGGTCCATTTTTTGTTGTCTTGCTTTTTGTGAAACCGCTTCATGAAAGTCATGTTTTAAGAGACTTTCATTATTTATCACAAAAGCATAAAATTCAATTATAGATAAGTTAACAAACTTTTTAGTGAATAGTTTACTTTTTAAAAACATTCGCTCAAGCATCAACCTAGTACGATCATACCTGATTCCAATTCTTGAAGATATCATTCCAATAGAATATCTAAGTTCAAAACCATTTTTACTAGTAGTAACAGAAGATTCAACTTTTATTCTATTTGCTGATTCAAGTTCACTAGAATGTAATTTTATTATTTTATCTTGTACTATATTACTTTCAATCGTATCTTTAAACTTATAACCATGAGATTCTAAAATAACTTGATTATTTTTTTTATTAGTTGTTAAATTATATTTGTCTATAAAATATTGATGTAAAATTCTAAATGTCTCTCTATCATCAAAACCATCAAATTCACTATTAGCTATTTCTTTAATTAAAGAGAAATCTTTATATTCATTTTTTAAAAAAATAACTTTAGAATCTGAAGCATTATTTCCTAATTCTTGTCTAACTGTTTCTTCATATTTTTCATCAAAAGTATAAAGATAACAATTATCAAGCAAAACATTATCATAATGATGAGCTTCTGGCATTCTTCTTATTCTTCCTAAAGTTTGTGTTTCAAAATCTTCACTCATGTTCTCCCTTAGTTTTACTAAAATTTTTGCACGCGGACAATCCCAACCAGTTGATATTGCTTGTTTCATTATTAAAATAACCGGTTGTGCAAAGTTAGCTTCTATATCTTCAATATTTTCTTTTCTATCAGATAACCATATAGCTAGATTACCATGATTATAAGTATATTCTTTAGATTCTAATATTTTTTCTATTTGTTTAATTAAGTCATCAGATTTATTTGGTACTTGAATAATTATTAATGGGTTTATTCTAAGATCCCTTTTAATATATTCATTTCTAATGTTTTTTCTTTTAGTAAGTGCTAGGTCAATTAAATACTCATGTTCATTAGTGAGTATATCTTGATTAGACACACCTTCATTAATATATAAAGCTCTTGTAATTAAACCTTCAGCTATAACATCTAATTCATTTACTTCTATAAAGGCTGCTTCTTTATTAGTTTTAGTAGTAGCGCTTACTCTTACAATATATTCAGGTTCTAAATACTCTATAATAGCTTCTGCTTTAATAGTTTTATTTACATGTTCTTCATCAACAATAGCAATAAATTTTAAACCTTTATTATGAGCTTCACTAATGCGTTCAAATAAGTTTTTTCTTTCTGTTTCTTTTAAAGCGTTATTACCTTTTTTAGTAATTGTTTCCCAGTTAATAAATGCTGTGTCTTTAGCATCAAAACCTTGTAATAAAACATCTTGAATGAATTTTGTAGAATGATTAGGCAAAAACTTTCTCATTTTTTTATTGCTCTGCTCCTCTAGATCTCCTCTACCTGGAGTAAGCCAAACAAATACGGTATTTTTATTTTCTTCTAAATATTCTTCAATATATGATAGTAATATTATTGTTTTACCACTTCCGGTAGGTGCTTGCAATAAAACTTCTTTTCTATCGCCAACAGTTGTATAATCTAATAATTTATTAACTGTTTTAATTTGAAAATCTTTTAAACTAATTCCTTGCATTATAACACCTCCATTATTTCATCTTTAAAATAATACTCTGGAATAATAAATACTTTTATATTATTATCTCTAAATTTTTGTTCTTGTACTTGTGACAGTAATACATCAGATGAAATATATATAATTTCACATTCTTTTAAACCTTTTTCATTACTAGAAAATGAATCCAGTTCTTTTTCATTTAAATAAACTCTTATTTTTTTATCATCTATATCTATCCCATTTTCAAGCTCTATTAAGTTTTTTATATTAACAAGTAGATTAGTATGTAAATTTTCCTCTTCGGTATTTATCTTAGGGACATAAGATGTTTTGAAGTATTTAAGATTAGCTGGTATTCCTTCAGAATATATACTCTCATCTTTTCTTTTACCAGTAATTACAGTTTTTATTCTTTGATAAGTAATATCTTCACAAATATTGTTCTCATTGTTAGTACATAGAATAAATTGTCTATTACCACCATCTTCTTTATTAAGTTCTAAAACAGCTTGTGCTGTAGTTCCTGAGCCTGCAAAGAAATCAAGGACAATGGCATTTTTGTTTTTATGTCTATCTATTAAAAACTTTATTAACTTTACGGGTTTTGGAAAGTTAAACACCATTTCGCCATTAAATTTATCTTTTAAATTTTTTGTACCATCTTGTCCACTACCTACATCCTCGTATTTTAACCAAGTTTGAGGAACTATACCTTGTGGCATTTCAAACAGAAACCTTTTTACACGTGGTACTCCATCACCTTTTTTACCGAACCAGATTCTATTATCAGCCATTAATTCTTTAAACTTTTGTTCTGAGTATCTCCAACATCTCCCAGTAGGTGGCAAATGTTTTTTTCCATTAGGGGCTACTACTTTAAATACGCCACTTTCAGAAAAGGTTGTTGCTAAACAAGTTCCTGATGCCCAAGAGCCTCTTGGATCATCATCAGGGTTTGAATAACCTGCATCGTTTTTTGCACTTCTTGGTAGTAAATTTCGGTCATATAAATCTTTGTTTTTAGAATACATCAATATGTATTCATGACTTGTAGAAATATATTTATTATCATTTTTCGGTGCAAAATTTTTTTGCCAAACAAAATTACAAATAAAATTGTTTTCTCCAAATACATCATCACATAATAATTTTAATTGTGCATACTCATTATCATCTATAGAAATAACAATATACCCGTCTTCTGCAATAACCTTTTTTGCTATTTCTAACCTTTTCGAGATGAAAGAAAGCCACTTACTATGTTTGTAATCATCGTTTAAGTCTACATTACAATCATTATACATCCATTCATCTTTTTTTCCAGTATTATACGGAGGATCAATATAGATAACATCAATTTTACCTTTATGAGTTTTTTCAAGTAAATATAAACTGTGTAAATTATCTCCTTCAAGCAAAAAATTATAATTATTGTTTTTATCGTTATAAATTTTTTTATCTTCAACATTTTCAAAAATAGGTATTTGTGTTTGTAGTTCTACATCTACTCTTTCTTGATGTTCTTCCCAAATTAAACCGTATTTTTTGTTATTTAATTCATTCTCTATTAAAGTTATATCTTGCAAAACCGAATCATCTGTAATTTTTTTCTTAATTTCATTTAATGTTTTAAGCATATTTTCTCTTTTTTGTTTTGATAAATTTGTTGCTTTCATTTTACCACCCTTAAATCTATACTAATTAAATTATATCATTTTTTTGAGTGTTTGTCTTAAATTAAAGATTATATAAAATATTTTTCTCAATTTCCTCTGTGCTTACATCTTCTCTTGTAGTATAATATGACTGTACACATATCGGGAATGATATATTAAGGAGGATTCTATGGAAAAAGATACTAGAAAAATTGCTATTTATTCACGTAAATCTAAGTTTACTGGAAAAGGAGATAGTACTTCTATTCAGATTGAAGCTTGTAAAAAGGCTATTAATATGAAGTATGATGATATTGATATTAAAAAGGATATTATTATATATGAAGATGAAGGTTATACTGGTGCTAATACTAAAAGACCTGCTTTTCAAAATATGTTAAAAGCTATTCAAAATAATGAAATAAAAGCTATTGTATTTTATAAGTTAGATCGTATTAGTCGTAATGTTAGTGATTTTAGTTCGCTACTTGAAAAGTTAACTGATTATAATGTTAGTTTAATATCTGTTACTGAAAATATTGATACTGAAAGTCCGATGGGAAAAGCTATGATTTATATTACTTCAGTATTTGCTCAATTAGAAAGAGATACTATAGCTGAGCGTATTACTGATAATATGATTGCTTTATCTAAAACAGGAAGGTGGCTTGGTGGTGCTACTCCTACTGGGTTTAAGTCTGAGGCTGTTGAGTATGTTAAAGATAATGATGATAAGAAAAGAAAATTATTTAAATTATCTCCAGTAGAGGAAGAAGTTAGAGTTATTAAATTAATTTTTTCTAAGATGATTGAACTTCGTTCTCAAACTAAATTAGAAACCTTTATGATTAATAATGATATTAAAACTAAAAACAATAAAAATTATACAAGATGGACTCTT
Organism: Mollicutes bacterium; assembly: GCA_012837765.1. Classification (GTDB taxonomy): domain Bacteria; phylum Bacillota_I; class Bacilli_A; order RF39; family UBA660; genus UBA5348. The sequence goes on along the minus strand of DUQO01000065.1, from coordinate 11,168 downwards.
AAAAATATTTTAACTAATCCAGTTTATGCTATTGCTGATATGCATACTTATAATTATTTTAAAAATTTTAAAATTGATATTCATGCTGATATTGATAGATTTAATGGTAAAAATGGTTTAATGGTTTATAACAAAACAGGTACTGGTAAATCCTCTACTGGAAAGCCTGTTATAGTTGATAAAGTTATTACTGAGTGGATAGTATCTGTTGGGAAACACAAGGGAATTATATCTGGAAAAGATTGGGTAGAAGTTCAAAACATAATTAAGGGTAATACTAGTAAAAGATATCGCCATGCTAGTGTTACTAATGCTTTATTATCAGGTATTATTAGATGTTCTTTCTGCGGCTCTTTTATGAGAGCTAAAACATCACCGGGTTATGATGAACTTGGCAGAAGAAAATTTAACTATATGTGTGAGTTAAAAGAAAAAAGCAGAAGGGTTAAATGTAACTGCCCTAATGTTAACGGAAGAGTTATTGATGATTTAGTTATGGAAGAAATAAAAAAAGTATCTCTTCCTACTTCTAAGTTATATTTAAAATTAAAAGATATTTCTACTAGTATTTTTGATAAAGAAACTAAAATCAATGAAGAACTTAAAACTTTAAGAAAAGCTATTAATAAAAATGAAAATTCTATTGAAGGTTATATTGAAAAGATACCCTATATTGAAATTAGTGAAATGGATGAGATAAATAATAAGATTAAAAAACTTAAAGAAACAAATAAAAACATAGAAAAACAAATTAAAGAAATAACTAAAAGAGATCATACTGAAATAAAAGATAAAGATATGGCTGATTTAATTTTAAATATATTAGATACATACCTTAACTCTTTTGATGATCTTAATTTAAAAGTTAAAAGAACGATGATTAAAGCCATTTTACCATCAGTTACTACTGATGGTGAGAACTTAGTTATTAATTTTATAGGCGCTAGAGATATAGATAATACAGCACTTCCAGTGAGAGATAATTTCAAATGAAATACTAATGCACTTTAGAAGTGATAAAAAAAATAGTAAAAATATAAGTATAAACGAATCAATAGGCTTTGATAAAGATGGTAATGAAATAACTTTTTTAGATGTATTAAAAACACCAAAACCTGATTTTATAGAAGATATAAATATTAAAGATAACATAAAAGCATTAAAAGAATACATGAATGTTTTAACACCAAGAGAAAAAAATATTATTATGAAAAGATATGGTTTAAATGGTAATGATGATACAACCCAAAAAGATATTGCTAAAGAATTAAATATCAGTAGAAGTTATGTTTCTCGCATTGAAAAAAGAGCATTAACAAAAATGTTAAGAGAATTTATCAGAAATAAAAAAGATTTAAACTAAAAAAACTCTTAATGAGTTTTTTTGTTTTGCATATCTAATTTTGAAATCAAATTATCATATAATTCATTGTTAATGTCTTCAATTGTTCTTATTTCATTATCTTTTACACAATTTATTACTTCGAAATTATATATTTCGGCTATCTCTAAGTAAGCTGCTTCTGCATTCCTTAGATTAGCTTCTGATTTTTCATGTTCATCTAATTTTTCAGTTTTTATTCTACTATTTCTTAGTTGTTGGCCTGCTTCATAAGGCATATACAATAAATAAGCATAATCTGGTTGTGGTAATTCTAATAATTTATATTCTAAAGTATCAATCCATTTATAAAAAGCTAATCTCTCTTCTTTATTAGAAATTTTACCACCATGATGTGCCATGTTAGAAGGAGTATATCTATCAAGTATTATTGTTACTCCATCATCTAATAATTTTTCTATTTTAGAAATATTATACTTTCTATCAGCAGCATAATATAGTGATGCCACTTTAGGATCAACGTTATTTGCGCCTTCTTTAAACCAACATTCACTAATATGTTCTTTTCCTAAATAAGGCCCTCCTACTATTTTTCCAGTAGGTGTCTCATACATCGGAAAAGACATTTTCTCTACTCTTATACCATCTGCACTTAATCTTCTTACTAAAGCTTCAGTTTGTGTTTGTTTACCTGAACAATCAGTTCCTTCAATCAATATTATTTTACCTCTCATACTTACTCTCCTCATATAAAGTATAAACTATTCTAAAAATTCAATCAATATAGAATTAGAAATAAAAAGTTTATCTTCAGGTATAAAATAATGATCATTTTTATCAATTAAAAGTTTTTTTGATAACAATTCTTTAATATCAAAAACATCTTCTACTTGCTTATTATATTTTTTATAAAAACCTTTTTTATTAACTCCAGATGTTAATCTAAGACCTAAAATCATTTCGTTTTCCATCGTTTCTCTTTCTGTTAATACATTTTTATTTAAAATATAATTTCCTTTTAAATAAGACGTTAAACTTCTTGTATTATCATATCTTACATTACCAACATAAGATGAAGCGCCAAGACCAAAACCATAATATTGCATGTTATTCCAATACACTAAATTATGCTTTGATTTATAACCTTCTTTAGCATAATTACTAATTTCATAGTGATTATAATTATTTTCTTTTAATGTTTTATTTATATAATTATACATGTTAGCATTTATATCTTCATCGATACTTTGAAAATTATTTATATAAAGTTTGGTATGAGGCTCAATTATAAGTGAATACAAAGAAATATGAGGTACATCTAATTTTAAAAACTTTTCCACATCTTTTTTTAAATCATCTAATGTTTGATTTTTTATACCATATATTAAATCAATATTAATGTTATTTATACCTACCTTTTTAGTTAGCGAAATGGTATCTTTAATCATTTTCTCATTATGTTTTCTACCTAGTATTTTAAGTGTTTCATCATTAAATGATTGAACACCAAAACTTATACGATTGATCCCCTTTTCTTTAAATAACAATAATTTTTCTAAATTAGTATTATCTATATTACACTCTATCGTATATTCTTCTATTTCACTTTTATCAAATATATCTAATATTTTAAATAACTTTTTTAATTCATCAAGATCAAGACTACTAGGAGTTCCACCACCAATATAAATGGTTTTTATTTTTTCTTTTTTATAAGTTGTTATTATTTCTTTTTCTAATGTTTCTAAATACTTATTTACCATTTTTTTATCATAATACATTTTTGAAAAATCACAATAATTACAAATAGAAGAACAAAAAGGAATATGAATATATACTGCTTTCATTATTCCTTTACTCCTTGTTTTATTAAAAGACTTACAACAACACTTTTTAATACTTTGTCTTTTATCTCCTTGATATAATTGTAATCTTGTTTAATACGATTTAAACATGTTCTAACAGCTAAAACCTTATATTCAGGTAATTTATCCCTTATATGCATTAAAGCGCTAGGATTTTGCTTTATAGCTTCTATACATATGTCTTTTGTTTGTTCTTTTATATGTTCAATTGATAAACCATTTTTTAAAACAGCTATTAAAGATAATTCAATAGTTTGAGGATCAGCATATTTAATAGCCATAGGGTCATTTAAAATAGCTGTTAAACATAATGATGGATTTTGTTCTTTTACATAAGCTAGAGCATTACCGTTTTGGTTTAAAGCTTGTGTAATTATTTCGTCATCAATTATTTTAGCAAATCTAAGTGCAAGTCCATCTTGCATAACAGATGTTAAAACTATATTCTTTGTTTGTTCTTTTACATATTGCAAAGCAGAACCTTCCTTACTTACTGCCATTAAACATATTTGTTCCGTTTGATTTTGAACATATTGCAAGGCAGATGAAGTTGATGTAACAGCTATCTTACATAATGATGGTGTTTGCTTTTTTATATACTGAAGACACGCACCATTACGTTCTAAAGCTAATTTGCACAACACTTCAGATGGTTCTTTTATATATTGAATAGCACTTGGCAATAACATTATAGCTTTCTTACACATCTCTTTTGTAGGTTTTTCTATATACTTGATTGCATTAGCATCCTTGTTTATAGCTTCCATACAAACTTTAGGAGTCTTTACACTTACATATTTAAATAACTTCACATTTTTTTTAATTACTTCTAAAGCCATCTCTTCTGTTTGAATACTTGATGGTATCTTTTTAATATAATTAGCATCTTTATCTAATTTGTACATTATTTCTTGCGATATACTAGCATCAATCGTAGTAGTCATGTTTCACTTCCTCTTTAATACCAACACTCTTTTTATTTTCTATTATTTATTTGATCAATTATTATACTAACGAATTCATCTTTAGTGACAGTAACAGTTTCCTCACTACCATATTTTCGGTAACTAACGTTATTGTTATCCCTTTCCTTATCACCTAAAATAAGTGTATAAGGTATCTTATTGGTTTGACTTTCTCTCATCTTATAACCAAGTTTTTCGCCTCTATCATCTAATTCAACACGTATTTCATTATTCATGAGTAAATCTTTTATTTCATTAGCATATTCTAAATGATATTCATTATTTACAGGAATAATATTTACTTGAACAGGTGCTAGCCAAAGTGGAAAAGCACCAGCAAAATGCTCTAATAATAGCACGAAAAATCTCTCGTAAGATCCTAAAATAGCTCTATGGACCATTACTGGATGTTCTTTTTCACCATCAGAATTAATATAAGTTAAATCAAAGCGTTTAGGAGTTGCAAAATCTAATTGAACAGTAGGAATTTGAATTTCCCTACCCATTGCATCTTTAAACATAAAATCTAGTTTTGGTCCATATAAAGCTGCTTCTCCTTCACATCTTTTCGCATTTAATCCTAGCTCATTAGATACTTCTTCTAACATTTTTTCACAAATGTCCCAATCTTTTGGATCTCCTATATATTTTTCAGGAGCATCATAATCTCTAACAGAAAGTGATACCCAATGGTTGCCCCATAATCCTAAATTACTATAAAAATCTTTTACAATATTACACATATTAATTACTTCTTGTTTAACTTGATCAACTCTACAGAAAGAATGACCGTCTTCACATGTAATAGCATATACCCTACTTAAACCAGATACAGCCCCTGGCATTTCTGCTCTATATTGTTTTTCTGATTCCATATATCTAATTGGTAAATCACGATATGATCTTATTTTAGATGCATAAATTTGAGTCTGATGAGGACATTGAACTGGTTTCATAACCATTTCATGACCTTTTTCAGAAGTTACATGAAATAATTCTTCAGAAAATTTTGCAGCATGACCAGATATTTCATACAATTTAATATTTGCTAAATGTGGAGTACTAACTTTTTGAAAGCCATATTTTCTACATATCTTCTCAATCTCTTTTTGTAATTCATCTTTTATGATTGTTCCTTTTGGAGTAAATAATGGTAGACCTGGTCCTACTAAGTCTGAAAAACAAAATAAGTCTAAATCTTTTCCTAATCTTCTATGATCTCTTTTTTTAGCTTCCTCAAGGAAATTTAAATAATCATTTAAATCTTGTTCTTCTTCAAAACAAATACCATATATTCTTTGAAGCATCTTGTTCTTAGAGTCCCCTTTAAAATAAGCTCCAGATACTTTTAATAATTTGAAATGTCTCATATCCCTAGTCGTTTCCATATGAGGACCACGACACAAGTCAATAAAATCATCTTGTTTATAAGCTGTAATATTAGTACTTTCTTCCATGTTTTCGATTAAATCGAGTTTATATGGATCATCTTTAAACATTTCTAAAGCATCAGTTTTAGATAATTCGATTCTAGTAATCCTTTTATTATCTTTAGAGATTCTCTTCATTTCTCTTTCAATTCGTTCTAAATCTTCTTCCTTTATAACATTATCTCCTAAATCAATATCATAATAAAAACCATCTTCAATAACAGGTCCTACCCAAAATAAAGCTTCAGGATACAACCTTTTTACAGCATGCGCAAGAAGATGAGCACAAGAATGATTTAAAACATTTAATTTTTCATTTTCTTTTATATTTATCATTTGGATATTCCTCCTAAAGAATTAGCATTTTTTAAATTTTTAATATCCTCTCTAATCTTTTTAAGTTCTCTTCTTATTTCATTTTTTTTCCTAGTAAATCCACTCAATTCGCTTTTAGATAAAAAATCCCTATAACGATTAAGATAATCATTTATACTATTTAATTTATTAACTAACATGATGTATTCTTCTTCATATACAGTAGGTATTTTCATAATACTACTCCTTCCATAAAAAAAACCTCGAACTCGAGGAGTGCTAAAGCACGGTACCATCCTACCTTTTTCTTACTTAGTATAACGGCTTCATACCGGAAATCTCTTTCGAGCTCAGTTCAAAGGTAGTGAATATAAACTTGTTTACAAGGTTTCCACCATCCCCTGCTCTCTTAAAAACATTTGTTTATAAACATGGCCTTATCAACACTTTTCTATGCACTAATAATAATATATTTTATGTATTTAGTCAACCAAAATTTACTTTCTTTCATCAGGCATGGTACTAACTTTTTTATAAGCATTTAATAAATACATGTTCTTCTTCTTTATGCTCTTGCTCTGGAATAATTGTACCAGCATTTAATAATTCACTAATTTTCTTTAATCTCTCTTCTTTTTGATAAAAGATTTTATCGTCTTTAACCTTATTGATAAAAAACAAATTTATTAAACGTTGATTTTCTAAATCAGCATAACGTCTTAAAGGAGATGTCGTATGTGAATAAATATCCAAACCTAACCCTTCGTGTGGAAGTGGCTTTGTAGAATAATATGATCTAGAAAAATTAGTACTTATCATATATTCTAAATTAACATCTTTTTTGGATTTGCCATGGTCGCAAACCATTTTATTAAGAACTGGACAATTCATTAGTACATCATCTATTTCAACGTTTTGGTGATTTCTATATAAAAATGGTACACCTATTTTTTGTGCATGTGATGCTGCAGTATGATTAGCTAAAATTGAAAATTTAGAGATCATATTCTCAGAACCAAGTTGTTTTTTTTGTGTTTTGTTGTAACTTGATTTTTTACATATGTTAAGCAAATCTGATAATTTATACAAGTCAGATAATGTCTTATACATTACTTGATCATCACAACCACTATTTAAAATGTTATTTACCTCATCATATGACAAACGGAAAGAATTCCTAGTTTTAATAATTCCTTTCGTAAAGAAATATCTTTTTATGTTACCATCAGGTTCTATTTCAAAAAAATAAACAACTGTTTTTTTAACATCACCAGGCAACAAGGAACAACTTTGAAATGTTTCTTTATTTTGTGAATATATAATTTCGCCATAGTTTAAAATGGTTATATCATTACAAAAATCAATAGGAATTTGTGAGCTGACATCTGTTATATACACACCTAACAGATAATTATTATTATTTAACTTTTGTAATGATATAGCATCATCTAAACCAATTGACGACGCTTTATCAATTGTATAGATTTGTTTATCAGTAAAATCATGATAATAATTTGGTATTTCCTTCAAATATACTTCAATTTCTTCTGAACCACCAGTTGGAATATGAATGTTATTCTTATTTATCTTTTTTGTAAGAAACTCATTGTTTAAGCATGTAAGGAAATAAATTCTTTGTTTTTTAATTTTTTTACACATATTGGGTTTGCGCTTAATATGATCAATAGTAAGTAAAATTTTATTTGTAACTGTTGTATTTTTTTGGATTTGTCTTATTGTTAGAAATAAACCCATTACTTTCTCAAAATAAATAATATCTGATAATTCTGCATTCTCATCTGCTAATAGTTTTAAATAAAAGTTAAAACTCTTGATAAAAATTGAAACACCATCAACATCGCGCTCTAAAAACAAACAAGGAAGCACTTCTTTTACATCTTGCAATAAATAAAAGTTTTTGATATTAAAAATCATCTCATCAATAAAATTATAATTACGGTGTTGAATTTTGCTTTTTTTGTTTGATATAGCCTTATTAATAAGTTCAGTATTATAAGTAGATAATGATTTCCAAAAAGCCCTTTCAATTTTTAACATTTTATCAGGACTCTTTTTTGTTTTTAATTCACTTGGCGAACTATTATCATCAATATAGGATTGAATACAATTTAAGTCTGATATTAGTTTTTCTATATCACAATTTAAATCATTAGTAATAAAGACAGAAATATAATAATAAATATTATCAATAACTAATTGATCAGATAACATCGTTTCAAAATTAACACAATTTAATTCTTCTTTCAACAAGCATAATAAAGAATCTATTAATGTAACATCATTTTTAATTTCCATTATACTTTTAATATCATCTAGTGCATACGTTTTACTGTTATCTGTTATAATTTCTTTTAAAGTTAATACTACCTTACTACTCATACTATTCCCCCATAAAACTATTTGCGGTTATTCTTACTAATTAAACTCATTTCTGTACAAAGCTCATTGATGCGTTCCATTATTCTCTTAGCTTTTACTTTTTCAACTCTATTAGTTGTTATACTAAAATGTGTTTCTAATTCTTCTTTATTTAAATTAGATGTAAAAAATGTACTAAGTTTTTCTTGCATTCTATATTGTAAAATTGGGCCTAAAATTTCATCTCTTGCCCAAGCTGTTAGATTTTCAGCTCCAATATCATCTATTAAAAGTAATGGTGTTTTTTTTATGTATTCAAACTTTTTATCAAAATCAGTATCAAAAGAAGCCTTCAATTTTCTTAAAAATTCTGGCCAATATATGATTGCTACTTTCTCTCCATTCTTAGCTAGTTCATTAAATAAAGCAGCTAATAAATAAGTTTTTCCACTTCCAAAATTGCCGTATAAATATAATCCTTTTCCTTGTTTGGTTTTCTTATAATTTTCAATAAAATTATCTAACCAAGCAATTATCTCAGCTCTTTTTTTATCAACACGGTATATTTCGCTCATTTTAGCTTCTCTTATTTCCTTTGGAATATCAAAGTAAAAAGCATTTTCTTGATACTTATTCTTTTCTCTTAATTTTTGATTGTAACGACAAATATCGTATGAAAAGGTCAATCTATTGTTTGTAGCATATGGTGTAATCACAAAACCTACAACACTGTTTTTACATTCTGCTAAACTTTTGCAGGTCTTACAATGACCATGTTCAACACTACATTCTTGTAGTTTCGATGTGTATTTCATCAATTTATCTTCCGTAAGGGAAAGTTTAGTAACTAATTCTTTAAAGTTATCATCTTTAAGACTTTTAATATATTCACTTCTAAGTGCATCTTTTGCACTATCAAAAGACAATTTATTAAGTTCTTCATTTACTTTTTTCACATAATCACTCCATTATGAATATTTGCTTAAAATGGCATTCATCTTTTCTTCTTCTTCAGCACTTAGCTTTTCGACTTCAATTTTTTTGTCAAACCATTCTGGAACACTATCGACAGTTACTTTATTAGTTCCTTTATAAGTTCTTGTTTTATTTCCTTTATGTTCTTTTTCTGCTTGCTTCATAGCTTCCGTAACTGTTTTTATATTTAAACGTTTCCATTGTCCAGCAATTGTTTCAACAAAGTTTTTATTTAATTTGTTATCATTAATTTTTAAAACATAATCAATTAACACATTAACTACCCCTGGCGGTAATTCTTGACTCAACATTAATCCTTCAATCAATTTTAAATCTCTTGTAGTTGGATTGCTTCCATTATATTTGCCTCTTAAAAAGTCAAATGGTGATAATGTTTCAAAAGTATATATCATTTTATCACGCTTAGAACCACCAAGCTCTTTCTTACGAAGATCAGATGGTTGTGTATTATAAATTAGATGTGGCAAATTATTATCATTTTCAAATTGATAGTATGATCTTGCATTATTTTGAAGTTTCACTTTATCGATAACTCCCTTTTCAGTAAGTGAGTTTCTAATAATAGAAACTAATCCTGCATTATCAATGTTGTATAAATAGCTTATTCCTTTAAGTAGTTTGCAAGTGTTTTTATCAAAAGTCTTTGGTGTAATCATTCCCTTGGGTAATGAGCTCATTATAAGATTTAAATCTAGATCAACTTTCAATTCAATCTCACAGTTTTCGCGTTTACGGATTTCATTTTCTTTTTCTTTTACGAAAATTGTACCTGTTTTAAACACATCAGAAAAAGAAGCTGTGATATCTTTAAAATCAGTCAACGAAATGTTTGGCATTTTAAAATATTCAACAACTCTATTGTACTCTTTTGAACCTAAAGCACTATATAATAAAGCACTTAAAAACGGATGGGTTAGAAATTCACTAGCAGATAAAGGTGCATATAATTGATATATATAGTTGTTGACCTCACCTGCTTTAAAGGCAGTTTTTAAAAGTCCTATAGCTTCTAACTTTCTTCTAGCTTCTACTATATCTTCAACTTTAAAACCAGTCATGTTTATCAAATGGCGATGAGTAAATTCAACACTCATTATTTCAGTCTTATCTAATAAAGCCCACAAAGTATTATATAAAGATAAGGCTTTATAATTAATAAGAGGTTGATATAACATGTTCAATATAAGACGATCGTTGTCATTCATGACTGTTCTGCTAACAACAGTAAATGCATCAGCAGGTAAAAGCACGGTCTTTAACATGTATACCACCCTCCAACAATTTTCTAATTTAATTTTAACATACTATCATTTTGAAAACAATAACGATTATCTTTAAATAAGAAAAAATAATTAAAAATAGTAAAACTCCGATTCAATGAATTGGAGTTTTTTAAACATCTTTTATAATAACAATATATTATTTCTATTACTGATTAGCTGCTCTATAACATTTTAAACTACTACCTGAGCCACTATAGTTAGACCAACCACTTGGACAATAGTATGAATAATAATATTCATATTCCAAGCAAGCATATGAGAAAAGATAATGAGTACATGTATATGAATTGTTACCACATGATTCGGTCCATTCTGTTTTGGAACAAGTTATGTATACAAAAGAGCCTGGGTTGCTCCAACTACTACTACTATCACCACATGAAAGATATGTATTTTCATATACTTTATGACCTATATTATCATAACGGACACATTCACTACTAGAAGATTGGGATGCATTAGTAACACAAATCCATCCTTTGCTTGGATCATTAGTTAATGTACCAACAGAACATGTGTAAGCTGGATTTACTACTATCGTTGTCTGAGCATTTGCACTTAAGCCTGTTGCTTTTGTTACTGTACATTTTATG
>DUQO01000064.1 GCA_012837765.1 Mollicutes bacterium | reverse complement strand
GATAAAATTATTTCAATTCGTGATAACTATATAAATCAAAAACTAATAAGAATAGAATATAAAAATAATAAGATTGTTTTCAATCTTATTAATTGTTATTTAGGTGATGAATATGCAAATACATCAGTTCAAATAGGTAATGATTTAAATAATATTACATATAAATTAAAAAAATTATTTGAAGAAGTATATAATCTTTTTGAAACATATAATAAAAATCATACATATAAAAAATAAAATACCTTTTTGGTATTTTTATTATCTTAGGGCTGGTTGTATGATGGTGATAATAATTCCTCCAATCATTCCTATTAAAAGTATCCATGTAATTATTTTAGTTGCTCTCTTACTCATGTTTTACCTCCTTAACACTAATTATTATATCATAGTATAAATATTATGGGTATATTTATCTAAATTGAAAAATATAATGGATTAGAGGTGGAGAAATGAACAAGCTCTTTTCGAAGTTAAAGTCACTGTCCGTTAAAGGTAAAAAACTATATCTATTTTTATTGATAATCTTCATCATAGGTGTAATCTTTGGTTCTGTTTTTTTAACAATACTAGATGAAAATGACAAAGCATCTGTCTTAAATCAAGTGGCATCCTTTTTTAACCAAATAAAAGCAAATGAAATAAATTATTTGGAAACATTAAGAAATAGTATGACAGCAAATCTTCTTTATATCACATTCGTTTTTATCTTAGGAATATCCATCATTGGTATTCCAATAGTAATTATTATGTTGTTTTTAAAAGGATTCATGATTGGTTTTAGTTTAGTTACAATTATAGCTCAATACAAATTTATTGGTGTTTTAGGAGCTATAACATACATTTTCCCTCACATTATCATCTCAACATTAGTAATTCTTATCATTAGTTATTATGCCTTAAATCTATCATTTAATATTTTTAAGGCTGTGATAAAAAAGAAAACAATCAATTTCAATGAAATTATAAATCGTTATAGTTTTACTATGCTTTTTGGGGTTATACTAATGATTATATCTTCTTTAATAGAAACATTTATTTCACCATATATTATTAAGTTTTTTTTAATTTTTATATAAAAAAACCCGAAACGGGTTTTTTTGTTATATAATATATATAATAATTCTTATAGAAGGTGGTGATTACATGAAAAAGGTCGTAGTTGGAATGAGTGGGGGAGTTGACTCTTCAGTAGCAGCTTATCTATTAAAAGAACAAGGTTATGAAGTAATAGGATTGTTTATGCGTAATTGGGATACATCAATCAACAATGACTTTTTAGGTAATCCATATTTAAATAATGATATATGTACTCAAGAACAAGATTACAACGATGCAGTTGAAGTGTGTAAAAAACTTGATATTCCACTTCATAGAGTAGATTTTGTAAAAGAATATTGGGACTATGTATTCACATATTTTTTAGATGAACTAAAAAAGGGGAGAACACCAAATCCTGATATTATGTGTAATAAATATATTAAGTTTGATTCATTTGTTAAAGAAGCATTAAAACTTGGAGCTGATTATATTGCAACAGGTCATTATGCAAGAATTGAAAAAGGTAAATTGTTAAGAGGAATTGATAATAATAAAGATCAGACTTATTTTTTATCACAATTATCCAAAAAACAAATAGAAAATGTAATCTTTCCCATTGGTCATTTAGAAAAATATGAGGTTAGAGAAATTGCCCTAAAATTAGGTTTAAATACAGCTAAAAAGAAGGATTCAACAGGTATATGTTTTATAGGTGAGAGAAACTTCAAACAATTCTTAGCAAATTATTTACCTCACCAACCTGGTAAAATTGTAAATATAGAAAACAATGAAATTCTTGGGGAACACGTAGGGCTAATGTATTATACAATTGGCCAAAGAAAAGGAATTGAAATAGGTGGAAGTACAGATAAAATATATGTCGTAGGAAAAAATTTAAAAGACAACATCTTATATGTAGCATATGGTGACAATAACAAGTATTTATTTAGTGATAGTGCCTTAATTGAAGATGTTAATTGGATAAGTGATTCTAGACCAACTAAGTGTACTGCTAAATTTAGATATAGACAACAAGATCAAGATGTAGAATTAGAATATATAGACGATACACACGTTAAAGTAAAATATAACAATATTAAAGCAGTAACACCAGGACAAGCATGCGTTTTCTACTTAGGTGAGGAGTGCTTAGGTGGCGGAATTATTAAAGATATATATATAAACAATCAAAAAACATGGTATCTATAATGATTTCTAGGAGTAATATATGGAATTATGAATATTTAATTTATGGTATAGCGAAAAGCTTTAGAGAAGTTTTTAAGAAGAAAGCCCTTCAAAAAAATAATGTCATAGAAGTATTACATTCTATACATTATTTTCTTTTGCATTAGTTATTATAGAATTTAATAATGCAATTAATTAGAAAAAAATATTTTATATAAACTTTTTTGCGTACTGATTATATTAGTAGGATTGTTATTTATCATATGATGCGTTTACAAACAATTGTCACATAATATACACTTGACAATTGACAACAATATGATAAAATGATAATAGGAGGTAATATATGAGGGACTTAGATGATATATTAAAGGAACTTGGAATATCAAAAGTTAAATTAGCGAAGTATTTAGGTGTTTCAAGGCAAATGGTGTACAATTATTTAGAATTAAAAAATTTGGAAGACTGGCCTAAAGATAAGAAAATGAAACTTTTTACTTTGTTAGATATAAAAAGCGCTGATGAATTACCTGAGAAAAAGATTACAACTGATTATATGATGAAAGTAGAAAAAATACTTGATGACGTTGATATTGATTCTTTTAAATCAAATATGTCATTATATGAGTTTAAAGATCTTAGCAAAAAACAACAACACATTTTAAGTGAAGTAATAGAATTATTAAGAGAGATATTAAGTGAAGATGATAATACTGAACAAGGATATTATGCTGTTAAATATTTATATCATTTTTTACAGGTATATCCTGATATAAAAGAAGTCAAATATATTTTATCTTATTTTGCCAAATCAAACGGATTTATTCAACCAAAGGAATTTGTTTTCAATGAAGAAGAACAAATTACATTTGAAGGTATTATGTTCCAAGCTATGAACTTATTTATAAATGGGGGAGCATCTAAAAGTAAAATTGTTGAGGCTCACAAACGTTTCGTAGCTGATATTGAATCTAAGAGAGAAGAAAAATTAAGCAGAACACAAGAATTAAACACAGCTAAAGTACAAGCATTAAAAGAATTAGGATACACTGAAATAAATGAATCTAATGCGTCAGAAGTTTTTGAAAAAATTGCTGAAATACAATCAAGAAAAATTAATTAAGACACTTTATGTGTCTTTTTTTATTAGATATATAATATATTTATAATGCAAAGGAGAGTGAATATGCATAACGAATATATAACATTATCTTGTATAAGAGATGTTAGAGACAAATTATTATTATTAAAATATGAGAATGTTGATATTACAGAGATTAGAAAAGTATTATATGAATTAACACTTGATTTGATGAACCAGTGTTATAATCATGTAACAAAAGTTGATCAAGCAATGCAATTACGTAGTAAAAATTATAATTATTTCAGGCCATTTGTAGAAGAACAATTAAAGGATATGGATTTTATCAAAGAAAAGTTTGCAGAGTACAATTATTTTCCTGGAATTAAAACAAAGAAAGATCTATTAACATATGTCCTTGCTTTTCAAATACCAGCCAAATATTTTAACGAGTTTTTATATTCAGCATTATATGAGGCGTTAAAGAAAGATTATGACAACTCTTTTTGGGAAAAGTACTATCTTAATCAATACAATTTAAATACTGGATTCACATCAGATTTTGTTGTTCTTAAAAATACTAAGGAGGAATTTAATACAGGGCGAGTAAATATCTCTTTAGACAATGCAATAAACATAATAGATAAATATACTATGGGTAAAGAAGAAAAATTGATATTAGCAAAACAGATAGGGAACACCTTAGATAATTACTACAATAAAGATTTTCCACCACTCAATAATCCATATAAAGATTATATAATAGATTTAGCTGATCATATAAATGTATATCAAGAGTTAGAAAAATCAAACCAAAAGATAAAAAGAAAATAAAGCAAAGGAAATTACTTTGCTTTATTCATTAAAACTTTGAATACTAGATAAGTAATATTGAGCTTCTCTTATCATGTGATCAGGTATTAAAGGCATTAAATTACCTAACAATTTACATTGAATTCGCAATTCTTTTATTCTACTTAAAAAATATATAAAGTCTGATATTTTGTTTTTAGATTGCTCATTTAAATATTTTAATGCCCCATTAGACATATTTGTTCTATCAATCATTATTCCAAGCTCATTAGCTTTAATAAATAGTTTATTAAAATCACAAGCAAACCTTCTAGCTTCTTCTCTGTCAAAAGCTTCTACGGCATCAATAAACATAAGTAGTGAAGTAGCATGACCTGACGAATCTGGTAACCAAACTTTATGTAGTTTGATATTTTCCTCAACAGTATTTACTGCTTTTGGTCTTCGAATACTCTCTAGCGTCTCATAAAACTCCTGCGCTTCATTTATCATATGATTAATAAAGCTTGGTGGTAAGCTAATATTTATAGCACACATTAATAATTTTTGAATTATATATCTTTTAAATTCTATAAAATTTACTAATAATGACATAACCTCATTAATAAAATCACCTGTTATATTATTATTAGATAAGTTGTGTATTTTTGTGAATTCTTCTTTAAAAAAATTAGCAGTTTCAATCAATTCCATCTCATTCACAGATAAACTAAGTGTTAAAAACTCTTCGTGATCTCTCATAATACCCGACCAAAAACAAATTGTTTCATTATTACTAAGCATATATTTTCCTCCAGTAAATGATATGTTTTTAAGTGACATAATATTTATATATGATATAATAATAATGAAAGTAGGGGATATGATGAAAAATATTACCATCAGTTTTAATGATATAAGTATTGATATATTTAGATATATAATGATTATTATATCTATTATTCTTATTGGTTTTATAGCAAAGGTAATTAGTTCAAAAATTATTGCAAAATTAATAAATAACAAAATAAAGAATGAAAAATATCGTTGGTATGAATTTGCAAGAAGAAGGAAAGTATTTAAAAGAACATCTTATATTATTATGGCACTTGTAATATATCAATTTGTTTTTCTATTTAAACCATATGATAATATAATAAATACAGTATTCATGATATTCTTTTTTGCTTATGGTGCTTTAATAATAGATTCAACTTTATCTTCTATCAACGATTTTAATGAAGCATTGCCGTTAGACAAAAGAAAGCCTATAAAAGGTGGTATTCAAGTATTAAAAATAATTACCTATATAATATTTATTATCTCTTTTATAGCTTATTTATTAAAAATAGATACTCTAGCAATCATAGGTGGAATTGGAGCATTTACTGCTATATTAACACTAGTATTTAAGGATACAATAACAGGTTTTGTTTCAGGACTACAAATTATATATAATGATTTAATGAAAATAGGGGATTTTATTGAAATGCCAAAACATAATGTTCTTGGAACAGTGGTTGATATATCATTACATAATGTAAAAATTAAGAACCTTAATAATTCTGTTACTTATGTACCAACTCATCTTTTTATGATTGATGCTTTTAAAAATTATCGTTATATAAAAGAAAGTGGTTTAAGATTTATCCAGAAATCTTTTACTATCAATGCTAACTCTATTAAAATAATTAACTCTAATATTAAAAACAAATTAAAAGAAAACAAACATATTAAAGAATATTTAAATAAAAAAGATATAACAAACATTGAATTATTAAGAATATATATTCAAGCATATTTAAGAGAAAATGATAATATTTCAAAAGATAACACAATCATGATAAAAGAACTAGGACATACTCAATTAGGTCTACCTATTGAAATAAGAGCTTATTCTAATATAGTTGATTTAATTGAATTCGAAAAATTTCAAGCTCAAATATTAGATCATATATATGGAATTTTACCATCATTTGATTTATCATTATCACAAATTAAATCTGATAATATTGAGAGGAATATGTAATATGGAAATTGCACAAAGAGAAGATGCTAAATTATTTAAAATTTCAGATAATGCTATATCGTATAAATATCCTACTAATAATAAAGATATAAATATAGCGTATGTTGAAATAAATGGAAGATATCCTGATACTGGTTATTGTCTAAATAAAATTTGTACTGAAACTTGTTATGTAATAGAAGGAAATGGTAAGTTTCATATCAATGATATGGAATATGAAATATCTAAAGGTACTGTTATTTTAATAAATCCAGGCGAATTGTATTATTATGAAGGAAATCTAAAACTATGCGTTCCTTGTACACCAGCATGGACAAAAGATCAACATGAAAAAGTATTAGTTAAAAAATAATATAATATTTAATAAACCAAACCAACATTTTGTTGGTTTTATTTTTTATTAATATAGTTGAAATCAATTCAAGAAATAAAATGTTTTGTATATAATACTTTGATAAGGTGAGGTGGTGTATAATGGTTAAACAAATAGAATGCTTATCCTTAAGTAATGAAGATAAAATTAAAGCTATAAATATTATTAAAAATCAAGATTATGGGTCAATTCATCTAGAAAAATTATTAAAGACATGTTTTTTGTTTCTTCCAGGATTTCATGAAAAGTTTAACAAAAAAACTAAAAAGTCTAGTATCTATAAAAGCCTATTAGAACATGACGTTGGTAAGAGATCAATCGCTTTTAAAACAATGTTAGATAAAATTTTATACCCCGTAAATGATGAATTTGAAGAAGAATTAGATGTGCTTTTTAAAAATCTTTGTGATCACAAAATTATTGATGTGAAAGTAAGTATTTTGAAATATAAAATCTATATAGATACAATTTCAAATATAGATAGTAGAGGAGTAGAGTGGGCAAAAAAAATACTTACAAATAATTATATTTTGAAATTAGATGATGAGGAATATCAAAATATTGCTAATGAAATAAGGGTTGTTGCATATAAAAAGAAAAAGAGTAGTTTTGATGATGATGGTAATCTAAATCTTTTAAAGACTAATTGCAGTCAGTTTTTATCATATAAGAAAATAATGCACAAACATAAAGATAATTAAATTAAAGAATAAATAAATGAAGGCGTGAAAAGTGGATCGTTATCTTCTTGTAAAACAAACTTATATAGTAGGTTTGTTTTTCTGTTCACATTAAGTTGATTTTTGTAGAAGTATGTTATAATAAAATTAGAGGTGAAATGAATTATGAAAAACAAAAAATTTACACCATTTAAAACTTTTTGCTTTATAATTGCTGTCAGTCCCATAATTTATATGTTGTATAAATTTATACACATTGATTTTATGTGGTACAAAGAAACTAGTGATTTATCTTTGTTTAAAGAGAACTTATTGATATATGGTCTTTTACTATTTTTTGCTATCATTTCATATTTATTGATATTTAGTGAAGGTGAAAGAAAACCAACACCAGAGGAAATAGCAAAAAGTGAGAAGTTTCAAAAAATAGGATCTGGAATAGTTTCTATTATAGTAGCAATGATTGGAGCTTTTATAATAATATACACTGTTTTAAATAACCTCTTAGTATTATTAGTTCCTGGTATTCTATTATTATCTGGTGGAATATTTATGTTTGTGCATTATTTCTTAAAAGGCAAGAAAAAAATTAACACAATCACTTCTAGAACAATTACCTTTTGGTTAATAGGAGGTATTTCATCGTTAATTCCATTATTTTTTTGGTTGTATGTCGGAGAATTAATATGGCACTTTTTAATTTTTACAGCATTTGGAATTACATTTATAATATTTGGTATTTATTCAGCTGTAAAAGGTTGGTAAAATTTAAAGATTATTAATCTGCAAAGTTATTAAAAAACAAACTGTTAAATAAATCATCACAGTTTGTTTTTTTAACTATTTATTTAGTTCTTAATAATTTTAAATAATGATTAGCTTCTCTCAATGTATGATCTGCTAACAATGGTAATATTATTGACTTAATTTTACAATTTAATAAACCTTCTGTTCCTTGTTCTTTAAACGCTCTTATTTTTTGTGTTTCATCATAACTTTTTTGTGTAATACCTAATGAGTCATACATTCTTTTTTCTGCTTCTCTAGCTTCCATAGTTAATTCATCAAAAGTATTAGCAAACATATTAGAAGCATTTAACAATTCCACTTCAGTAGGGTCTAATAATCCTCTAATAAATTTTGCATGCTCCGCCATTATAGTATTCCAAAACATTTCTTCTTCAACAAGTTCTTGTGGTGTCATTACTCGATCCGGTTGTTGTAATCTTTCGATTTTCATTAAATAGTATTTAGCTTCCCTTAGTATGTGCTCAATGAGTAGGGGATAGTTTAGGGTAAAAATCGAGCATTTTAATACTTGATCTAAAAGTGATGTTTTAAATTCAATTATGCTTGAAACTATTTGATGTGCTTCGTTGTTTAAAGAAATAATATCACTCATACTTACATTATAATTTGGTGAAAGACGATTGGTGTTAGGTGCAGCAATTAAGTCATATTCTTTTTGTGTAATACTAGTATCAATAGGTATCTTTGTAAAGTATGATGTTGCATTTTCTGCATTTAAAGTATGTTTTGTTACAAATTCCCCAGATTCAATTGCTTCAGCACTCACATTATTATTAGCGATGTCAACAAGTCTTGATAGAAAGTTACTTGCTCGTTCCCTTAAATTACCTGCAATCGATTGCAAACCAAAGTTTTGTGGTGTAAAAGCTGCTTCAATAAAAAACATGTGTTCTTTCATTATCCTCATA
This sequence comes from Mollicutes bacterium, assembly GCA_012837765.1. GTDB lineage: Bacteria > Bacillota_I > Bacilli_A > RF39 > UBA660 > UBA5348. The sequence continues at coordinate 11,055 of DUQO01000064.1, read as the reverse complement.
AAAAACAAATGTAGATCAATGGATCTAGTAATAATATTATCCGTGTTCATAATAAAATTACCCCTTTCCATACATTATATGTTTGCCTATAAAGATGTTTACAGGGATATTAAAGTATAATAATAGATAATTTTTTAATTAGAAAGACAGCTTGATGCAAAATTGAGGCGTAATAATATAAAAAATATAATACATATTGGTACTAACAGATCAATAACTTTATATAATGGAATAAAATCAAGATAATATGTATGTATTTATCTCAAATCAACAACTTCCTATAATATATATTATGTTAAGTTCTTAAAATCGCTAAAATGTGTAGGATCGTAATATATAACTGGTTATTTGTTTACTTTTACCTTATCTACTATTTATATATCATAATATATAATACATTATATGTAATACATTTAATTTTGATTTGTTGCAATTTTGTTTTTGTTATGTTCTTAATAACAAAAAAGTTTGTAACCATTTTAGAATATATATTTGTTATAAATAATGTTGTTTTTATTAAATCGAGATGGATAGTTGTTCAACTATTATTCTCTCGATTCATTATAATGCGTTCTGTTTCCTACAAGCGAAACGGTTTTATTTTATTTTTTTTATATATAACCTTTTAGTTTAAGATTTGTTTATAATTTAAATTTTATCACTAATCCTCATTAATTGTGATATATTTCATGTATTTAGAAGGTAACATATACATACACACTTACTTGTTAAATAATTTTAGTTGTTAGTGTAATAATCACCTACTTTATCGGTGTAAAGCATTTGTAAAGCAGGGGACTTACACATTAATCAAAAACACAGACTTTCGTCCGTGTCTTTTTTATTGTGGTCTAACATTACCAACCGGTATATTGTTCATCGTTGGGGCTGAATTATTAGCACTATTTTGCATTGCTTGATTTTGTTGTGCTTTTAAATTAGGAAAGCATCTTATTTTACCAACTATTTAACATGTGAAGGAACTAATACAACATTACAATTAACATTATCTCTTAAGTCTTTAATAAGTCTTTCTTCTTCCCCCGGCGTTACCTTTGTTTCGTCATATTCAACAATTAGAACATCATCTATAGTTGTGGTTATTTCTGACAATTGATTCTTGTTGTTATCCATGCGCACATTCTCCTTTTAACATGTTTTAATCAATACATTAGATATTTAATATAATTTAATTGTATCATAATGGACAACTTAATTTAAGGTCTGTTTAGTCTATTTTACTATCTTTTGCAGAACTTTTCTTTTTACTCTTTAGTAATCATAATAATATTAAATATATTACTAATCTATTTTTGGACCAATAGACTTATTGACACCAGATGGAACTAGTTTTCTAACATGTATATCTTGTACTTTTTCAGGTTCTTCAGGACCAAACGTTGGCGCTTCCTGAGTTAAACATTTTTCAACGAAATTATCTAATCCAATTGCTGCAACAGTTGGGTTTTTTATTTCCCACGAATCTAAGAACTTAGTTCCATATGTATCTATAACAAGACGTCCATCAGACATATAAGTATCTACTACATATATTGGTTGGCTGTTATACCCTAAAAATTGTTCATATCCACTTTGACCCGCAGAGCCTCCTGTTATACTTAACATCATGTTATTGATAACAGCATTAGAATAAATATGATAATGTCCCATAAAAGCTCTATGAAATTTATTACTCATTAAGCCCATTTGTTCAAAGTAATTAGACATTGATTTTAATGGATTACTGCCACTTCCCTTGCCTCTTGATTTAAACATATGTCCATAGGCAATATTGTATCCATTTATAGTTTTTGATCCATATGGCGCATTAACTATATCCCCTTTTCTATTTACAAAGTACTCAGTTAATACTACTTCAAGATCACTACCTGTGAATGCTTTTAAGTTATCTAATTCTTGCTTTAAATGTTCAATAAGTTTGTATCCTTTATGATTCCAGTCTGTATTATATTCATGATTTCCTTCAACTAAGTGATAAAACCATAGTCTATGTATAGAAGAAAGTTTCTCTCTTATATGAGATTCGTATTTATCATATATATCTGGTAATTTCAAATCAACTGTTTTATAATCAATTTCTTTATCAATCGCGTAAACTTTACCAAAAGTTCCATTTTGGATTTTAACCAGATTATTATCTACAAGAGTTTTTAAAATTCCCTCAGCTTCTTGCGAATCTATTTTTATTCTTTGCTTTGGATCTTCAATTTCAAACATATCAGCCCTTACTACACCAAATGCTTTTTCTAACCATGGACGTTGTAATTTTACAAAATCAATCATTTGCTGACTTACTGATGATGCACCTAGATGACGAGATTCTAAAGCAAACTTCGGATAATTCCAACCTTGTTGATAATCACCATTCCCCCAAATACCCCTAATATTATATTTATAGAAAGCTAAATCAAGCATCTTTAAAAAGTATTTTATACGTTCAGTAGGAGAACCAATTTGAGTATCATTTACATGCAGTACACTTAATCCTGGAAGTCCTTCACCTGTTTTTTGAACATATTCTAATACTTCACGCACTCGTTTATAATAAGGGATTATTCGCATAACTTCCCTAACATCACCAGATACTGTCCAACCACCAGGGTAGTTTGGTTTTGTATGAACTTGTGTAACACGTTTATGTGTAGGGTCTTCTAATATCTTTTCCTTAATGCCAGGAAGTAAGTCTTTTTCTGTTATATACCACTCATCATTGATCATTTGTGGAACATTTAACATTACTTGATCATCTGTTACCTCTAATGCCATATATCCTTGGCGACCATCAACAATAAGTTGAGGAATTTCTTCCAACGGATATTTACTTACTGCCCCACTCTGATGTGCACGAACATATTTCCTAAGTCCAGCTTCAGGATTACCATACTGTGTTATATGTGAAAAGTTAGGATTACTAATTAAATCAACTGAAAGTGCAGGATCGTTTTGATCATAACTATCAACCGTTTGGAAAACCACTTTAAACATATCTGTATCTTCAAGATATTGCGGATCAATATATTGAGCTAAATCGCCTAATGGTGAACCTTCATAATATGCTTTTAGAGCATAACAAACTTGGGATACTTTGGTCTCTTGAGCCTCATCAGTACTAAAGAGTGTAATATCTTCACCACGACGAATTAAATATGGTATTAATTGCTGAATTATAACAGGTCTTACCCAATCATATCTGGTTCTTAAATCTTCTCTTTCAAGAAAATCATTACCAGTTATACCCTGTTCTCTTGTATATATTTTAAACATATCTTGATATAGATGATTTTCCTCATCACCCATTTGATAAACAACTTTTATACCAGCATCATTAAGTTTCTTAACTAACTGACGACCTGCTTTTAACCTTGAATCAAGGCATTGATAATCTGGGTCAGTAAGCATTCTTCTTGATGTTTGATGATGATAATAAGTGGCATAAAATAATCCTTGAATATATACAGTATCTACCCCATCAGCTATTGCCATATCAATCATATTTTTAGTATCTACTTCACTATGATAAATATTTCCAAAATTAGCTCCTGCTATAAACGAAATAAGTGGAAATCCTTTAACCGGATCAATTTTCGAAAGATTTGTTAAAGGTACTCTGTTTTTTCTTTCATCTTTTATAAATTGCATTCCAATACTATTATGATCTCTAATATTTAAAGTAGCTGTTGGATAAGTCATCCAAGTACGAACTTTAGTTTTAGCAGAATTTGCATCAGCAAACAAATAATCTTGAACATTCTTTTTGATAAATGGAAAAGCATTATTCAATCTATGAATATGTGGGATTATAGCTATATCAATTGGGAACTTATTAGGATCATCTTGTTCCATAATTATATTGTTTTGTTTTAATATATCTATTAATCTATTTAATCCCTCTTTAGTACTAATATCTATTTTTGGTATAAATTTTACATTTCCAGAACCATTTTTATAAAGTAATGATTTATAGCCTAAGAAGATATCATCCCTATCCAAAATATGTCCATCAGGATTGCGTTTTATATCAGCTACTAAATATCTAATAAATTCTTGATAAGTATTAGCTGTACCTAAATGATCACAAACATTTCTAGCAACTGTTTTAAAAAGTTTTAATTGTTCTCCTTTGAAATGCTTTCTCGCTTCAATTATTAACATATTGTAATGATCATCTTTATTGTAATCGGTTTTTTCAGTAACATATTTTTCTAATTTTCTTAATGTGAAATTTTCTTTCAAAGAATTATCAATATATGAATCATCAATAAATTTGGTTAAAATGTATTTATCCACCTCTGCTTGCAATGGAACCTGTTCATTAAAATGTTCCTTCAAAGCACGTTTATAAAATTGATAATATTCTTTTGTTTTGAACGCTTTTACTATATCAATATCATTCAAACCAAACAATTTAGTTAGAAACTCTTCTTTATTATTACTCATGCTGATTAAAAACGAATTATAAATTGCGTTTTGCATATTATTCATTTTTCGATCAAAAAATAGCAAAAATGGTTTAGTACCCTTTTTACAAGTTAAAGACAATAATCCTGCAAGTGTAGCTGTTTCATAAAAGCCACTAATATGCCCCATTATTATAGGCGATTCATTATTTTTATATTTATAGGACAGGCCTTTAATTGCATCAAAAAACTTGTCAGAAGAAGTTAATTTGATTTTATGATTTGGATTTAATTTAAAAAGATTTTCATCATCGCATTCTTTTAAAAATTGAGTTATTTTTTTAGATTTTAATTGTTTTAGAACTAAATTTCTATTTATTACTTTTTCATTGCTTCCCATATTACACCTCTACCACAAAATATTTTTTTAAAATTAAGCAAGCGTTTGTTAGGGATCTGTTATAAAAACTGCTATTTTAATATTTTCTCTCATATTTACCTCCCCCGAATTATACATAGCTTATAACCACAAAAAAAGACTATTATGCGAAACAAAAAAATAGTCTTTTAGGGGTCAAAAAATATACAAACTTTTTTATATCATTTAAACTAGTTTTTACCACTACATTATTTTTCATAAAAGTACCTCTTCATAACAATAGAATTTAAGCACTTAAATTGTACCACTAATTTTAGTATATCATGTGCACCAATATATTTCTAGTCCTTTTTTTATTTTCCTCTTGGATGATAATCGTCATAATCTTTTCTTAATTTATTATGTGCTACATGTGTATATATTTGAGTTGTTGATATATCACTATGGCCTAATAATTCTTGAATACTTCTTAAATCAGCACCGTATTCTAAAAGATGAGTGGCAAAAGAATGTCTTAACGTATGAGGAGAAAACTCTTTTTTTATTCCCTTTTCCTTGGCAATACCTTTTAATATTAGAAAGAAACCTTGTCTCGTTAAAGGAGTACCATGATTATTTAAAAATAACATGTTTGTTTGCTTTTTCTTTAGTAACAATCTTCGATATTCATTAATATAAAGACTAATGTATTTTAAAGCCACATCACCAAGTGGTATCATTCTTTCTTTACTCCCCTTACCCATACACCTTACTAAAGCCATATCTAAATTAATATCATCAAGCTTTAAACTAACTAATTCACTTACTCTAAGACCAGTTGCATACATCAATTCAAGCATAGCTTTATTACGATAATCAAATGGTGTTTCCAAAGTAATATTTAGCAATTCATCTACTTCTTTAATATTCAACACCTTAGGTAAATTCTTTCCTATTTTAGGAGATTCTATATCAGATGTAATATTCTCTTTTATTATTCCTTCTCTTACTAAAAACTTATGAAAAGCTTTTATACTAACAATATTTCGATTGATACTTCTAGCTGATATTTGATCACTTAAAAACTCAATATAATTAACAATATCTTTCTTTTCTATTTGATCAGGGGTAACAATTTTTTTCTTTTTTAAGTAATCAATATATTTTAATAAATCTCTTTCATAAGCATCTTTGGTGTTTTTAGATATTTTTTTTTCAATATATATATAATTTATAAATTCATTTAACAAATTATCTAGATTATTCATCCTATCACCTTCACTTTAATTATAAACTAAACTTGTAATAAAATAAAGCCAACATCTATGATATAATTGTGTTAGATTAAAGATTAAAGTTGGTGATGTAATGGAACCTTTAGCTTATAAACTTCGTCCTACTAAATTAGATGATGTTGTTGGACAAGAACAATTAGTTGGTAAGAACAAAGTCATATATAATATGGTTAAAAACAAACGTGTTTTTTCAATGATTTTATATGGTAAACCTGGTATTGGTAAGACTAGCATTGCAAATGCTATTGCACAAGAGATAGACATTAGATATCGCATGTTAAATGCTGTTATCAATAACAAGAAGGATTTTGATATCGTTATAGAGGAAGCTCGTATGTATGGTGGAATATTGTTAATAATAGATGAAATCCATCGTATGAACAAAGATAAACAAGATATATTATTACCTCATTTAGAAAGTGGTTTAATAACAATCATTGGCCTAACCACATCAAATCCATATCACAAGATAAATCCTGCTATAAGAAGTAGATGTCAAATATTTGAATTACATGAATTAAATGATGAGGATATTAAAAAAGGGATAAAAAAAGCTATTAAATCGCCTTTCCTTGAAGGAATTAAAATAGATAAAAAAGCAATTGATTATTTAGTAAAACTTGCTGGTGGTGATTTAAGATTTGCCTATAACTTAATTGAGGTATGTTATTTCAGTAATAAGGATCACAGTATCACAATTGATACAATAAAAGAAGTGAATAGTAAACCAGTATTCTTTCATGATAATGATGAAGATGGGCATTATGATGTGTTAAGTGCTTTTCAAAAATCTATTAGGGGTTCAGATGTAAACGCTGCCCTACACTATCTAGCTAGACTTATAATCGCAGGTGATTTAGATAGTATTTATAGACGTATGGCTGTTATTGCCTACGAAGATATCGGACTTGCTAATCCTTCAATGGGCCCAAAAGTGGATGCATGTATAAATATTTGTGAAATGCTAGGTTTACCCGAGGCTCGTATTCCACTAGCCACTGTTGTTATCGAACTTGCCCTATCACCTAAAACAAACAGTTCAGTAGTTGCAATAGATAGAGCACTGCATGATATTGAAAATGGAAATACTGGTAATGTACCTAGTCATATAAAAACATCATCTAAAGATTATTTATATCCACACAATTATAAAGGTGGTTATGTTAAACAACAATATTTACCCGATAAAATTAAAAATAGAGTTTATTATAACCCAAAAGAAACTAGTAAATATGAAAGAGCTTTAAAAGAAGTATACGATAAAATAAAAAATAACAGCTGATGCTGTTATTTTATTTAGTGTGGTGTTGTTTGATTTTAAATTCATCTAACCCTACTTTTAATTTATCTAAGTTTTCTTACATATTTATATAAAGTATAAGAAACAAAAAAGGAACATATGCGTTCCTTTTATTTTTTAATATATAACCCATCGAGTCGTCTCCAAGTACGATATAAACCTGCCTTAAAACAGGTGGGCATCCCCATATAACCTTTAGGATTACCACATAAAATGTGGTCATTCAACACCAGCTATACTTTAGATTCCCTTATCGTATAATTAGTCAGTTTTATAATAAATGAAGACGATATCAACAGGTCAATTTCATTATATCAAAATTTATATAAAAAAGTACAGCCTTTTTTGGTAAATTTTAATATCGCATAATTTTTTATATAGGTTATATTTTTCTTTAATTAGAATCTCATTTGAGTTAGATTATTATTACTACATTGTACTTTTCATTATTTAACAAACTTTATAGTTTTACTTGTTTTATTTACTCCATAATTTTCACAAAAACCTTTAATATACTGTCTTAAGAAATAAACTTTATCTAAGTTATTATCGAATATTAAATCAACAAAATCCAAAGCCTTTTTTAAACAAACTTGATCATACATATATAATTCTAATTTTGATGAGAATCTATTATGTTTTAATTCATAATTTAAATGATCTTCATCAAAGTAATCTTTTGACGATGATAATACTAATTTTGTTAAAGCGTTAACATTATTTTGCCAAACAATCTCTTCAACTGTTGCATTTGGACTTCTAAACTCTAAAGTGTTCATAATCACTGTATTAGTAATTAAATGGAATTGAACATTCTTAAAATTTAAGGCTGATTTTCTCTCGTAGTTAGATAAAATTCTATTTATATCATCAATGTCTTTTGCTTTGTTTATATAACGCATATTTTTATATAAGTTATCTGAAATGGGAGCTGCATATTTATACAAGTTGTATCTACCACAGCTTTTCTCTCCATATACATATCTAAAAATAATACTTTCATAAGCTGCATATGCTTTTAAAAATCTTCGCCAATTATTTACATTGTCACCCAAGGTGTGAGCACCAACATGAATATGCCACCAGCATTTTTAAATGTATTTACATCCTTTTTCTTTAAATAGTTACATATTTTTTGTAATTCTTCCCATCTGTTTGGTTCATCATGCAATACTGGTGATATTATTTCTCCACCTACAATTAATGATAAATCCGTTTTTGATTCCCAATCGGGAAAATGTTTTCGAATATATTTATCAGCATGTTTTTCTGAAAGACCTTCGTATTCTAATTCAAGTCCAAATGATACATTCTCTGGTAAATTCAGCTTTTCCCTATAAGATAAATAAAAATTTTCAATCTGAACTATTAATTCTTGTAAATCTATTCCCCTTAAACATGAAAACTTATCATTTCTATTTGAATCAATAAAACATAAACTTTCTTTATTCTCCATAATGTTACACCTCTCTATTCTTTTTTAATTTATAAGAATAACTGTTATCATTTGAAGAAATACTTTTTGAATTATCATCAAGCATAGTTAAATTTTCTTGCTTTACTTTTAGGATGTTCTTTAATTCATATACTCTTTGTTCATCTATTTGTTTAAATTTAGGTTCTATTTGTCTTAATTTATCTCTAATATGGGTTTTAATAAGTAATCTTCTTAAGCTATCTAAACCACAGCCATACACAGATGTAAGTCCTAAATAAAAAATTGCATTTGAAACATTCTTTTTTTGTTTTTCCTTACTTACTTTATCTTCTTCTATAATACTAGTAATAATTAACATCTCATCGTTATAAATTTCATCTTCATTATTTAAATGACTTTTTTGTACACATTGAATATCTGCTATATCAAATGTTTGTTCTATCTCTTCTTTTGACATAAATAAATGTTCATAAGCATTTGTCATATCAAGAGTGTCATCTATTTTATATGTTGTAATAGTTCTTTCGTATAATCCTTCTTGAATAATTTGCCAACTAGTAGCGTGACTCACATTATCATAATCTAGCAAACTATTTTCTTCTGTCAAACCAGTTGAGGTTATCAGTTTTTCTTTTTTAGCCTTTTCTTTTGTAGCATTTGTTATAAATAATGTTTCGCCTTTTGATTCAAACAAATGAAAAGTAAGGACTCCAGCAATTATAAAAGGTAGTGCATAATCAATAGCAATCCCACTCTTAATAAGTTTTTTAACAATATGATTTCTAAAATTATAGAATTTATTATGTTTAATTTGTTTCCTAATATTTTCAGTTTCATTTCTTAATTGTTTTAACAATTCTTTTTTGGTTAACATATTTGTCCATCCCCCATTACTTAAAGGCAATAGATGTCTTAATAAAATAAAAAGCACCTTTTATAGATGTTTTTCATCTGCATTTCAATCTTTTTACAAATATTAACACCGTTTCAAATCGGTTTATATACTATATTAAAATGGTGTTTTGTCAATTAAAAGTTATATATGTTCTATAAAAAATAGTGTTGGTGAAAATGAACTGAACCCCAAAAGTTGGACAGTTTATAAATAGTTTCTAATTAGAGGATTGTAACCTGTAATTTACGGGAGACAGTCCTTTTAATTTCACTTTAATTCTATCATAATTGTAATAATTAATATAGTCATCTATAGCTTTTATCAAATCATCAAATGTTTTATAATTATCTTCCTGGTCGTAAAACATTTCTGTTTTAAGTATACCAAAGAAATTTTCCATCATACCATTATCCATACTATTTCCTTTTCTAGACATACTTTGTTTTATGCCATTATTTTTCAATCTTTGTTGATAAGATTGATGTTGATATTGCCATCCTTGATCTGAATGAAATATCAATCCATCAAGATTAGTATTCTTATCAAATGCTTTATTAAGCATATCATTTATTTGTTCTAGATTAGGAGATTTAGAAGTATTATATGATACTACTTCACCATTAAAACCATCTAATATTGGTGACAAATAACATTTCTCTCCGCGAAGGTTAAATTCTGTTGCATCTGTATACCATTTTTTGTTAGGTTTATCTGCATTAAAATCTCTTTCAATTAAATTATCAGCAATTTTACCAACAGTTCCTTTATAAGAAGAATATTTTCTTTTATTTCTTTTTAAAGGTTTTAATCCTAATTTAACCATTATTCTATAAACCTTCTTATGATTTACATTATAACCTTGGTTTCTCAATTCTAATGTAATTCTACGATAACCATATCTTTCTTTATTATTAATAAATATTTCTTTTATTTTATCTATTATCTCTTTATTCTTATCATCTTTATCAGTTTTAGATAAAGTATAATAATATACTGATTTAGCTAAACCAGATATTTGTAGAAGAATCACTAATGGATATTCTAGCCGAAGTTCACTTACAACATTTACTTTTTCTTCTGTTGTTGATTCTTCCTTGCTTGAACAACGGCTCTCAATTTTTTTGAGTATTCAAGCTCCGCTTTTAGATACAAATTTTCTTTTCTTAGTCTTTCGTTTTCTTCTTCAATAGTTTCTTTTGCTTTGGGTTTAAAATCTTTTTTAGGCATAGTTGGACTCCTTCCACGTTTTCGTTCAACTACATTATACCCATTTTCTTTATATTTTGAAATCCATGAATGTAATAAACCATCACCATGTAAGCCTATATCTAATGATACAGACCATACCGAT
>DUQO01000063.1 GCA_012837765.1 Mollicutes bacterium | reverse complement strand
TTATAAACTTTTCAGATGTTAAGGTTAAAGAAAATGCAGATGATGAAGAAGGATTTAACACTATCCAAGAAGCTAGAGAGGAACTTATAAGAAGATGTAATGAGTTGTTTGAAAAAGGAATAGATAAACCTACAGTAAATTATAAAATTGATATGATTAATTTAGCTAATACTACTGCTTATGAAGATTTTAAAATGCTTGTTAATGTAAATAAAGGCGATACAGTAACTTGCTATATTCCTCATTTGGATATAGATGTTAAAGCTAGAGTTATAGACTATGAAAGAGATTTTTTAACTGGAGAATATATTAGTCTAGAGTTAGGAAATGCAGTAGATAATTTCTTTAACAAACAAGCTGATATACAAGCTACAGTTAATAAAATAACTAATTCTAATGGGACTGTTAAAGCAGGAGAAATACAGGGAGTTATTAATGCTATTCAAACTCAATTTAAGGCTCTTAGGGATATAGCTCAACCGCAAGAGGTTAGAGCAATATTGTTCGAGGATAGAGTAGAAGATAGTCCAACTTTTGGGTGTATGTGTTTAGGTACTATGGGATTTGAAATAGCAAGTAGTTTTAAACCAGGCACTCAAGAATGGGATTTTAGAACATTTGGTACTGGAAAAGGGTTCGTGGCTGATTATATAATAACAGGTGTTTTAAATGCAGCACTAATAAAAACAGGTATATTAAAATCGTTAAACGGTAAAACATGGATTAACATGGAAGATGGAACATTAAATTTGGCTAATAAAATTACTTTTGATGGAACTGATTTTAGTATTACTTTAAATAATGGTAAAACAGTAGAAGAAAATGCAACTGATGAAGCTAAAAATAGCGCAAATGTAAAAATAGGTTTTAATGGTATAGATGATAACGTGGTTATTAGCGAAAATGGTTTAGATGTAAACAACGGACATTTCCAATTAAAAAACGGAAATAATGTTGTGCTTATAGATGGGACACATAATATTCACAAAATTGTGGCAGAAGGAACTACACAAATAAATTTTATCGGGGAGGATATAACCGTATCTATTGAGCATGGCTTGGGTTATAAACCAGCTTTTTCTGCATATCAGAACGGTGCAAACGGTATTGACGAATATACTAGTTTACCAGCTATTACATGGAGTGATGGAGTGGCTGCTATTATTAGAGCAAGAGCAGATACAAACAAAATATACTTTGACTTCAAAACAAAGAGTGATTATACAATGCCGAATGTTACTATTTATATTAAATACTTCATTTACAAGGAGGTGGCTTTCTAATGGTAGTGTTTTATGACATAGATACTAAAGAAATAAAAAGAACAGAAGACAACACAATGATTCCAGTTCTCCCGGCTAACATGGAATTAGAAGAAAAGCGAGAATATTATAAGAATCTGAATGAAAATTTTATAAGCCTTCCATACGAAATAGGAGCATCCATATTTGGATATAATCTATGTTTTGATACGAAAGGTAATTTTATAGGCATACAACCAAAGGAGGTATAATATGGCAAGTATAATTAAAATTAATCTAGATACGAGTAAAGAAAATTATATTTTAGCTAAGTGTAAACAAAATGATGATTTAATTCTAGAAGCTTCTATATATGAAAATGGTTTAGAAAAGAACTTAACTAATGCAGCTATAATTATACAAGCCTTAAAGGCTGATAAAACTTATATTATTCAAAATACCAACATTACTAAAGAAAATAATAAGATAATAGCTAATTTAG
>DUQO01000062.1 GCA_012837765.1 Mollicutes bacterium | reverse complement strand
ATAATAAACCAGATACAGTTAGTGGAGGAAGTTGCACAGCAACCGGTAGCTTTGCATATTCAACATGTACAAGTGGATATTATACTTATTACTATTGCTCATCTGGTTGGAGTAATTATAGCGGCTCAGGCAGTAGTTTGAAATGTTATAGAGCAGCTAATCAGTAATAGAAATAATATATTGTTATTATAAAAGATGTTTAAAAAACTCCAATTCATTGAATTGGAGTTTTACTATTTTTCATTAATTTTTGTGCTTATTCCTATCATACTTCCAATTGTTGAAGATGCAATAATGATTAAGTAATAAATAAATGTTTTAAAATTAAAACCAATACGAAATATGAAGGTGAAAAGGACAAAAATTAATATTATTATAAAAGCAAATTTTAAACCACTAAGCCAACCTTTTTTTTCGCATGATGCACCAACTACAAAACCTCCAACACTAATAGATGTTATTGAAATAATAAGTTTAATTACTTCAACAGCTTTATCATTAATTAAATTAAAATAGTGAAGAACAGTAAGAATTAAAGTTAAACCTAAAAGCCCGACACTTGTAAATATCAATCCTTTTAAAAACATTTTCATTATAATCACCCAATAAAGTATATTCCTTTGAATAAAAAATTATAACTAACCACATAATTTAATAGGTGATGAAATAATAAAAAGTATATTTAATAATCAATAATACTATTTGTATTTAAAGAAGCGCTCATTACTAATAATGGCAATTTAAGTGTAAAGAATAGATTAAGAAAAGTAAGATATGTGTGAACTGAAGACATAGAATAAAAGATGTAGAGTATGCTTTTAAAAAATAAGATCTATATAATAAAAAACTTTTAAAATAATTCAAAATCTAAAAGAAAAGGATATGAAAAATAATTTTATTATGTTATACTTAAAATAAGGAGGATAATATGGAAAAAGAAATAAAAACAGCAACTGTTGTAGATGAAAATGGAGAAGAATTTGAGTTAGCAGTAATTAAGGAAATAGAGTACAAAGATAAAAAATATGCGGTTCTTTATGAAGGTGATTCATGTGAATGCGATTTTGATGAGGAATGCGAAGAAGACTGTGAATGTGGTTGTCATGAAGATGATGATTGTGGAGGTAATATTTATATTTTTGAATTAGCTAAAGATGAACAAGGTAATGAAGTGTACAATGAAATTGATGAAGAAATGATGGAAGAATTAATTCCAATTGTTGAGAAAGAATTATATTTAAACGAAGAATAAAATTATATGTTTCTGAATGTTTAAAAGAGCTCTGGCTCTTTTTTGTTTAAAGTAATACGATTTTTAAAACGGTCTTTTACCATATCATGATATAATAAAGATGGTGATGTACTGTGGATATAAATAAATATTTAAATGAACAAGTTATTTTTATAATGCCTCATAGTATAAAAAAACAAATGCTAAAAAACATAAAAAAATTAAGTGATATAAAAATTTATACTAAAGAAGATATTAAAAAGAAAATTTTATTTGATTATGATGAAAAAGCAATTCATTATCTTATGATGAAATATCAATACAAAATAGATATATGTAAAATGTATTTAGATAACATGTATTATGTTGATGATATAAAATATAAATCTTCTAAATTAAATGATTTAGTAAAGATGAAAAAAGAATTGATAAATAATCACTTACTTACTACAGATGATATCTTTTTAAATAGTATTAAGAATAAGAAAGCTATTGTTTATGGATATGATTATATTGATAAATTATTTAGTAAATTATTAGATAAGATTTCATTACATACTAAAGTAGAAATAATAGAAAAAAAGCCTTATAGTAATCTTGATATTCCAGTGTATGAATTTAATGAAATTGAAGATGAAATCTCTTTTGTAGCTCATTCTATTTGCACCTTAATAGATAGGGGAGTAGAAATTAACAATATAAAGATAGGTAATGTATCAGATAATTATGTTACTTTAATAGATAGAATATTCTCATTTTATAATATTCCAGTCCATTTTAATAACAATATAAGTATATATTCTACAGAAATTGGTTTGTCTTTTATCGAATTGTTTACAAAAAATAATGACTTACAAATTAGTTTAGATGAATTATCAAAAATGTATGATTTATATGAAACAGATAACATGAATATTTATAATAAAATTATAAATATTTGTAATAAGTTTGTAGGTCTTCAAAATATTAAAGATATGATAATTTATGAATTTAAAAATAACTTTGTAAATAACCCTAAATTAGATAACGCAGTAGAAATAATAAATTTAAAAGATAATGTTATTTCACCTGATAACTATGTTTTTGTCATGAACTTTAATCAAGGGGCAATGCCAATTGTTTATCAAGATGTTGACTACATTACTGATGATTTAAAAAGTGAAATAGGTATTGAGACAACTTCTTTAAAAAACAAGATTGAAAAAACAATATGTAGTAATGTTATTAAAGGTTTAAATAATGCTGTTATAACATACAAATTAAAAGCATCAGGTGAAGAATATTATCCATCAAGTTTAATAGATTTTTTAAATCTAAATGTTATTAAAAATTATTCTATCAATTCTAATATTTCATATTCAACAATTTATGATAAGTTATTGTTATCCCAAAAATTAGATATGCTAGATAAGTATAATGAATTAGATGATAAGATTGATTTAATGTATCACAATTATGAGGATATTAATTACAAAGTATATGATAACCAATTTAAAAGTGTTGATAGTAAAAAGATGTTAAATTATTTAAGTCCTAAACTAAAATTATCATATTCGTCGTTGAATGATTATTTTGAATGTGCTTTTAAATATTATATAAATCATGTTATGAAATTAAAAAGCATTGAAGATTCTTTTTATCTTACAATAGGTAACTTGTTTCATTATGTTTTATCTAAAGCGTTTTTAAAGGATTTTGATTTTGAAAGTACCTGGTCATCATATCTAAAAGATTTAACTTTATCTAATAAAGAAAAGTTTTTCTTAAATAAATTGCATGATGAATTAAAATTTGTAATTGATGTGATAAATAAGCAAAATGAATTATCTACATTTGATAAAGCTCTATATGAAGAAAGAATATATGTTAATTTGCCTAATGAAATTGATGTTACTTTTAGTGGTGTAATAGATAAGATTATGTATAATGATGACGATAAACCAAAGGTAGCTGTAATAGATTATAAAACAGGTAGAACTGAGATTAAACTTAATAATGTCATACATGGTCTTAATATGCAATTACCAATATATTTATATTTAATTAGTAATTATAAAAAAATAAAGGATCCTGTTTTTGTTGGTTTCTATCTTCAAGAGATTTTGCATAATGAAATTAATTATGATTCTAAAAAAGACTACAATACAAGAAAAAAGGAAGCTTTTAAATTGATTGGTTATACAATTGATGATGAAAATGTCATTAGTACTTTTGATAAAAGTTATGCTGATAGTCGTTTTATAAAAGGACTAAAACTTACTAAAAATGGTTTTGCAGCTTACTCTAAACTTTTAAATAAAAATCAAATGAACAACTTAATTAAATTGATTGAAAAAAATATTAAACATGCTTCTACTAATATAATAAAGGGTAATTTTTACGTTAATCCAAAACGAATAAATGGTAAAAATGTATCTTGTGTATATTGTAAATTACGTGATTTGTGTTATGTGCAAGATCAAAATATCGTCGATTTGAAAGAACAAAAGAATATTGACTTTTTAGGAGGTGAAAAACATGACTAAAAAGTGGACTAATGAACAGCTTGAAGCAATTGAGAAAAGTAATACTAATATTATTGTTAGTGCAGGTGCTGGAAGTGGTAAAACTGCTGTTTTAACTGAACGTATTATAAGAAAATTAAAAAATGGTATCAATATAGATGAATTGCTTGTTTTAACATTTACTAAAGCTGCAGCTCATGAGATGAAAGAAAGAATAAGTTCTTATTTAAATAGTGATGATTCACTAAAAGAACAATTATCTATGTTGGATACAGCTTATATAACAACATTTGACAGCTATGCCTTATCAGTTGTTAAAAAATATGGATATTTATTAAATATATCACCTGATGTTAACATTTGTGAAAGTAGTTTGTTAAATGAAAAAAAAGAATCAATTATTGATACGATCTTTGATGAATTATATGAATCAAAAAATAACTTGTTTTTAAATTTTATAAGTACTTTTTGTGTAAAAGATGATTCTAATATAAAAAGATATATTTTAAAAATAAATGATAAATTAAGTATGCTTCATGATAAAGAAAATTATTTATCTAATTATATAATTAAAGAGTTTGATGATATTAAAATAGAAGAAGATATAAGTAAATTCACTAATTTATTAAAAGATAAACTTAGTGAAATAGATATTTTATTATCTAAAATAAGCTATTATGTTGAAAGTGATTATTTTGATTCTTTAGAAAAATCGTTAAAGCAATTAATTAAAAGTTCTACTTATGATGAAATTAAAAACAATTTAGGTGTTAAAACGCCAAACCTTCCAAGAGGAAGTGATGAATTAGTAAAACAATACAAAACAGAAATAAGTGCTATTTTAAAAGAACTTAGCGATATGTGTATATGGAATAATAGAGAAGAGATAAAGAATAGTATAAAAAGTACAAAAGATTATGTTGAAGTAATAATTGAGATTATTAAAGAACTAGATAAAAGAATTAACAAATTCAAATATGATTATGATCTTTATGAATTTATAGATATTGCAAATATTTCTATAAAGTTGGTTAAGGAATTTCCAGATATTAGAGAGGAAATTAAAACAAGTTTTCATGAAATATTAGTAGACGAATATCAAGATACTAATGATTTACAAGAAGTGTTCGTATCATTAATTGCAAATAATAACATTTATATGGTGGGTGATATAAAACAATCTATATATCGCTTCCGTAATGCTAATCCTGATATTTTCAAATCTAAATATGATCTTTATAAGAACAATGATGGTGGTATAAAAATTGATTTAAATAAAAATTTTAGATCACGCAAAGAAGTTCTTGAAAACATCAATTTAATATTTGATGATATTATGGATACTAACTTTGGGGGAGCAGATTATAAAAATGAACATCGTCTTGTTTTTGGTAATAAGTCATTTATAAATGATGGCAAGACTAATTATAATTTTGAAATATATAATTATTCTTATAATAAAGATATAAAACACCGTAGGGAAGAAATTGAAGCTTTCTTGATAGCAAATGATATCAAAAACAAAATAGAAAATCACTATCAAATAATGGATAGTAAAAATAAATGCTTAAGAGATATTTGTTATAATGATATTTGTATTTTAATGGATAGGGGAACTAATTTTGATTTATATAAAAAAATATTTACCTTTATGGGTATTCCTTTATCAGTATATAAAGATGATAGTGTTGCATCAAGTTCTAATATACTAGTTATTAAAAATCTATTAAAGTTAATTCATTGCATTAAGAAGAATGAGTTTAATGAAGAATTCAAATATGCCTTTATGAGTGTTGGTAGAAGTTTCTTATCATCTTATAATGATAATGATTTGTTTAATATTTTTATAGATGATAAATATATGGAAACTGATATTTATAATAAAGCTTATACCATTAGTAAGATATCTGATTCTATAAGTATTGATATTTTGTTAAAAAGAGTTATTAAGGATTTTAAGGTTTTTGAAAACATCGTTAAAATAGGTAATGTTAACGATATGATTAGTAGAATAGATTACTTAATCGAAAGTGCTAAATCGTTATCTAAAATAGGTTATAATTTAGAATCTTTTATTACTTATTTAGATAATAATTTGTCTGGTGATGCAGATATAAAGATACCAGCAGAAATTACTGATAACAATGCGTGTCGTATTATGAATATACATAAATCTAAGGGCTTAGAATTTAATTTATGCTATTATTCTGGTCTTTACGCTGAATTTAATATTAGTGATTTAAAAGATATGTTTTATTTTGACAATGATTACGGTATAATAACACCATATTTTAATGAAGGACTATGCAATACAATTTATAAATATCTACTCAAAGAGAAATATATGCGTGAAGAAATAGAAGAAAAAGTACGCCTTTTCTATGTAGCGTTAACAAGATGTAAGGAAAAAATGATTGTTATAGGTGATTTTGAAAATTCTCAAAAATCATTTGAAAATGATGAAAGCGGGATGGTTTCAATATCGTCAAGATTAAAATATAGATCATTTAAAGACCTTTTACTATCAGTAAAAAATAAATTGATCCCTTTCATTAAGACTATAGATATAGAAAATATAGTAAATGAAGAATATCGTTTGCAAAAAAGTAGTGACTATAAAAAGCGTATTCCACCAAGTAATATTGTAATTGATAAAAGGGTAATCAATATAGAATCTAAACCGATTAAAGATGCATCATATTCAAAAGGAATAAATACTTTACTTGATAAAGATAATGTCAAAGTCCTTGAAATTGGAAAAGCTATACACTATTATTTGGAAACATTAGACTTCAATAATCCTAATATTGATAGTATTGATTTTCCATATAAAAATAAAATCGCTGCATTCTTAAAACAAGATTTTTTAACCAATTTAAATAAATCAAAAATATATAAGGAGTATGAATTTATATATAATATAGATGATATGGAATATCATGGTATAATAGATTTAATGTTGGAGTTCGATGATCATATAAAAATAATTGATTACAAACTAAAGGATATAGACAAACAAGAGTATGTAGAACAATTAAATGGTTATAAGCAATATATAGAATCTATTAATAATAAAGAAGTAAAATTATATTTATATTCAATATTAGACGAAAGGTATAGGGAGGTAAACTAATGAATATTAAAAAAATTTTAGGATCTTATATAGAGAATAAAACTAAGCGAGATATGTATTTAAATGGAAAAAGAGGAGAACATTATACAATAAGTAATTTCAATTTTGATAAAATTGCCGAAAAAGATGGCGAACAGTATAAAATTTTTCTGAAAGATATATACAATACATATACATTTGAAAAATGCTTATTAAATAATCTGAATTTTATGTGTCAAATGGAGTCTGTTGAATTTAAAAACTGTAGCTTTAGTGGGAATGTTACAATAACCAATTTTGGTCATGATGGAGAAAGTCAAATCTTTTTAACTAACAATAGTCAAATTGAGTTGTTAAATTCTTTATCAGTAAAATCACCAAGTATTACATTGTTTGATAATTTAATTTATAGTAATAATTTGACTCTATTATCAAATGTCAGTTATATAGTTAATAGTATTTTAATATCAAAGAATATGTCTTTATCTTTTGAAAAGGAATCTGAAATAGAACATTCTTGTATTAATGGGGAATATATAGATAATACGAAAAAAACACATAGCTTAATAAAATAAAAAGTAATAAAAAAGCAAAATAACTCCACTGACATACTTTGTGAAAATGTAGTGCAGTGATTGGTAGAATAGTGTAATATAATGACTATACTATTGCGATCTTGTTCAGTTTTTGTTAAAGTGATTATGGAATTTTGGGTTGTTTGAAAAATGTTTTCTACTTGACAACTGATAAAATAAATAGTATTATTTCTTACACAAAATTCTTTATAAGTAGGAGTGTTTATATGGGAAATAAACTCTTTCAAAAATTATTATTTAATATAAAAAAATATATCAAAGATGAATCACTTATTAAAATGATAATAAATGCTTATCTTTGTGCTGACATTTTACATGCAGAACAAAAGCGTCAGAGTGGGGAAGAATATATTGTTCATCCTATTTCTGTCGCTTTAATTTTATCTGAATATGAAGCTGATGCTGATACTATAGCAGCAGCTTTACTCCATGATGTTATAGAAGATACATCAGATATAAATTTTACTAAAGAAGATATTGCAACTATTTTTAACGATACTGTCGCTTCATTAGTTGATGGGGTAACGAAAATAAATAAATTAAATTTTTCAAGCAAAGAAGAAGCTGTTGCAACCAATAACCGTAAAATTATTATGAGCTTGAATGAAGATATAAGAATGCTACTTATCAAATTAGCGGACCGTCTTCATAATATGAGAACTCTTCAATATCTTAGTGAATTTAAACAAAAAGAAAATTCATTAGAAACAATGGAATTATATGTGCCACTTGCGTATTATATCGGTGCATTTAAAATGAAAAATGAGTTGGTGGATCTATCGTTAAGATATTTGAAACCTGATATGTATAGGGATATGGAATTAAAATTAACTAAGATAAGACAAAAAAATAATCAAATTATTGGAGAAATGTTAATAAATGTCTCAACTATATTAAGTAACGAAGGAATACCTCATGAAATAAAAATGCGTATAAAAAACATTTGTGGAATATATAATAAAATGTTAAAAAAGAAAAATATTACTGATATTCAAGATTTATTAGCATTAAAAGTTATAGTAGAAAATGTGAAAGACTGTTATTTTGTTTTGGGTTTAATTCATTCTATATATAAACCAATTGATGGTAAGTTTAAGGATTATATTGCATCTCCTAAAACAAATATGTATAGTTCACTTCATACTACTGTTGTTGGTAGGAAAGGGCAAGTTGTTCAATGTCAAATAAGAACTTTTGACATGGATGAAATAGCTTATCAAGGGTTAATGTCATACTGGAAAAAATATGGCAATGAAGCAGTTAATTATATGAGGGAAGATTTAAGAACTAAATTTCAATTTTTCCAATCCCTTTCTGAATTAGATAAGATTACTGCAGATAATCAAGAATTTCTTCTTCAAGCTAAAAGGGAATTGTTTTCAGATAACATTTATGTTTATACTCCAAAGGGTGAAATTATAGAATTGCCAAATGGTAGTACGCCAATTGATTTTGCATATCGTATCAATAAAAATATTGGAAACACTATGATAGGTGCTTTGATAAATGATAAATATGTTGATTTGGATTATAAATTAAAAAATAAGGATATAGTTAAAATAGTAACCGATGATATGGCTAATCCTAGTTTGGATTGGATCGACAAAGCAGATACTACTTATGCTAAACGAGAAATCAATAAATTTTATACAAACAAAAAAGTATTAATGCCTAATGATTAATACTTTTTTCACAATTAATGGCGCCTCAACTAGGACTTGAACCTAGGACCCCTTGATTAACAGTCAAGTGCTCTAACCAGCTGAGCTATTGAGGCACAAATTAATTTTATAATAGGAAAAACCAATTGTCAAGATTGATTTAATGCTCTTTTCACCTTTATATAATTATATATAGTCACAATAAAAATATTGGAAATACCAGCAATGATAAATCCATACATTCCAACTCTTAATGAAGATAATATGATCATCAATCCTATTTTTGAAGATACGCCAATGACGGTACTTATCATAGCTTCACGCGCTCTATTCATCGCTTGTAAAGCGGCAGTTAAAGGTACTTGTAAATAGTAAGCTATATAAAATGGTGCCATAAATCTTAAATAATTACTTCCCATTTGAGTATTAAAAATAATTCTTAAAAGCGTTTTAGGCCACAACATAATAACTAGGGTTACAGAAATACCTATGATAAATGAAAATAGTTCTCCTTGCTTAATTTTATTTTTAACATATGTTATGTGTTTATCCGAATAACCTTTACTAATAACAGGAATTAAAGCTGATCCTATAGCTTGTGTGAAAAATGACGGAATCATTAGAAGAGGCATAACATAGCCTGTTAAAGTACCGTATTCATTTAATATGAAAGTGTTAGAATATCCGACTTTAAGTAAAACAGATGTTAAAATAATAGGTTCTAAAAAGTAACCTATAGATCCTATCAACCTTGAACCAGTGGTAGGAATACTTATGTTTAACACATCTTTTATAATTGTTTTATCAGGTTTCATATCGGATTTTTTAATTGTTACTTTCTTAGGTAAGAAAAAAATCAAAATAACAATCGATGTTAATTCACTTATGATATTTAATAGTACTACTCCAGTTACAGCAGCTACTAATCCATGTTTTAATAATATTGGGGTAACAAATATAATTAATATTAATCTTACTATTTGCTCAAAGATATTTGATGTAGTATGAGCAAACATCTTCTCTTTACCAAAGAAATAACCTCTAATAATACTTGAAATACTAACAAAAGGTAAAACCAGTCCTATTGCCATAAGAGGATATAGAACTCTATTTTCATGTAGTAGTTTAGTTATAATAGGACTTATAAGTAATACTATTATAAGTAGGACAACATTTAAAACAAACGAAATAGATAAAGATGAAAATACTATTTTTTTATTACTTTTATTATTTTCTGCAACCAATTTAGATATAGCAACAGGAAAACCTAATTGACATATATTTAGAAACAATAAAAAAGTAGGCATAATAAGCATGTAAAGGCTGATTCCTTCATCACCTATATATCTAGTGGTAATTATTTTTGTAACCATTCCCAGCAATTTACTAATAAAGCCTCCAATAATAAGGATAATTGTACCTCTAATGAATTTGTTTTTTCTCATAAATTTCTCCTATGAAAAATATTGAATTTACGCTATAATAATATATGATGTTGTTTATTAAAATATTAAGGAGCGATTTTATGGAATTTAAAAACCTTAGTGAATTATACTCGAGGATTAAACCAGCGCTAATTTCCAAAAAGAGTGATTTAAAAAGAGTCGGTATCAATTATGTTAAAGAAGAAGATATATGGAATTATCTGAAAGAAACAAAATGGGTTAGAACATCTAATTTATCTTTATCAGAAATGGTAAGTGATATTTTTAATGTTGATAATTATGCAATTGAAAAATATGTGAAAACAAATATTAGTAATGTGGTTAGGGAAGTTAATCTTGTGGAAGAAACCGAGGAAATACTATGAATCGTGAAAATGAAATTATAAGAAAAATTATAGCAACGCTTTATAAGAACAGACAAAAAGTATATTGTTTTATATATTTTATATTAATATTTGGTATTATCATGTTAGTAACGAAGGAAGATGAACTTTTAATTATTGCAGGATATTTTTTAATAGCTGCTTTTGGTTCGTTTCTTGTTCGTTATGTAATAAATGCTTTATTTTTAAATAAGAAAAGATAGTAGAAAGAAGATGTATATATGAAAAAAGTAATTATTAGATTTAGTTTATTATTAGCATTAGTAGGTATAATGATTTTGTGTTTTATACCACTTATGAATGATATTAACTATGGTCTTGATTTACAAGGTGGATTTGAAGTTTTATATGAAGTTTCTCCTCTTGAAGGTGAAAAACTTACTAAAGATATGTTAACTGCTACCTATAAGACAATCAGTAAAAGAATAGATGTTTTAGGTGTTTCAGAACCTGATATCATCATTGAAGGTGATAGTCGTATCAGAGTAAAATTAGCAGGTATTACTAATAGAGAAGAAGCTCGTGATGTATTAAGTAAAGCTGCTAGTTTGAGTTTTCGTGATACTAATGACAATTTGTTAATGACTAGTTCTGTCTTAAAAGGTGGAGGCGTTAAACTCACTGCTGATGAACGTGGAGCACCAGCTGTGTTATTACCGATTAAAGATGTTGATAAATTTTATGAAGTTACAAACAAGGTAAAAGATTATGATGATAATCGTATAGTTATATGGATTGATTACATCGAAGGGGAAGATACTTTTGTAAAGGAAGAAGCTAATTGTGGATCACTAAGTGCTTCAAAATGTTTATCAGCTGCTACTGTTTCACAAGCTTTTGCAAGTGATGTTATCATTAAAGGTAACTTTACTAAAGAAGAAGCAGGTGCTTTAGTTGATTTAATTAACTCAGGGTCTCTTCCTACTAAACTAACTGAAATATCATCTAAGATGGTAGGCGCTACATTTGGGGAAAATTCTTTAAATAAAACCTTAACAGCAGGTGTTATAGGTATAGCAATGATTCTGATATTTTTTGCTTTAATATATAAATTTTCTGGTATTATAGCAGGTCTTGTTATTGTTATTTACATATTTTTAACCTTCCTAGTATTTTGGCTAATAGGTGGGGTTTTAACATTGCCAGGTATAGCATCCTTAATTCTTGGGGTTGGTATGGCAGTTGATGCTAATATCTTAAGTTTTGAACGTATTAAAGAAGAGTTATGGGCTGGAAAACCATTAAAAGAAGCCTTTAAATTAGGTAATCAAAGATCTTTTTCTACTATATTAGATGCTAACCTAACCACTTTATTAGTTGGCTTTATCTTATTTTTCTTAGGAGAGAGTAGTGTTAAAGGTTTTGCAACAATGTTAATTATCAATATTTTTGTAACAATTGTTGTAATGGTTTTTGTTGTTAAATACATTCTTGAACTTTTCGTTAAAACGAAATTCTTTGATAAGTATTATAATTTATTCATAGGGGTAAAAGAAAAAGATATATCAAAGGGTAAAGAAAAATCAATTAAATTAACCCCATATAAGAAAATAGAGTTTGTGAAACATAGTAAATGGCATCCAGTATTACCTTTAATAATTCTCATTATAGGAAGTGCTTTTATCTTTACTAGTGGACTTAATCTAGGTATTGATTATAGAGGTGGGTCGGATATAACTATAACTAGTAAAGAACAAATAAAAGCAAAGGATTTAAAAGATGATATTAAAGAATTAAATATTGAAACTATGGAAATGGATAATATCGATAATAATTCTGTTTATCTTAAATTAGATGAGGTATTAAATAAAGAAAAAGCAGAACAAGTAAATGATTATTTTACTAAAAAATATAATGCCGATGTTGAAATTGGGGTTGTATCAAACATTGTAAAACAAGAACTAACTAAAAATGCATTCTTTGCTGTTCTATTATCGCTTGTTGGAATGATAATTTATGTTTCATTTAGATTTAAATTTACATATGCTATTTCCTCTATTATAGCGCTTGTACATGATGTGTTATTGATTGTTGCCTTTTTTGCAATCTTTAAGCTTGAGGTCTCAGTTATTTTTATAGCTGCTATTTTAACTATTATTGGTTATTCAATCAATGATACAATCGTTATATTTGACCGTATTAGAGAAACAATAAAAGATAAACATAAGAATATTATTCCAAATAAAGAAGTGTTAAAAAACATTGTAAATGATAGTTTAAGAAGTACTTTAACAAGAACTGTCTTTACAACTACAACTGTAATGTTCCCAATTGTTTCATTGGTGTTTCTAGGAGCTTATGAAATAAACAACTTCAATATAGCTATTATGATAGGATTAGCTGCAGGTGTTTATTCTACTATTTTTCTAGCTCCTCAATTATGGTATTTTTTAGAATCAAAGAACATTGGCAAAGTAGCTGAAAATAAAAAGGTATATAAAGATAGACTTGATGAATTATCAATAAAGGGAATTAATTCATAAGTGACTATACCTTTTACAGATAAGGAGTTATCTATATGGAAAACAAAACAATTGTATTTGATGATTTGCTTTCTAAAGTAAGTACTTATACAAAAGATAAAAAAGACTTAGAAATAATAAAGAAAGCTTATGAATTTGGAAATGCCAAATATTTTGGTGAAAAAAGACTTGATGGTAATGGTTTGATTGATCACCATTTAAATGTTGCTATGATTTTAACTGAATTAAAAAGTGATTATCAAACTATTTCATCAGCCTTACTTCATGAAGTGTTAGATTATAACACCACTATTGATGAAGTAAAATCAGTATTTGGTGAAGAAATAAGTAATTTAGTAAGTAGTATTTCAAAAATAAACAAATTATCGTTTAATGCTGATAGTAATTATACAATTACTTATTATAAAAAGATCTTGGTTGGTCTTTGTGAAGATGTTAGGGTAATTTATATCAAATTAGCTGATCGTCTTCATAATATGCGTACTTTGTGGGCAATACCTGAAAATAAGCAAAAGGAAAAAGCTAAAGAAACATTGGAAATTTTAGCCCCTATAGCCCATCGTCTTGGTATATATCATATTAAAAGTGAGTTAGAAGATTTATCACTTCGTTATTATAAACCAGATGCATATTATGATATTGTAAAGAAATTAAATAATACTAAAGTAGAACGAGACAATGCTATTAAAGAAATGAAAGAAAATATTTCTAATATTCTTCTTCAAAATAATATTAAACATGAAATAAAAGGTCGTTCTAAAAGTATATATAGTATTTATAATAAAATGCAAAAGGGAAGACGTTTTAAGGAAATATATGATATTTTAGCACTTCGTGTATATGTTGAAACAGAGCAAAATTGTTATCTAGCTTTAGGTCTTATTCATTCAAAGTTTAAACCTGTTCCTAAAAGATTTAAAGATTATATAGCAATGCCTAAAGAAAATATGTATCAATCACTTCATACCACTATTTTTGGTGTGGATGGAAACCTTTTTGAAATTCAAATTAGAACATATGAAATGGATCAGATAGCTGAATATGGTATCGCGTCACATTGGTCATATAAAGAACATACTGATGGAAGTAAATCTTTACAAAATGTTATGGAGCAAAAACTTCAAATGTTTAGATCACTTATTGAACTTAATAACGAGGATAATAATCCTGAAGAATTTGCAAGTAATGTAAAAAGTGAAGTGTTAGATGATAATATATATTTATTTACACCTAAGGGTGATGTTATAGAATTGCCAGTAGGTAGTACTCCAATTGATTTTGCATATCGTGTACATACGGGAGTAGGAGACAAAATGGTTGGAGCTATCGTAAATGAAATGATAGTACCACTTGACTATGAATTAAAAGATGGCGATATTGTCAAAATTAATGTTAATAAAAATTCCAAGGGTCCAAACCGTGAATGGTTAAATATAGCTAAAACAGCTCAAGCTAAAACAAAAATTAAGAATTTCTTTAGTAAGATTGATAAGGACGAAGCTATAAAACGTGGTGAGGAAATGCTTCAAAAAGAGCTTCGTAAACAAAAACTTACTTTCTCAACCTTCCTTACAGATAAAAATATTGATTATTTGCTAGATACACTTAATTTAGCATCTATTGAAGATATATATCGTAGTATTGGTTCATCTAAATTTACACCTCTTTATGTAATCAATCTAATTAATAAAGAACCAAAAACAAAAGAAACAATAGTATTAGAAAAATTATCTTCACCAAATGTAAAACCAACTGTCAGTAAAAACGATGTATTAGTTGAAGGTGTAGATGAAATTAAAGTAACATTAGCAAGTTGCTGTAAGCCAATAAAAGGTGATGATATTATTGGTTATATTACTAAAGGACATGGTATAACTGTACATCGTAGTATTTGTCATAACATAGCTGATGTTGAAGAGAGAATTGTTAATGTTGAATGGAATGAAAATATCGATAAGGGGTGGCCTACTAACATCTTAATTGAAGCAGAACAAAAAGAAAATCTTTTGTTAGAAATAATAGGTAAAACAACTAATCTAAACATCAATATCCAAGCGATCAACACAATCAATCATCTTGATCATATTGTATACGATATCATCGTTTTAGCTCCTGATAAGACAAAATTAGATAAGTTTATAAATGATGTTTTAAGTATACCTTATATTCATAAAGTGGAGCGTATTACAAAATGAGAGTGATAATACAAAGAGTTAGTGAAGCTAGCGTTACAGTAGATAACAAGATTGTTGGTCAAATAGATAAAGGATTTGTCTTATTAGTAGGTTTTACTCATGGGGATACAATAGAAGATTTAAATTATATTGTAAAAAAAATTAAATTTATAAGATTATTTGATGATGAAAATGGTATAATGAATGTAGATATAAATAATAGTGGAGGATCTATCTTATCAATTTCTCAGTTTACCTTACATGCTAACACTTCAAAAGGACGAAGACCAAGTTATGATATGGCAATGAAATATGATGAATCAAAAGCATTATATGAAAAGTTTAATGAACTCTTAAGGAGTGAAGGACTTAAAGTACAAGAAGGTGTTTTTGGTGCAGATATGAAGGTTTCTCTTATCAATGATGGTCCAGTAACTATTATTATAGATAGTAAGGAAGGGTGTTATGAAAAAAATAAATTATAAGTTGATAAACACTTTGTTAATCGTAATAATTATATTTCTTATTTGGCTGATGAAGGATTTGTGGATGGGAGTATTGAAAAAAGTTGTTGATGTTCTTCTTCCTTTTGTAATAGCTTTTGGTATTGCATATGTTCTTCATCCACTATTAAAATCATTAATAAGAAAAGGAGTGCCTAAATCAGTAGCACTGATTATTATCTGTATTGTCATTGTTCTTTTTATAAGCTTTATATTATGGCTTTTAATTCCTAATATTTTACCACTTATTTTTGAACAAACAACTTCGTTATTCTCATCATTGATCAAATTTATTCAAGATTTATCTGTCAAATATGACGTTAACCTAGTAGGATTAAAAGAGGCAATATCTGATGTTTCATATCAAATAACAAGTAGTTTAGGTAAGGGGATATCAGATGGATTTATAAGTATAATAAATCAATCATTAGGTATCATTTCAAAGACTATTATTATCATTATTGTTGCTGTTTACTTCCTATCAGATATGGAAAATATTAGGAATATATTTGAAAGGTACTTAGAGAATAGAAAAAATAAAAAAACTTTAAGATATTTTAGAAAATTAGATGATGCTATACATAATTATGTTAATGCGTTTGCATTATATGCTCTAATAATATTTATTCAATATACAACAGTTTTCTATTTAATAGGTCATCCTCATTATTTACTGCTTGGATTGTTATCTGCGGTTGGAACTATTATTCCATATTTTGGTGGTATTGTTACAAATTTAATTGCTGTTATAACAGCTTCTGTTATTAATACTAAATTATTGATTTTTACTATTATAGTATCTATTATTTTTCCAAATATTGATGGATATATTACTTCACCAAAAATATATAATAAGTCAAATCAAATACCAACATTATTATCTATTTTTGCAGTTTTTGCAGGAGGCGCTATAGCAGGTATAAAAGGAATTATTTTAGCTCTTCCATTAACTATTATAATGCTTACTACGTACCGTTTTTACCGTAATGAAATCACTTCAAGTATAGGTAAAATTACTAAAAAGGCAAAAGAATAAATATTAGTACTCGCCAAATTTTATGGGGGAGTACTTTTTGATGGGAGTATGTTTATGAAAATAAATGCTTTTACCAAAACAGAACTAATAGTAATAATAGTGTTAACAATTATTACATTGCTTATTGGGACACCTATTGTTTCAAATGCCATGAAAAATGCTAGAAAAAGTGCTTTTATGAGTAATGTAAAAATGTTGATCTATCAGATTGAATATAAAAAATTAGAAGAAGATAATTTTAATCCTGATAGTTTAAATATATCTAATCTAAAAAGTCATGGTTTTTCAGATGAAGATTATTCATCTTTTGCACTAAAAACGATTGATAATGAAATATATATTAAGATAAAAGGAAAATTAACATGGAACAATTTAATTGCATGTGGTACCTTAAAAGACATGAAAGTGGTAGATATTAAAGATGAAAAATCATGTTTAAATCCATAACCTTAAAACGCAGTTAACCCCTTGTTTTACAAAAGGGTTTTGTATATAAAAATAATTTACAATCGACTTTTTTTATGTTACACTTTTATTGTAACGATAAGGGAGTGTAGTAATGAAATAAGGTTTTACATTAGTAGAGTTATTAGCTACAATTGTAATATTAGCAATTGCAATACCAGGAATATCATATTTGATTGATAAGTCGAAAAAAGGTGCTTTTGAAAGTAATGCAAAAATGGTTTTAAAAGCAATAGAATATAAAAAAATAAAAGATGAAGACTTTGACCCGACACAAGTAAATCTATCTAATTTAAAGGGTGTGTTAGGTTTAGATGATGAAAATTATGATGATTTAGTAGTCAAAGTAATGAATGGAAAAGAATATATAACAATTGTAGGGAAAAACAAATGGGCAGGTTTAACAGTAGGTGGGACACAAAGAGTAACTATTGCAACTGAAACTGTAGTTAATTTTGTAGGTGATGCAAATAAACCAGTGTTAGCACCAGGCATGACTCCAATTAAATATGATGGCTCAACTTGTGTTGAGACAACAGAAGATCATATTGATTGGTATAACTATAATCCAACTCATAAAAAGTGGGCTACTGTGAAAACAAAAGATGGTTCAATGTGGGTATGGATTCCAAGATATGTTTATAAAATAAGTAATGGTTGGCATTCAAATACTGTAGGAACAATTGATATCCAATTTAGTAAAGGAATAAATGATAATTGGAATAAAAATGTCCTTTTTGGTGAAACAGCAGAATCATCAAATGCTTCAACTAACGGAAACAAATATACGAATCATCCAGCCTTTACTTTTGGTGATGTTGAAGTGACAGGTTTTTGGGCAGCTAAATTTGAAGCGAGTGATGATGGCAGTGGTAATGTTAAAATAGTACCAAATGCTAGAACAATTACTAGCATATCAGTAAATGATAGTTTTAACAAAGCTAAAAGTATGGAGAAAAACGAGATGTATGGTTGGGGTAAAAGTGGTAACGGTTAGATACACACATGATGAAAAATACTGAGTGGGGTGCAATTGCCTACCTATCTAAATCTATTTATGGACAAGGCTCAAATGAAGTATGGATAAACCCAGCTGATAATTTTACAACAGGCTGTGCTGGAGATAGTTTCAATTCAAGTCCTACCAGTGGTTGTTTGAGAAAGTATAATACTCCAAATGGTCAAAAAGCATCAACAACTGGTAATATATATGGTGTTTATGATATGTCAGGTGGAGCCTGTGAATATACAGCATCTTATATAAATAATGGACATAATAATCTAACTGAACATGGAAAGAGCGCTTTTTCTTCACATATAAAATACATAGACATATATAAAGCGGGATCTGTTGATAGCGACAAAAATAATTATAATTCAACTATTTATAATAAAGGCGATGCTATTTACGAAACTAGTAATGACCATATAGGAATTGGTTCATGGTATAGTGATTTTTCGTTTACACCAAAACAAGAAAGACCTTGGTTTAGGCGTGGTGGTGATTATACTAATGGTAATGCTGCAGGAGTATTTGCCTTTTATGATGAAAGTGGAGCAGCAATTAGTTATTTTGGTTTTCGTCCAACATTGTTTGTAGGACCAGAATTGTAGAACTTCAACATAGGATAAAGTCTATCAAACAAATAAAATTGTTGACTAAATAGATATTAAAAGTTACAATATAAATATAATTCCAGTAAGAAGAGTAGTGATTTTTATAGTCATAGAAAATGATGTGTTGATGGAAGCATCTACTAGAGAAATCATGAAAGACACTTACATAAAGGAACCGTTTATGACGTTATAATAAAAAGAGCACATTAGTGAAGTAGGGTGGCACCGCGGAATTGTTTCGTCCCTATAACACATTGTGCTTGTTTTATATAGGAGGATATTATGATACAAAAACCAAAGGGAACAATTGATTTATACGGTAAGGAAGGTAAAAAGTTTATTTATCTTCAAAATTTGATTGCTGATTTATGCGAAAAATATAATTATGAGTACATTAAAGTTCCAATGTTTGAAGCAAGTGAATTGTTTCATCGTGGAGTAGGTGAAACAACTGATATTGTTACAAAGGAAACATATGATTTTGTTGATCGTGGAAACCGTAATTTGACATTAAGACCAGAAGGGACAGCTGGTGTA
This sequence comes from Mollicutes bacterium, assembly GCA_012837765.1. Lineage (GTDB taxonomy): Bacteria > Bacillota_I > Bacilli_A > RF39 > UBA660 > UBA5348. The sequence goes on along the minus strand of DUQO01000062.1, from coordinate 14,146 downwards.
ATTAGAAGTTTTATAGAAAATAAAATGTATGCTAACCCCAATCAACCTGTAAAATTATATTATATTGGGTCTAGTTTTAGATATGAAAGACCACAATCAGGAAGACTTCGTGAACATACTCAATTTGGAGTAGAAGTATTAGGTTCTGATGACCCAATGGTTGATGCAGAGATTATTAGCATTGCTGTTAATTTATTTAAAATAATAGGCTTAAAAGGGCTTGTAGTAAAATTAAATTCACTTGGTGATACAGAATCTAGAATAAAATATAAAGATGCTTTAATAAACCATTTTAAACCAAGAATAGATGAATTGTGTGATGATTGTAAGTTGCGATTAGAAAGAAATCCACTACGAGTTTTAGATTGTAAAGTAGATGCTTCTCATGAACTAATGAAGACAGCTCCAAAAACAATTGATTATTTCACTGATGATAGCAAAAATCGTTTTGAAAAAGTAAAAGAATACTTAGATGCACTAGAAATAAATTATGTTGTAGATCCAAACTTAGTTAGAGGGCTTGATTATTATTCACATACTGTTTTTGAGATACAAGCTGAAATAGAAGGTTTCGGCTCTCAAAATACCATTTGTGGTGGAGGAAGATACAATAATTTAGTAGAAACATTAGATGGTCCAGCTACTCCTGGAATGGGATTTGGTATGGGTATTGAAAGACTTCTACTTGCATTAGAAGCAGAAGAGATAGACCTAATTAAAGATGATCGTCTTGATCTTTTTATAGCTAATATATCAAGTGAAAAAGAAGAGGTTTTCAGTATCGTTCAATCTGTTAGATTAAGTGGTTTTAAAGTAGAAACCGATTATTTAAATAGAAATTTAAAAGGGCAATTTAAAAGTATTGAAAGATTAAATCCAAAATATTTTATAATAATTGGTGATGATGAGTTAAAAAGTGGGCAAGTTAAAATTAAAGATAATGATACTAAAGAAGAAGAAACAATTGGTATATATGATATAGTCGATTATTTAAGTGTTAGATAGGAGAATAATATGAAAAAATTATATATTAAAAATTTAGATAATTATTTTGATCAAGATATTATAATCGATGGTTTTGTCGATAACATTCGTGATTTACAATACGTCCAATTTTTAGTTTTAAGAGATAGTACTGGAAAAGTTCAAGTAACAATTGAAAAAAATGATGAAAACAAAAAATTAAATGAAATAGTATCATCTCTTTCATTAGAAAGTACAATAAAAGTAACTGGTAAATTACTTGAAAATTCTCATGTAAAACTTGGTGGTAAAGAAATAATACCAACTGACATTATTGTTACTAGTGAAAGTTTAAATGAATTGCCAATTGATATAAAAGAAAAGGATAAAGCTTTACGTGAAACTAGATTAGATTACAGATTCTTAGATCTTAGACGTGAAGAAAACAACTTATTATTTAAATGTCAAACTCTTATAGAACATGCTATGAGAGAATATTGGATAGAAAACGAATATATTGAAATTCATTCACCTAAAATATCAGGGGCTAGTGCAGAAAGTGGCGCGGAAGTCTTCAAATTAGATTATTTTGGAGAAAAGGCTTGTCTATCACAAAGTCCGCAATTTTATAAACAGATGGCTATGTCATCAGGCTTTGATAAAGTTTTTGAAATAGGACCTGCATTTAGAGCAGAAAATTCACATACTTCTTATCATGCTACTGAAATTAATATGGCTGATGTAGAAGTATCATGGATTAATTCAGTAGAAGATGTAATGGATGAAGAAGAAAACTTATTACGATATACCTTTAATAAATTAAAAAATACTTATGGAGAAGAGATAAAACGTGTTTTTAATGTTGAAATCTCTGATGTATCTGTTAAATTTCCACGTATTACATTTAGTGAGGCTAAAAAAATATTAAAAGAAAAATATAATTATGTATCAGAAAGACCTGATGATTTTGAACGTAAAGAAGAAGAACTTATATGTAAATACGCTAAAGAAGAATATAATTCTGACTTTATTTTTATAACAAAATATCCATTTACTTCAAGACCTTTCTATCATATGTTAGATAGTGATGGTTTAACTGAAAGTTATGACTTATTATTTAAGGGACTTGAAATCACAACTGGTGCTCAAAGAGAACATCGACATGATATATTAAGAAATCAAATCATAGAAAAAGGTATCGATCCTGACACCTTAAACTTTTATTTAGAATTCTTTAAATATGGTTGTCCTCCACATGGTGGATTTGCTATTGGTATAGCTAGATTGATGATGTTAATCTTTGAAATAGATAATATTCGTGAGGCAACATTTATATATCGCGGTCCTACTAGATTAACCCCATAATTTTTTGTTGATATCTAATGTGCTCTCTATATTCTTTCATTGGTTTATATATTGCACCTTGAAAAGAATCTGTTGTTCTACCAAAACCAATATATAATCCAAGCATTATTAAAACACCAAAGATAGCATAGGCATTCATCAGCTTAAAACGATAACCTTCTTTTAAGAGATAGTAACTTATATATTGGCCTAAACCAACCGCTAAACCATAACTAATGATATGATTGTTTAAAGATGCACCACCTAGTAAAATATCAAGAACATAACTTGATAGAACAAAAATAATAGGTGCTAAAAAGATAGCTGCTGCCTTTGAAAAGAAGAAATTATCAAAGTTACGACCAAAAACAAAATATTCAGTAATTGAATAAATTAATATAGAAATAAACAACAATTTTCCTACTTGCCATAAACTATCAGTAGTTGGTTTAATACCATTGATAACAAAATTAGGAGGTATTACCAAAAATAATAAAATTAGAGCAATACTTATTAGTGGAATAATGAAAAAGCCTAATATTTCATATTTACGCATCATAAACATAATATCACCTCATACATATTATGGTGTGAGATTTATAAAAATATACAAAAGAGAGTATTTGACGAACCGAAAATTGTTGAAAAATATTTATTTTAAAAAAGGCTTTTAAAGCCTTTTTTATTATGGAATTAAAAGCTTGTAAAATATTGTCATTTTGTAAATAAATGTGTATAATTTAAATATAAAATAGGTGGTGTATAGGTTATGGATACTGAAAACAAACACAAAAAAATTGAGATTTTAATAATTATTTTGGCTATTATGTTATTAGTTGTTGCAATTGTTTTACTTATACCAGTAGTAGCTAAAGGTTTGAAACAAAAAAGGTATAATGAAGAAATTACTTTAATTGAAGAAGCTGCTTTAAAGATTACAGCAAAAGATGAATATAAAGAAATGTTAATAGGGTATACTTCATCTATTACTTTAAAAGAATTACTTGATAAAAAATATCTTGAAAAAACAATAAATCCATATACTGATAAACCATTTGATAACAATTCAATTATATATATAACAAAAAAAGATGACCAAAAATATATTGCACATTATGAATATAGGGATAACTGTTTATATAACAATAAAAGTTGCTTAAAAGATATTATTACAAAAGATTTAAAGGGAAAAAGCATAAAATATCAGAACGGAGCTTATTACAAAGGTACCAATGAAACCATCAATAATAATTATCTATGGTTTAGTGGACAAGAATATAGAATTATGGGAATAAATAGCGATGGAACTATTAAATTAGTTACATCGCTACCAGTAGTGTCTATATCGTGGGGCAAACCAACAAAAGCTGATTATGTTAACAGTTATGCCCGAAAATGGCTAAACATATTACCTGAAGAAAGTAAGTTAAAAGATGAATATGAAGGAGTTTTCTATAAGAGTTTAAATAGACCAGATTTAATTAAAGAATATTCTTTTTGCATCGGTTCACAAGATCCTACAAGTGACATTGATACGACCTGTAATACCAAAGTAAAAGACAAAATAGGTTTACTTACATGGTGGGAATATGTTACAGCAGGACCTAATAAAGATGGGACTGAAAGCTATTTAGATATTAAGGATAGAATAATGTTTTCAACTACTGATAGTAGATCAAATGATAAAATATTAGTTACTGATTATACAGGTAGTATTTTTATAGCAGGTGATAGTAAAGAATATTTATCAAAACCACTTAATTATGGTTATACAGTAAGTGGTATACGACCAGTTATTAATTTGATAAAAACGGTATCTATAGCAAGTGGTAGTGGTACTAAAAATGATCCGTATCGTATTACAGGTGATGAATCTGGAATAAAAGGAGATTTACTTACATCAAGATATGCAGGAGAATATATAAATATCGGAAAAAACAAATATCGTATTGTCAGTAAAGATATAGAAGGTCATATAAAAGTTGTAAGTGATACTAGGGTAAAAAGCACTGGAACAATAAAAAAAGATGTATATACGTATTTTGATATAGGAAATAGTGTTACTCAATTATGTAGTACGGAATGGCCATATGAATATTGTAATAACAAAATTAATATAACTGATGGATCAGGTGAATATAATGGTGAAATGGCTCATAATATTGGTTATTTCCTAAATAGTAAAACAGCTAAAAATTCTTTTTATAACAATTTAGGAAAATATAAAGATTATATAGTAGAGGATACATATTTCTTAGGTAAATGGAGTATGGGTAGTGATTATAAAAGTGTTTATGAATCTAGTGACAAAATTACATTAAATGTTGGAATGTTACACTATGGTGAAATGTTAGCTGGTAATAATCTTAATTCATCTTCTAACACCCATAACTATTGGTTAATAAGCCCATATAATAACAATTATGAGGCCTCGTTTATAAGTGTTAGTGGTAATGCATCTAATGAATTTCCAAACGCAATTGGAGTAGGTGTACGTCCTGTTTTAAGCTTAAAAACTAGTATAAAAATAACAAGTGGTGATGGCACTACAAATAATCCGTACGAAATAGATGTTAACTAACATTTTCCGTTTATTGACATTAATTGTTAAAGGTGATATCATAACGACAACTGAAAAGAGGGGGAGTTATGTTATCTAGAAAAGAATTGGATTATGTACGAAAAATCAATCCGCCATATCCAGGTAACCATTATAGTTTGGAATCTTTAAAGGTTTTGAAGGATGCACTTGCTTTATATAATGATCATTATAGGAACAAGGAATATGATATTACTTTTAGCGATTCTAGTAATTTAACATTTTCAATTAAAGAGTCTAACTTGGCTCATATGTTAGGCTTGTGGTTTAGTACATTAAAAAATCATGATTATTTCAAAAATATAGAAGGTTGTAGATCTTTGTCATATAGAATAATTGAAGAAATAGTAGCCAACCCAAAAGACATATTAGAAATTAATGCACAAGAAAATTATTCATTGATAAATTTTTATCGTGTCCGTGTAAGAAGCCAAGTCTTTAATAACTTTTCTAATTTCAAAAATTTAGACTTTGGATGTATTAAGTATGATAGTAATGTTGTAAATGGAAACGGGATAAAAACATATATGAAAGCAGATCGTTTCTTATTCACAGAAAGAGATCAATTTTATGCGCCATATTATATGATGGGAATTGCTAATCAAGAAGGCAAAAATTATATTGAGACATTATTTGCAGATACATTTCCTAAAAAAATGTTTATGAATCAAAAAATTACAATACCTGTAAGTGTTTCTGTCAAAACTGATACAAGTTATGATACTGTAGAAGCAACAACTAAACAAAAGTTGGACTTATTAAGATATTTGAAAAAAACTCTTTTTCAATATAATTGCTCTTTTGATAATAATAAAAACACATTATCTAATAATGTTAGAGTATTATCAAAAGTATAATAATTAGTGAAGCAGGGATATAATTATGATGGAGTTTTTAGTTATATATTTTCTTAGTGTTGTTTTTTCTCATACCACTTCAATACTAGTTAATTATAAAACACGAGTTAATTTAGCTAAAAAAGGATATAAAATTAATTATAAATTATATGATTTAGATAAAATGAATCAATGTTATTATCCTAAAGAAGAAAGCAATAGTCCTTATATTTTTCCTATAAATATATATAAAGCAATAAAACTTATGGGGGACTATATAAATAATTATAATAGCCTTATAACAGCTTTGTTAGTTCAAAAATCAATTATAAAGATGACTCATGAAGAACAACAAGAGCTAAAGAGGGAAAATTATAGTATGACCTCTATTTTTAAAATGTCTATAAAGAAAGAAGTTTTTATTATAAAAACAGAAAATAAAGACGATATCTTTAAAATATATAAGAAACTAGTAACTATGTCTATAGAAGGTAATGTGACTGATAAGGAACTTGAAAAAGTATGTTTAAATGAAATAAAGCAAAGGATACCAAAAATAAACGTTCAATATTCTGAACATGAAATAAAAAGATTAGCAAAAACCATAGTGGAAAGTGTTCAAAAGAATATTAAAGCACATTATAAATACTATGCATATTCTAACGGTAAGAGATCTGCTGTCAATGAAAAACATTCGTTTGAAGAAGCGAAAAAGATACTTTATCCTAAGTTAGAGGAATTAGCAAAATTATTAGAAAAGTTAGAAGTTTTAGCAATGAAAACCAAGAAAATAAATACGATAGATGCTCCTGATTCTTCAACTATCCCTTTTAAAATAAGTCAATTAATTACTCGTATAAATAGGGACGATGTAGAATATAGTGAATTGGTAAAAATCCTTTATCTACTAATAATAGAGTGGTATCCTAATTTTATATATATAAAATATAAAGAAAGTGAACTTGAAACAATAGTAGAAGAAATTGTAAAAATCATTAAAGAAGTAAAATTTTATGATCAAAAAGAAAATTCAAATGAAGATTATAGTTATACTAAAAAACGTAAATAACTCTTGTTTATACAAGAGTTATTATATATAATGAAACAAGGTGGTTTTATGGAAAGATACCGTGAGATAGAAAAAAGTTTAATTAAAAAATTTAGAAAAACTATTTGGACAAAATTTGTCCGTGCTATAAATGATTATCAAATGATTGCTGAAAACGATAAGATAGCTGTATGTATAAGTGGTGGAAAAGATAGTATGCTTTTAGCTAAATGCATGCAGGAATTACAAAGACACGGTAAATTTAAATTTGATTTAGAGTTTATTACGATGGATCCAGGATATCATTCTGATAATATTAAATTAATTGAAGAAAATGCCAAACTTTTAAATATTCCAATAAACATTTTTAAAACAGATGTTTTTGAAGTAGTAAGTAAATATGGACAAAACGAACCGTGTTATTTATGTGCTCGTATGAGAAGAGGTCATTTATATGAGAAAGCTAAAGAGTTAGGATGTAACAAAATAGCTTTAGCTCATCATATGGATGATGTTATTGAAACTACCATGATGAATATATTATATAATGGTAGATTTGGTACAATGATGCCTAAATTAAACAGTACTAACCATATTGGTATGGAACTGATTAGACCTCTATATTATGTATTAGAAGAAGATATAAAATCATTTGTTAAAAGTAATGATTTACATTTTATGGATTGTGGTTGTATGATTACTGTTTGTTCTAGTTCCTCTAAGAGATATGAGACAAAACAACTTATAAAAGAACTTAATAAGGATAATCCTAATGCTTCAAAGAATATATTAAAATCAGCTTCTAATGTGGTTTTAGATACTGTTATTGGATATCATAAAGGAAAACAATATCATTGTTTTATGGATGAATATGATGAGGAATAAGTAAAAATTCAGTTAACAAAGTTGTTGGAATGTAAAGCTATAATGCATATTTCACATAATTGAATATAAAAAGGATACCTATGGTACAATTGAGTCCTCTAATGAATAAATAAAAGAATAATTAATTATAGAAAGTGAAGGTATGTTTTTAGCAGAAGGAGAAACTATGAAAGAGGTTTTTTACAATTATGACATGTTAACTGAAAAGGACATTAATAATGTTGTTACTAGGGTAAAAGTATTATTGATTAATTCAAAAAAAGAAGTATTATTAGGTTTTGGCCATAAAACATATCAGTTTCCTGGTGGACATTTAGAAGAAAATGAAACACTTGCAGAATGTTTAGTTAGGGAAATAAGAGAGGAAACAGGGATAGAATTAGAAGAAACTGAAAGAACCCCATTTTTTGTTATAAAATATTTTAAACAGGATTGTCCAGAAAAGTGATTAAATTCCTGCTTTTTAATAAATTACTATATTATTAAAACAGATGAACCATTGAATAATATTAATTTAACAGATCATGAAAAGGAAGGTAATTTTAAATTAAGATATATCCCTTTAGAAGAAGTAGAAGAAATATTAATGGAAAGTATAGAATGGAATAAAATAAATAAAATAATTGTTCCAGAAATGCTTGAAGTTTTTGCAGAATATAAAAAATAAGTGCTAAATAATTATATAAAAAACATGTGTTAAGAAGTCTTTATTTAAAGGCTTTTTCTTTTTTATATAAGTATGACATACGTTTGTTTTCCTAAGCTTTTAGTTAACAAAAATGTCGAATAATGTTGAAAATATTTTTAAAGATGTTATAATTAAATTATGGAAGCGCTAGTAAAGGTTTAACAACATTACTAGCGCTTTTTCAAAATAAAAAATGCTGTCTAACAGCATCATCGTATTTAGGGAATTGCAAAGCAAAACCTTTATTTTAACTTTACTATGTCATTGTAAATGGTATTACCACTACGACTAAAATATACCATAAAATAAGGAGGTTGTCAAATGGAAAAAAATATAATGAAAAAACCATATAATATTGGTTTAGATATTGGAACCACTTCAGTAGGGTGGGCAGTAGTTGATACTAATACTTTTAAAGTGATAAAAAGAACTGTTAAAAAGATTGAAAAAAAGGGTAAGGTAAAAGGTGAACAAAAAGTCTTGTGGGGTGTAAGATTATTTGATGAAGCTGAATCTGCAAAATCACGTCGCGAGAAAAGATCAACTAGAAGAAGATATGATCGTAGAAGAGCACGAATAAAGTTGTTGCAAAAACAATTTGAAGAAGAAATATTAAAAGTAGACCCTAATTTTTTTGTTAAATTAAAAGAGTCATTCTATAATGAAAAAGATGATAAAAACAAAACTGTTAAATTAACAAAAGAAGAGAAAAAACAAATAAAAGATTATTATAAAGAATATCCTACTATTTATCATTTAAGGGAAAGATTAATAAAAAATCCCGAAAAAGAAGATGTTAGACTTGTTTACTTAGCACTTCATCACATTATAAAATATCGTGGCAATTTTTTGTATGAAAACGATAATTTTAATGTTAATGATTTAAATATAAGAGAAAAATTAGAAGAAGTTTTCTCATCATTTATTAATTATGTTGAAAGTTTTGATGCTGACACATTACAAAGTATTGATTATTTTAACTTAGAAAAGGCTTTACTTATTAAATCGAAAAAAGATAAAAAGGTAGAATTAAAGAAAGAATTAGAAAAATTTTTATCTAAAAAAATGACAACCTCTTTTGTAAATGCATTGATGGGTTATAAATTTTCATTAAATAATATGTTTGATTTAGAATTAGAAAAAGAAGAAAAAACAACTTTTGATGGAAGTGTATTTGAAGATAACATTGATGAATTAGTAAAAGTTATTCCGGATAAAATAGAATTTTTAAATGCCTTAAAAGAATTATATGATATGATTTTCTTAAAAACATTATTTAGAGATTCAAATGAGGTACTTATTTCTTCATTAATGGTACAAAAATATAATATTCATAAAGAAAATTTAAAACTAATTAAAGAACTTTTAAAACATAACAAAGATGAGTACGATAAGATATTTAAAACAAAAGATAAATATATTTGCTTATATGATCGTTATATGAAAAACCCTAATACTGATTTTGATAACAAAAAAATAAAAGAAGCGTTAAAAGAATCACTATCTAAAACTATGGGGAAAATAAATGATACAAAATTGTTAGAAAAATATAATGAATTAAAAGAAAAATTAGAAAATGAAAATTATATTATATTTCCTAAAATAACAGAAACTGATAACGGAAAGTTTCCATATCAATTGAACAAAGAAGAATTAATTAGAATTATAGAAAATCAAGGAAAATATTATCCGTTTTTATTAGAAAAAGTGAGGGAAAAATACAAAATATTAAAGCTTTTAGAATTTAGAATTCCTTATTATGTTGGTCCACTTCATAATTATACTAGTGATTATGAAATTGACAATCCTAATATGTGGATGATAAGAAAACAAGATAATGTTTTAATTACGCCTTATAATTTTGAAGAAGTTGTAGATATAAATGCATCAGCTGAAAAATTTATTACAAGAATGATAAAAAATTGTACATATCTATTAGATGAACCGTCAATTCCTGCCAATTCAATTCTATATTCTAAATTTAAAGTTTTAAATGAATTGAAACAAATAAAAATAAATGATCAAAAACTAACAAATGAACAACAAAAAGCAATATATAATAATTTGTTTTTAAAAGAACCAGGAATAATTACTAACAATAAATTTGTTTCATACTTGAGAAGTTGTAATTATTTTAGCCCGTATTTAGAGTTGAATGTAAAAGGATATAGTGCAAAAGATAGATTTGCCAACAATATGCAATCATATATTGATTTTTTTGGAGATGACGGAATATTTAAAGGAACTAATTATAAAGAAGCAGATGCTGAAGAAATAATAAGATTAATAACTATTTTTGAAGACAAAAAAATATTAAAAGAAAAAATCAATGCTAATTATAAGTTAGATGATCAAGCAATAAATAAAATATTGTCAAAAAAATATAAAGGGTGGAGTAATTTATCTAAAACATTACTTACAGATATATATTATCAGGATGATATTACTAATGAGCATAAAAATATAATAACCTTGATGACAGAAACAGAAGAAAATTTTATGCAAATTTTAAATAATAGAAACTATAAATTTCAAGATAAAATAGACAAATTTAATAATAAAAACATAGACTCTAAATTAAGTTATGAATTAATTGAAAATTTAGTTACTTCACCAGCTACTAAAAGAGGCATATATCAAGCTTTAAAAATAGTTGATGAAATAGTAAATTTTATGGGATATGAACCAGAACATATAGTGTTAGAAATGGCTAGAGGAGAGGAAGAGAAAAAAAGAAAAGATAGCCGCAAAGAAAAACTTGAGAAAATATATAAATCTATTAAAAAAGACGTTGAAAATTATAACGAATTATGCAAAGAATTAGCTAGTCATGAAAAAATAGACAATAGGAAATTATATTTATATTTTCTTCAATTAGGTAAAAGTTTATATTCAGGTAAAAAATTAAATATAGAAAATTTAAGCGAATATGAAATTGATCATATTATTCCAAGAACATTAATTAAAGATGATTCGATCGATAATCTAGCGCTTGTTTTAAGAGAAGAGAATCAAAACAAAGCAGCGAGTTTTGTTGTTCCGCGGGAATATAGAAATAAGTCTTTTGTTTTTTGGAATCAACTTCATAAATTAGATTTAATATCAACTAGTAAGTTAAACCGTTTAAAAAGAAAAGAATATAAAGATTCTGATATTGAAGGTTTTATCAATCGACAACTAGTAGAAACAAGACAAATATCTAAACATGTAGCAAATATATTAAAAAATTTATATCCAAAAAGCAACATTGTTTATTTACATGCTAATCTATCATCTAATTACCGAGAAAAATTTAAATTATATAAATTTAGAGAAATAAATGATTATCATCATGCACATGATGCATATTTAGCAGCAGTTTTAGGTGAATATAAAGAAGAATATTTAAAAATAGTTGATTTTGCTAAACTTAAAGAAATAAGTGAAAAAAATTTTAAAAACAAACAATATGATTATTTTAGATATGGTTATGTTATTAATAGTTTAGAAAATGGATTGCAACACATATCAGAAAAAACAGGTGAAATTTTTGATACTTCTGAATTTAATGATGTTGTAGAAAAAACTTTGTATCGAAACGATATATTAGTGACAAAGAAAACAGAACTTTCAACTGGTGAGTTTTATAATCAAACTAAAAAAACAAAAGCAGATAAAAATATTGATATAAAAGTAAAGCTTAAAGATAATTTGCCTGCCAATTTATATGGATATTATGATGGTGTAAATAAGGCCTATACAATTGTAGTAAAATATAAGAAAAAAAATAAAGAAACTAATAAAATGCTAGGAATTCCAATACATATATTTTTACAAAGTAAAAAAAATCAAAATATTATTAATGAATATATTCGAAAAGCACTTAAACTAAAAGATGATACTGAATTTAAAATTATTAAAGATAAAATACCTTTTAATGCTTTACTTAATTGGAATGGCAAATTATGTTATTTAGTAGGGTCAGGAGCAGGACTAGTTGAGGTATGTAATGCCGTTCAATTTCACTTTGAAAGAGATAAATTAATTAAGTGGGGAAATACTCTTCATAGATTACTTAATAACAAGAAAAAAGTAATTGATGATATTAATTATGGAGTTCAATTAGGTGAAATAATTGACTATATAATAGAAAAAATTAAAAAGCATTATCCTATATATGAAAAAAACGTAATTAGATTAAAAGAATGGTATAAATATAAAAACACTGAAATTTTATCATTAGAAGAAAAAGAAAACATAGTTAAACAAACATTTAGAATGCTAAGAGCTAACAGTGAAAATGCCAACTTAAAATTTCTAGGGCAAACAGATCGATTTGGTCGTTTAAATGAATTAAATATAAGCAGTGCTAAAATAATTAATCAATCAATAACAGGAATATGGGAGAGCGAAGATGAGTTTTAGAACTGTTTTGATTACTAAACAATCAAAACTAAACTATAAGAATCGTTTTTTAGTAGTAAAACAAGGTCTTGATGAAAAATACATTCATTTGTCAGAAATAGATACAATTATAGTAGATTCTATAGCTGTATCTGTTTCTACATATTTATTAAAGGAAATTATTGATAGTAAAGTAAATATCATATTTTGTGATGAAAAACATAATCCATTTAGTGAAATAAGGCCTTTTTATTCAAGTCATAACTCAAGCAAAAAAATAATGAATCAAATAAAATGGACAAAAGTAAATACGAACAAATTATGGGATGAAATTATTAAAAACAAAATAATAAATCAAGCATTAAATATTAGAGATATTGATGGTGATAAATACGACCTTTTAATGGGATATTTAACCAACGTAAAAAATGGAGATGAAACCAATAGGGAAGGGCTTTCTTCTAAAGTTTATTTTAGTGCTCTTTTTGGTAATGACTTTATAAGACATAATAATGACAAGATTAACGCTGCTTTAAACTATGGATATACTATCTTGTTATCAACTTTTAATAAAGAAATAGTTAACTTGGGTTATTTAACGCAGTTAGGAATCCATCATAAAAATGAATTTAATCAATTTAATCTTTCTTGTGACTTGATGGAACCTTTTAGAGTCGTAATAGATAAATTTGTTTTTGATAATAAGATCACTGAATTTGATAGTGATTATAAAATGAAATTAATTTCTCTTTTTGATCAAAAGTATTCGTATGATAATAAAAAATACACGTTGAAAGATATCATAAAACTTTATACTAAAAACACTTTAGATGTATTAGAAAAAAATAAAAAATATAAAGGATTTATTTTATATGAGGAATAGAATAATGAGGTCGATAGTCTTTTTTGATTTACCAAATACAACTTCAAATGATAATAGAAATTATATAAGGTTTAGAAAGTTCTTAATAAATCAGGGGTTTATAATGTTGCAAGAGTCAGTTTATTCTAAGTTAGTATTAAATTCTCAGCAAGCTAAATTTTTGTTAAATAGAATCAAGAAGAATGCACCAAAAAAGGGATTGATACAAGTTCTTCTAATAACTGAAAAACAATATTTTGACATGGAATTTATTATAGGAAATGTCAATCATAAAATAGTCGACTCAGAAGAAAGATTGATTGTTCTATGAAGTTAAATATTAAATATATTGACAATGATATTATATTATCAGATGATTATGTTTTTAGTTTTGAAATAAATAATAAGAGTTTGTTTTATCGTATAATCAATGATTTTAATAATATATCAAATGGCAAAATAATTGATGATATATATTTATATGATGATTTGGAAGAAGTAACTATTACAAACAAAATTTTGTTAATAATTGACTATT
>DUQO01000061.1 GCA_012837765.1 Mollicutes bacterium | reverse complement strand
TCACATCTTACTAATCAAGAGTTGTTAGATGAACTTAAAAAATATAATAAAAATATCGATATCCATATAAATAATCGAAAAAGATTGGAACGTCGTTTAAATATTTATATGAACAAGAAAGAGGAAACAGAGAAGAAAGGTAACAATTTATTATATGATGCTGTTTTTATAGGTCTTACAACAGAGAGAAAAAAATTATATGATATAATTAATGACCGTGTTGATAAAATGATAGCAGCGGGATTGATAGATGAAGTAAAAGCATTACACACAAAAAATATCAGAAGTAAATCTGTTATGACGGGTATTGGCTATAAAGAATTGTATAAATATTTTGATGGTGAAATTTCACTTGATGAAGCAATAGACTTAATTAAGAAAAATTCTAGGCGTTATGCGAAAAGACAATATACATGGTTTAATCATCAAATGAATATTACGTGGTTTGATGTCAATTTTAACGACTTTGACAAAACAGTGAAAGAAGTAATATCTTATATTGAAAAAGGTTTATGATAATTCATAAACCTTTTATAATGCTTCTCTATATATGTTTTGATCAAAAATATGTTCTTCAGTATTCCATGCTTTTAATTTTTCATAATCGATTAAAAAGAAATTGTGACTTATAATATTTGTAGAATCTTCAGTATAAGGATCATCCCAAGTTAGATCTAGATGATACCATTCATCATTTAAATAGACTAAATTCCAAATGTGGGTTGCACTAGCTACTTTAATATTTGGAATATTCATTTTATCTAAAAATAAGGCCATTGCATCAGTATATCCGCTACATACAGCGTATCCTTGAAATAGGGGACCATATGCTGTATTTGAAAAATAAGTATTATCTTCAATATTATCTATCTTTAAATCATCGTATTTAGAATTATTTATAATATAGTCATGAACGGTTTTGATTTGTTCTTCTATATCTATATCTTTATTATCTAAATCTAATTCTTTATATATAGCATCAATTTGTTCATTTGTTTTTTTTATCATATAATCATCATAAGTTCTTTTTATAACTATATTTACTTTAGCATTTAAAAGAGGTGTTGTATAAGTGCTGATAGTATCGTATTGATTATAGGTGCTAACAAAACTATTGATATTTGATAACAAAACACCGTTAGTAGAAATTTCGTTTACATCTTCGATGCATTTATCATAATTACAATAAAAAGTAAAAGAATCCCAACCATTATTTACAACCGTATAATATATATCAAGTAATTCTTGTTTGTTATCAGGAACAAAATCGTTAGTATTTTTCACAAAACTATTTTTAACATCTTTTTTTACGTATTCATTAGTGGCGGGGAGATATATTTCTTTTCTTATATCACGAACAAGTTGCCTTGAACTAAATAAATTATTATCATATATATAATAAAGCCCCAAAAAAATAATAATTAAAGCTATCAATCGTTTTATCATTTTATCACCACTAATAGTTTATCACAAAGTTATCAGTTTTAAAAATAAAAAGTAAAATAAATATTTATTTTACTTTTTCATTAACTTAGATTTTTTGCGAGCAGCTGTATTTTTCTTAATAATCCCGCTTTTTAAAGCTTTATCTATTTTTTTAATAGCATCATTTAAATCGGCTACTTCACCAGTTTTATTAACTTTTTTAATAGCTGTTTTCATTGCACTTTTAACAGCAACATTAGCATCTCTACGTTTATTGCTTATTTGTACACGTTTTTTAGCACCTTTAATATTTGGCATTTTTTCACCTCCAATATCCTTAAGTCATATGTATTTTAGCAAATATGTAAATAAATTGCAATAACATAGTTAAAACTTATGTATATTATATTTTTGTGGTTAACATAATATAGTAAGGAGTGATTATATGGGACAAATTGATATGAGTAAATATGCAATACGTACTGACTTAGCTATTGAAGCAATTGAAGTTTCTAAAGCAAAAGATGGAATTAAAAGCGAAGAAGAAAATGTTTTAGGGGTTAAAATAACAAGAGTTGATCTTTTAGATGATGGTATAAAATTGTTAAATAAGAAAAAGGGTAGATATATTACAATTGAATTTGAAGATGTTACTGATACTAATGAAAAGGAAAATGTTAAAGAAGTATTTAGTATGGAATTTAAAAAATTATTATCATATTTAGGTATCAACGAAAATGATACTTGTTTATTGATTGGACTTGGAAATCAAAAATCCACACCAGATGCACTTGGTCCAGCAGTAGTAGATAATATTATTGTAACCAAACACTTATTTGATTTAGGAACAGTAAGTGATGGTTTTCGTAGTGTTAGTGCTATCTCACCTGGTGTAATGGGTCAAACTGGTATTGAAACAAGTGAGATAATATTTGGTATTGTAAAAAGAGTAAAACCAGATTTTATAATCGTTGTTGATGCCTTAGCATCTTCTTCCATTTCTCGCATAAACAAAACTATTCAAATGACAGATACAGGAATTCATCCAGGTAGCGGTGTTGGTAATGCTAGAAAAGAGATTAGTAGGGAATTATTAGATATTCCTGTTATTGCAATAGGGGTTCCAACAGTAGTAGATGCTGTAACAATAGTAAGTGATACAATAAATTTCTTACAAAAGCAGATGGCTTATAACAAAGAAAATATAAACAACCCTGCAAATCGTTTAATTGATCCTAGTTGCGTTGATTATACTAAGGAAGAAAAAGATCTATCATTTGAAGAAAAAAGCAATTTAATGGGTATTATAGGCACTTTAGGAGATGATGAAGTAAGACAACTGATATATGAAGTTTTATCACCTGTTGGATATAATTTAATGGTTACACCTAAGGAAGTTGATTTTATTATTGAAAAGTTAAGTGACATTATTGCAGGTGGAATAAATGTTGCACTTCATAAAAATGTTACAGATATATAATATAAGTCCTTCTATCGACAAAATAGTTTTTCATATCTCTTTATAATAAACATAAATTATAAAGAGGAGATGTATTTATGAGAAGATCATTTAAAGCTAAAAGAAAAAGGACTCATATATTAAAAATTCGATATCTTCTTTTTATTGCGCTTGTCTATTTATCCTTTGATACAACATATGGTTATTTATTGGATAAAAAGACAAATGTTGAAGGTGAAGCATATTTGATGATGGCTTTAACAGATAGTAATCATCATTTTACATCTAAATATAAGCCTAAAAAGATTCTTGCTGGGACCTTATCTTTTATATCTAATATTGATCTTACTAATCCGACTAGTTTATTAAGTTTTAATGTAGGTGGAAATACTAGTAAAACAGTATCGTTATTAGAAGGCAACCATGTAGATAATTATGATCTTAATAAACAAGAAAAATTAACTAATTATATAAAAGATCCTAATCCAGTTAATGTTGAAAAACCTAGAGTGTATGTTTATAATTCGCATCAATTAGAAAATTATGATGATAAAAATTTAGAAATATATAATATTACACCTAATGTAATGATGGCATCTTATATGTTAAAAGAAAAATTAAATGATTTAGGTATAGGAACAATTGTCAATGAATTTAATTTAGCTGAATTTATTCGTATAAATAATTGGCAACATGGAGATTCATATAAAGCTTCTAGAATATTTATATTAGATGCTAAAAACAAACATGATACTTTAGAATATTATATTGATATTCATAGAGATGCTATAACACATGACAGGGGAACTAAAAAAATAAAAGGTAAAGATTATGCTCGTACATTGTTTGTAGTAGGACTTGAGAATCCTAATTATCAGGCTAATCTAGAATTAGCTAATACGCTTCATGAGAAATTAAACAAAGCTTATCCAGGAATTAGTAGAGGGGTTATAAAGAAACAAGGTAAAGGTGTAGATGGAGTATATAATCAAGATATTTCTCCTAAATCAATGCTTCTTGAGGTAGGAGGATATGAGAATACAATTGAAGAAGTAATGAATACAATTGAAGCTTTTTCAAAAGTATTATTTGAACATATAGAGGGGATATCATGAGAGGCTTTTTGATAATGCTAACCATTTTATTTGCTATCTTTTTAACCCTTTATATATCTCAAGCTGTAGGTTATTATGATTATGAGCAATATAAAAAAGTAGAATTAACGAAAGAAAAGATTGCTCAATTTGAGCAAGACATAAAAGAAGGTAAACAAATAGATGTCAATACTTACTTAGAAAATGTAAAAGTAGATTATAACAATAACGCTTCTAAAACAGGCTTAAAGTTATCTACTGCTATTAAAAAATACGTAAGAAGTGGTATAGATGGTACCTTAGCCTTTTTCTCATTACTATTAGGAAACTAAAAAACAGTTAGCACTGTTTTTTTTAGATAGCGCAAAATTAACTGTAAGATTATTTTAGAGTTAAAAAAGTAGTGCGCGATACATAAAAGTGATATAATAATTATAATTTAATTTACGAGGTCTTTAAAATGGATAGTAATGAAATAATGAATGATTTATTAAAAAAACAAAAACGTGAACAAGAAATTATATACGATATTGATTATCTTAATCGAATAGAATCATTAGTTAATCAAAATGGAAGTTTAAATACAAAAGGTATATCTACTTTAACAGATTTTTCATTGCAACAGGATCTAGAAGATATAAACACTCTTTTTTGGAATCTATATTTTACAATTCCAAAAGATAAAATTAATATTGATAATGGGGAATACATAGTATTTAAAAGAAATGAAAATTATTATAAAATTGGTTATTTTTTTGGTAATGGATCCGGAACAATGTTTTATTTAAAAAAATGTGAGAAAGTAAGTAATTATGTGAACCTAGATTTAATGTCAAAACATAAACATGAGAAACAAGAAGAGATGTTAGATTTTGACTCAATTATTACTGAAGTATTGATAAGGAGGAATTATGGATAATAAAGAATTAAGTTTTGAAGAACAATTTGATAAATACTTAGAATCAATTAAAGAACTAGATAGAAGGGAAGCCTCTCTTTTTGAGAATTATGATTATATAAACTGGTTAGAGAATTTTTCGAAAAGGTTTCCGTTTTTTACAACAGGAGATTTTAATGGAGATAATCATTTAGTTGATGATTATGATAAGGAAATGATAAGTAATTTAATTTTGTTTTATAATAGAATAAAAAATCATGCTAAAAAAAATTATATTAAGACTAATTTTGATAGAGAAAATTATAGTTGGGCATCAGAAACAGTTGTTTTAAAATATAAAGATAATTATTATGAGATAGGGTTTTCTAACATAACATCTGTATGTTTTGTTCCTAAAATTGAACAAGTAGATAATTATTTAGATTTTGAATTAGTTATGAATAATAAATTAACAAAACGAGCTTTAGAAATAAATAAAAAACTTTTAGAATATAACAAACTTCTTGATAATCATATAAAAAGAATGCTAGCAGAAAATGTTCCTTTTTCATCTATTGAGGAAGAGACTCGTTCTGTATTAGTAAAGCATGATAAAAGATATAGATAATTTTAACTCCAATGTTTATTTTCATTGGAGTTTTACTTTATCCATGATATAATTTTGATAGGTGATATTGATGAATTTAAACAACATTAGAAATTTTTGTATTATAGCACATATTGATCATGGTAAAAGTACACTTGCTGATCGTATTTTAGAAAATACTGGTGCAATTAATGAAAGAGATATGAAAACACAGCTTTTAGATAATATGGATTTAGAACGTGAACGTGGTATTACAATAAAACTAAATGCTGTGGCTTTAAATTATAATTTAAAAGGAATTGATTATCGTCTACATTTAATCGACACTCCAGGGCACGTCGACTTTACATATGAGGTATCTAGATCATTAGCAGCATGTGAAGGGGCAATACTAGTGGTAGATGCAGCTCAAGGAATACAAGCTCAAACATTAGCTAATATATATTTAGCTTTAGAGCATAATTTAACAATCATTCCTGTTATCAATAAAATAGATTTACCAAATGCAGATGTTGAAAAAGTAAAAAAAGAAATTGTAGATGTTTTAGGTTTTAAGGAAGAAGAAATTATTTTAACAAGTGCTAAAACAGGTGTTGGTATTAAAGAATTATTAGATGCTATTGTAAATAAAATACCAGCTCCAACAGGGAATAAAAATGAACCGTTACAAGCATTGATATTTGATAGTATTTTTGATCCTTATCGAGGAGTTATTATTTTAGCCCGTATCGTCAATGGTAGTATTAAAGTTGGTGACACTATTAAAATGATGTCAAGTGGTGCAACTTATGAAGTAGTTGAAATTGGTGTAAATAATCCGAAAGAAGTTAAAAAGGATAAATTAGAAGCTGGTGAAGTAGGTTTTATTGGTGCTAGTATTAAAAATATAGAAGATGTTAGTGTAGGAGATACTATCACTTTAGAAAATAATCCTTGCAAAGAACCATTAAAGGGTTATATGGCTATGAAACCTATGGTTTTTTGTGGAATATATCCAATAGATTCATCAAAATATGTTGATTTAAGAGAAGCATTAGAAAAATTAAAATTAAACGATGCAGCTCTTACTTTTGAACCTGAAACTTCAGCATCTTTAGGTTTTGGCTTTAGATGTGGTTTTTTAGGTCTTCTTCATATGGATGTTGTAGAAGAGAGGATTGAAAGAGAATTTAAAATAGATTTAATAGCTACTAGTCCAAGTGTTGTTTATGAAGTAACACTTACAGATGGCAGTGTTGTTATGGTTCAAAGTCCAACTAAATTACCAGATAGACAAAAGATAGCTGTTATAAAAGAGCCATATATAAAATCTAATATTTTTACTCCATCAACTTATATTGGTCCTGTCATGGAATTGTGCCAGGAAAAACGAGGTAATTATTTAGGGATGGAATATATAGATGGAACAAGAGTAAATATTCATTATGAAATACCTTTATCAGAAATAGTTTATGATTTTTTTGATAAATTAAAATCAAGTACTAAAGGATATGCATCTTTTGATTATGAAGTAATTGGTTATAAACCATCTGAACTAATAAAAATGGATATTATGATAAATGGGGAATTGGTAGATGCCTTATCTACTATTATTCATAAAGATTTTGCTTATAAACGTGGTAAAGCAATTGTTGAAAATTTAAAGGAACTTATTCCAAGACAACAATTTGAAGTTCCAATCCAAGCTTTTATAGGTTCTAAAGCTATTGCAAGAGCAGATATAAAAGCTATGCGTAAAAACGTTTTAGCTAAGTGTTATGGAGGGGACGTTTCTAGGAAAAGAAAGCTTTTAGAAAAACAAAAGGAAGGTAAAAAAAGAATGAAAAAAATTGGAAGTGTTGAAATTCCGCAAGAAGCGTTCTTAGCAGTTCTTAGTATGGATGAGAAGAACTAATCAGTGAGGTTTATAAAAAGAAGGATATTCTAATAAACTAATTTGACAACTATTAAGACAAATGGTATTATATCAAGCATTCTAATAGGAGGAAAAAATGCCGTATTTACCTAAAATGAAGAAAAATATAATAAAAACTTGTAGAAAATTAGAATTAAAAAGTTATGCAAAAAGAAATATAATTTTTAAAGGAAATGAAAAGACACAAGAAGAAGTAATTTACAATAGCATAATAAACTATCTAGAAAAGAATAATATATCACCTGAAGATCAACTAAAATATTTAAAAGAGTATCAATTGTATTTGTATGATGAGAACAATAAAAATAATGGTACTAATTATATATTTAATGGACTATCTACAGCAGGTCTTGTTGCAAGTATATATTATTTTTCAAACAATGATAAACTTACGTATGCCGCTTCCTTTTTAACTGTTCTTTTTATAGTTGTAAATGGAGTTGTTAATAAACTTAAACCAAATCTTTATATTGAAAATTCCTCATGGACTACTGAAGAAAACGAGTTTTTGGAAGATTTGTTGTTAGAAGATAAAATGATTAGAAAATCTATAAAATATAATGATCATGCTAAAGCACTAATAAAATAGTGCTTTTTTTAATACCAAAGTAACGTTACTATCTTTAATTTCTAAGGTAATTTTACAATTCCTTTTTTGATTATATTTAAAGTTGTTTTTTTATGTATATATATTTAATTTAAATCATATATTTTATTGAATGAAAGGAGATTTGTATGAAACAGATTATATCGTTTAAAAAAGACATACCTTTTAATACTAAAATTGGAGAAATAACAAGCATTTCATTAGAGCACAATCTAAAAATGGTAGATCAAGATCTTATTGCAGGTGAGTTTTTAGTAAGCGGGGATTATAAAATTACAGATGCTAGCATTAATCGGGAACCATTTTCTTTTAATTTACCATTTGATATAGCTTTGGATACAAAATATAATATAGAGAATGCTAAGATAGATATAGATGATTTTTATTATGAAATAGAAGATGATCAAATAATGAAAGTTAATGTTGATGTCTTAATTGATGGCATTGAGATTCTAGATGACTTTATTTTTGAAAAGGAGGATGACAAAGTGAAAGATAGAATAGTTGAAGTTAAAGAAGTTAATGATGAACCAAAAGAAGAAGTAAGAAATAGTGAAGAAGCAAAAGAAGTTAAAAGCGAAGTACAAGAAGAAGTAAGAAATAATAAGGAAGTTAAAACTTTAGATCGTGTTGATGATGTTGAAGATAGGGAAATAATGGATTTGTTTCAAGAAATAGAAACACCACCTGTCGATGTTTCAGTAGGACCTAATATCATTAATGAAGAAAAAATAAAATCATTATTTGATGCATTTGATGATAGTGATGAAACATTTACAACTTATCATGTACATATAGTTAGGGAAAATGACACAATCGAAACAATAACAACTAAATATAATACCACTAAAGAGGAAATATCGTTATACAACAAAATTGATGAATTGAAATTAGGCGACAAAATAATTATTCCTGCTGTTCAAAATGAGTAATATAAAAGATATTATAAATAGATATGCTCTTGTTCCAAACCGTTATACCATAAAACGAAATGCCACTATCATCAATACCGATGATGGGCATTTTGTATTTAAGAAAAAGAAAACTGATAGTAAAACAGACGAATTATTTAAATATTTAAAATCACGTAACTTTTCACATCTTCCTAAACTTGTTGATAATGATGACCGTTACGATATTTATGAATATATAGAAGAAATAAATGTACCACGGGAACAAAAAGCATTAGATCTAATGTATATAATTTCAATTCTTCATTATAAGACAACTTATTATAAAGATATAGATGAAGATGAAATAAAAGCAATATACGAGGATACAATAAAACAAATTGATTATACATATAATTATTATACGGATATTATAACTTTAATAGAAAGCAAAATTTATATGAGTCCCTCTGAATATCTTATAGCACGTAATATTTCTAAAGTATTTCAATCACTGATGTTTTCTAGAAGGGAAATAGAACACTGGTATGAACTAGTAAAAGCAAAGCAAAAAAAAAGAGTAGTAACCCTTCATAATAATCTTGATATTGATCATTTAATTGAAAACAAAGATTTATATTTACTTAGTTGGGAAAAAACAAAACAGGACAATCCTATTTACGATTTGTTAGACTTTTATAAACGGTATGCACTTGAATTTGATTTTTCTGAATTATTAAAAACGTATGAAGATAAATTTAAATTACTTAAAGAAGAAAAGGTTTTGATGTTTGTTTTAATGTCTATTCCAGATAAGATGGTTTTTGGAAAAACGGAAATAGAAAATTGTAGAAGAGCTAGAAAAATATTAGATTATATATTTAAAACAGAAATATTATTAACACCATATTATACGGTAGAGGACATAAAAAAATAATAATATCTCGCATAATAAGATAACAGCATTAACACGAAGCGGCAAAAAAATAGTCATAATCGTCTGGTAAATTATTATAATCATAAGAATAAGGGCTGTAATAATCCATAGTCCTTTTTGTGGTGGAAAAAAGTTTTTGAAATTCCACATAATAATCACCTATTATAAAATATGCTAAAAGAAATAAAAAGACATGGTGGTTAGTGTATTTAATAATTATCTTACTTAAGATTTGCTTTAGTTGTTAGTTTTGAAAAAGCACCATTTTAAATTGCCTCAAGTTGTTATAAGTGATATAATTACCATAGGTGATAATATGAGGCGACTATTTTATATAGCACTTGTTTCATTTTTCTTGATTGGTTGTTTTAATACTAAAAGTGATAATAAAATGATCGACTTATCAAATATGAGTATAAGTGATATAAAAGAATATGCTAAAGATAATAAGTTAAAATTACAAATAGTAGAATCGTATGACGATGAAATAGAGAAAGATAAGGTTATAAGTCAAAGTATAAAAAGTGGAACAATAATAAAAGAAAATGATATTTTAACAATTGAAATATCATTAGGTAAAACACCTATTGCTTTATATAAGGAACACAAAGTTAATGAATTAGGGAAAGTACCTATTATGATGTATCATGGCATTAAAGATGTGCCAAGTGAGGAAACACAATATACTGGTGGTAATTTTGATAGGGATGGATATAGCCGCACTAGTGAAGCTTTTAGAAATGACTTGGAGATGTATTATCAAAAAGGGTATCGTATGGTAAGACTAATTGATTATATGAATGGTAATATAGATACTGAATTAGGTAAAAGTCCTATTGTATTAACTTTTGATGATGGAAATGATAATAATTTTAAAGTTACAGGAATAGATGAAGATGGGAATTTGATAATTGATCCTAATTGTGCTGTAGGCATTTTAGAAGAGTATAAAAAGAAATATAATGATTTTAATGTTACAGCTACTTTCTTTTTAAATAGTGGATTATTTGGTCAACCAAAATATAACAAGCAAATAATAAAATGGCTTGTAGATAATGGTTATGATATAGGCAATCATACTAAAAATCATGTTAATTTTAAAGATGTTGATGAATTTAGAACTCAAGAAGAAATTGCTTATATGTATGAATTGTTTGATGAAATTATACCGAACAAATACGTAAAAGTTATAGCGTTACCATATGGATCTCCTGGTAAAAAGGATCATCCTAATTTTCCATATATTTTAGAAGGTAGTAGTGATGGATATAGTTATAAGACAGAAGGAACATTGCAAGTTGGTTGGACTTATGAATATTCTCCATATCATAAAAACTTTGATAAAACATTTATAAAGCGTATTAGAGCTTGGGATAATAATGGTGAAGATCATGATATTCAAATGACTTTCACTAATCTTGAAAAGAGTCGTTACATTTCTGATGGTGATAAAGATACTATTGTTGTACCAGATGATTCTAATGTTAATGTTGATATAAAAGACAAAAAAGTAATTAAGTATTAAAAGGTGGTGCCGGTTTGAATAAAAGAGGAATTGTGCTTTCAGGTTTAGTTTATGCCCTTTTAACTTTCTTTTTACTATTGGTTGTTGGTCTTTTGTCGATTTTATGGTATCGCCAAAATACCATTGATGAATTAAGTAGGGACGCTAATGCGATATATGATGACCCGTATATTCCAAATGAAGAATATACAGCTGAGTTTTTTTATTCGGGTGATTATCAAGTTTTTAATGTGCCAATAACCGGAAGATATGAGATTGAGTTATGGGGTGCTCAAGGTGGTAGTACAACAAGTGCAGTTAAAGGTGAATCACTAGGTGGTAAGGGTGCATATACAAGTGGTAAAATATATTTAAATAAAGGTGAATCACTATATTTTTATATAGGTCAAAGTGGTGGTGATTTTTCATCTTCTAACATAGGCAATATAAACTTCTATTCAGCTACTTTTAATGGTGGCGGTGCTGGTGCACTAGATGTAAGCGAATCCTCCGATACAGGAGAACATGGTTTCCCTGGTGGTGGTGCTACTGATGTTAGATTGGTAAATGGTGCTTGGAATAATACAACTTCCTTAAGGTCCAGAATAATGGTTGCTGCTGGTGGTGGCGGTGGAGGCTGGTCCGGAAACGGTTCAGGTGATCAATATTATGCTGGTGGCGGTGGAGCAGGTGGAAGCTTGAGTGGCATTGGAGCTCCAACTGCAACAAGTTCTACCCCAGGAACGCAAACGAGTGGTTATGCTTTTGGTATAGGCGGTAATGGCATATTTGGATCTAGTGGAAATAATAACGGAACTGGTGGCGGTGGCGGTGGCTACTATGGTGGAGAAAAGGGATTATCTTTTCGCAAACCAAATTCAAGTGGTTCAGGAGGTTCATCCTTCATATCCGGCCATTCAGGTTGTAACGCAATAAACGCTTCAGGAAGTCATACAGGACAACCTAATCACTATTCTGGTCACATCTTTAACGAAACGCAAATGATAGACGGAAACAGTTCAATGCCAAAACCAACAGGTGGAACACAAATAGGTCATTCCGGAAATGGTTATGCTAGGATAACTTATTTACCATAATAATTTTATAATATAATAGATTTTGACGAATAATAATTAAATAACAATTAAGAAAAATTGTTTTTTCATTAAAAGTAATATATGATACAATATATTGTAATTTCAGATTTGGGAAAACTTATTTTTAAATAATTTTGAAGATTAAGAGGAGGATATAAATGATAGATATTAATGTATTACGAAATGATCCTGATCGTGTAAGGGAAAATTTAAAGAAAAAATTTCAAGAAAACAAACTTCCATTAGTAGATGAAGTAATAGAACTTGATGAAAGAAATCGTGCTCTTAAAACGGAAGCTGATGGACTTAGACAAAAGCGTAATGAAAATAGCGATAAAATTGGTCTTTTATTTAGGGAAGGTAAGAAAGAAGAAGCTGAAGTTTTAAAACAAGAAGTAAAAAATATAAACGATAAACTTGTCGACATGGAAAAAGAAGAAGCAGAATTAGGAGCAAAAATAAAAGAGATAATGTATAAAATCCCTAATTTTATTGATGATTCTGTGCCTATTGGTAAAGATGATACAGAAAATGTTGAGGTTGAAAGATTTGGTGAACCGAAAGTTCCTAATTATGAAATACCTTATCATGCTGATATTATTAGTAAATTAAATGGATTAGATAAAGATAGTTCAGGACGAACAAGTGGTAATGGATTTTACTATCTTATGGGTGATATTGCAAGACTTCATTCAGCAATGCTTGCTTATGCAAGGGATTTTATGATAAGTAAGGGTTTCACTTATTGCATCCCTCCCTTTATGATTAGAAGTGATGTTGTAAGTGGTGTTATGAGTTTTGAAGAAATGAATAACATGATGTATAAAATTGAAGGAGAGGATCTATATTTAATTGGAACTAGTGAACATTCAATGATAGGCAAGTTTAAAGGACAAATTCTAAAAGAAGAAGAATTACCTTTAACACTTACTTCATATTCTCCTTGTTTTAGAAAAGAAGTAGGAGCTCATGGTATAGAAGAAAGAGGAGTTTATAGAGTTCATCAATTCGAAAAACAAGAAATGATTGTAATATGTAAGATGGAAGATTCAATGGATTGGTACAATAAAATGTGGCAATTTACAGTAGACTTTTTCAGGAGTTTAGATGTTCCTGTTAGAACGTTAGAATGTTGTAGTGGCGATTTAGCTGATTTAAAAGTGAAATCTTGTGATATTGAAGCATGGAGTCCAAGACAACAAAAATATTTTGAAGTAGGGTCTTGTTCTACTTTAGGTGATGCTCAAGCTAGAAGATTAAGTATTAGAGCAAAAGGGGAAAAAGATAATTATTTTGTTGCAACATTAAATAATACCGTTCTTGCATCACCTCGTGGTTTAATAGCAGTTATGGAAAACAATTATAATGAAGATGGTAGTATCAATATACCTGAGGTGTTAAGACCATATATGGGTGGACTTGAGATAATTAAGTAATATATTTAAGATTTATTGTATTGTTGTATTATTGAATTATATAGGAAGTGACGTATGAAGCGAGTAGTTAATTTAGGGTTTTGGTTTTTTTCTATTTTATATTTAGAGATGGTATTAAAAATTACTCTTTTTGATAATATTTTTAATATTAATATTATAAATTTAATTCTTTTTACAATGCCATTTGCTTTAATTTTTAATGTTGTTACATCTTTGTTCAATAAAAAGAAGAATGCTATCATACATACAGTTTTAATAAGTTTTTTAACCCTTGTTTTTATTGCGCAAATAGTATATTACAAAACTTATTTATCAATATTTTCTATATATTCAATTGGTAGTGGAACAGGTCAAGTAATAGAATTTATGGATACGATTTTTAAGATGATGAAGCAGAATGTTTTACCAATTCTTTTTATGTTCTTACCTTTAATTGGGTTTATAGTTTTTAACAAAAAAATTATTGTGACTAAAAAATATAATTTAAAAAATATAGCATTATTATTAGTATATATTGTTGTTTTTCAAGTACTTGCTACTGGATCACTAATAATAAAAGATGATGAAAATTATTCAGCTAAACAACTATATTATGATACTCATTCACCAACTTTATCAGCCAATAAATTAGGTTTGTTAACAACTATGAGAATTGATTTTAAAAGACTAATATTTGGTTTTAAAGAGAAGAGTAAATTTGTTACAGATCCTATTGATGATAATGATGATGAAGATGATATTGAAAAACCAAAAGAATATAACGTTATTGAAATTGATTTTGATAAGTTGATTGCAGAGGAAAAAGATCAAACAATTAAAGACATGCATACTTATTTTAAGAATGCCAAACCCACTGCTAAAAACAAATATACAGGTATGTTTGAAGGTAAAAACCTAATTGTTTTCTTAGCAGAAGCTTTTTATCCAATTGCTATCGATAAAGATTTAACACCAACATTATATAAATTATCAAATGAGGGTTTTATATTTAAAAATTTTTATACACCAATATATCCTGTGAGTACTTCTGACGGTGAATATATTACTGTAACTTCCTTATTACCAAAAGAAGGCGTTTGGAGTGCATCTCGTTCTTACAATAATTATCTTCCTTTTGTTCTTGGTAATAGTTTTAGAAGTATTGGTTATAAAACCACAGCCTATCATAATCATTCAGCTACTTATTATGATCGTCATAAATCGCATCCTAACTTTGGATATGACTTTTATGCCTGCAAAAAAGGACTTAACATAAATTGTAAGATATGGCCCGAAAGTGATTTAGAGATGATAGAAGCTACATATAGTTCATATATCAATAGCGATCCATTCTTAACATATTATGTAACTGTGAGTGGTCATTTAAATTATACAAAGACAGGTAATATGATAGCTTATAAGAATTGGTCATATGTTAAAAATTTAAACTATTCAGATGCAATTAAAGCTTATATGGCATGTCATATTGAACTTGATAAAGCATTATCTAGGTTAATTAAAGCTTTAGAAGATGCTGGTAAATTAAAAGATACTGTCATTGCAATTAGTTCTGATCATTATCCTTATGGTCTTACATTAGATGAAATAAATGAAAAATCAACATATGTAAGAGATGATGCTTTTGAAAAGCATCGCAATTCCTTTATTGTGTGGAATAGTGAAATGGAACCTATTACTATAGATAAAATAGGAAGTAGTTTAGATATATTGCCAACCTTATTAAACTTGTTTGGTATTGAATATGATTCAAGATTACTAATGGGTATCGATTTGTTATCTGATACAGATCCTTTAGTAATATATTCTAACCGTAGTTTTATAACCGATAAGGGTAGGTATAATTCTATTACAGGTAAATTTGAAAGTAATGATGGTAAAACAGTATCTAAAGAATATATAAATCAAATAAATCAAATGATATATGATAAATTTTATTTATCAAGAAAAATACTTGAAACTGATTATTATAGAAAAGTTTTTTCTAAGTAAAAAGATCAAAATAATTTTTGATCTTTTTTTACATTATATAAAATATTAGTACAGTATTATTTTCATTTATGAGTATATAATAATATCGAAAGGAGAGAAAATATGAATTTAATGCCAAAACATTTTTTTAATAGTCTTTTAGATGATTTTCTTGAGTTACCAATATCTAAAAATAATATAATGAAAGTTGATATATTTGAAAAAGATGATCTTTATAATATGGAGATTGAAATACCAGGTTTTAAAAAAGAAAATATTATGGTTGATTATAAAGATGGTTATTTAACAATATCTGCTAAAAAGGATGAAACAAAAGAAGATAAAGAATATATTAGAAGAGAAAGGTTTTATGGTGAATATCAAAGATCATTCTATATAGGAGATATTGATGATACACAAATTAATGCTCAATTTAATGATGGATTGTTAACAGTAACATTTCCTAAATCAGATGATAAAAGTTCTCGTAAGAAAAGCATTGAAATACAATAAAACGGTTTGTTATAAACCGTTTTTATCTATTATTATAGGACTGTTTTTATATTCCATTTCAATTATTTTTCTTTTTTCATTTTCATTTAGAATGGATGAATAAACGCAAGTGGTTCTAAATTCTAAATCAAGCATCTTATCATTATCTTTACTAAACTTTGTGACAAGGGGCAAATTTATTTTTTTCTTAATGCTATTTAAATATGTTTGTCCTTTTTTGCTAAAACCTAATATTCTAAGATAAGTTATATCTTTAAAATTACTCGCTTCTTCTTTAGTAAAATTACACATTATATGAGTTAGCATTCTTCTTATTTTATTATAAGTATATCTTTTGGTTTTTATTTTAGATATTAGTTCATCTAAGCTTTGAGATTCTATAATATATTTTTTTATTCTATTTTCGATGCCTTCATCAACAGTTTGAAATATATGTAAATTGTTAAAGTTTATCAAAATTTGATATTTTAAAAAAGGAAAATAATCATCTATATTAAAAATATTGTTTTGTAAATATTCATATGTTTCAAGAGGAACAGTATTTATGATATCTTTTTTGTTCTTAAGAGCTTCTCTAATACTTGTAGCACTGGTGATATTGCTATCTATATTAGTATCATGATAATCATTAGTTCTTTTAATACTAATAGGTAAAATGTCAGCCTTTTGTCTTTTAATTTCTCTAATATATGAAATTCCTAATATATCATTTGGTGTATCAACTGAAGTATTAGTAATATTAGCAAGTGATTTAGATAGAGCTGTAGGGTAATTAGTTCCTTCATCTAAATACTTCTTTATAAGATTTTGATATTCGCTATTTTCTAATTGTGTCATTGCTAGTTTAGTTAATTTTTCTATATCATTTGATTCGCTTCCAAATACAAGATGAGAAACTTTCATTTCTTTTAGAATTTGAATAGAACCTTTCGCAAAAAAATCAGCTGATTGAGTAGCAAAG
The DNA here is from genome assembly GCA_012837765.1 of Mollicutes bacterium. Taxonomy (GTDB): domain Bacteria; phylum Bacillota_I; class Bacilli_A; order RF39; family UBA660; genus UBA5348. The sequence goes on along the minus strand of DUQO01000061.1, from coordinate 26,350 downwards.
GGGTAAGGTAATTCAATAACAATATCAGCTCCATGTTTTAATGTTATATCTGTTTTGTTCCACTTATTGATAATACTTGGTTCTCCTCTTTGTGTAAAATGACCACCTAACACTACAACAATAATATCATTAGGAAACATTTCTTTTACCTTATTTAGATGATATAGATGTCCGTTATGGAACGGATTGTATTCAGCTATAATACCAACAGCTTTCATAAAACCACCTCATCAACATTATAACAAATGTTGATGATATATTGTATATAATTATAAATTGTGATAGTATTATATTGCAATTAGAGAGGGAATAATTATGAAAATAGATTTATCTGAAATTAAAAATAACGAATTAGTTATTGATAATGTCATAACACTTGATAAAACCTATTATGAAAACACTGATATTAGAAGTTTAAGTCCAATAAAAGTTGATGGCAATATTTATTCTGATGAAGATTTCTATTCTGTTGAATTAAAATTAAGCGGTGAAATGATTTTACCGTGTTCTATTTCATTAGATGATGTAGTATTCCCCTTTGAAGTAAAAATAGATGAAACAATAGATCAAACAGGGGAAGAAAATGAAGAATCTTTAAAAATAATTGACAATACCCTTGATATTATGCCAATAATATGGCAAAATATTGTAGTAGAGATTCCAACAAAAGTTACTTGTTCTAAGTGTGAAAACATTAAATTAGAAGGTGATGGTTGGAGACTACTCAGTGAAGAGGAAAAAAATGCTGAAATAGATCCTAGATTAGAAAAATTAAGAGATCTACTTGATGATTAGAGAGGAGTGAAGTACAGATGAAAATGAATATTCAATTATTTGCTGTTCCATTTAGAAAAGTAAGTAAAACTAGAAAAAGAATGCGTCGTACTCATTATAAGATAGAAGCTAATGGTACAATAAAATGCCCTAACTGTGGAGCTGAAATAAGAGCACATCGTGTATGTCCTGAATGTGGTTTTTATAAAGGAAAGAAAGCAGTTGGACAAGAAGAACAAAGTGAATAAAAATAGTGTATATTTTTACATGTCTACCCCTTGTAAATTGTTATACCTAAATAATTGTGATATATTAGTAGTATGATAAGAACGAAGAGGAGGAATTTAACATGTTAGATTTTTTAAGGAAGTTTTTCTGGTTTTTATAATCGATGATTATAAAATGCTAAGAAAGAATAGAGAGTCATCTCTCTTTTTTCTTTACACAAAAAAGTTTATATAATTGTATATGATCTTTTTTTTTGCTATACTATCTATAGAATAGTTCATAGTATAGGAGGCGTTAGTACTGTGAAAAAAAGGATTTATTTTATTATAAATATTATTTTAATATTTCTTTATGTTACGGTTGGAATTTTAGGGATTCCAGAAGTAGGAGATGTAGAAGGGGCTCGTAATCTCATTATTGGATATTATGTAATAGGAGCTTTACTAATCACAATTTTAACATTGTTAAATTGGAATGTAATAAAAAAGGACTTTAGAAAATATTTTAAAAAACCGAAAAAATATATTTTTCTTACTTTGAAATATTTTATCTTTGGTCTGATTGCATATAGTGTTGCAAGATTTTCAACTATTTTAATTGTAGATGCTAAACCATCAGGTACTAATTTAATATCAAATGCTTTTCAAGTATTTCCGTTATATGTTACTTTTGTAACAATAATTTATACACCATTTGTTGAAGAAATAGTTTTTCGTAAGATATTAAAAGATTTAATTCCAGTTAAATGGTTGTTTATAGTTTTAAGTGGATGTATTTTTGGTTTTTTCCATATCATAGGAGATTTATCTAATATACTAGAATTTATTGCTTTATTTGCACCAATATCATCTTTTGGTATTGTAATAGCTTATGCTTATAGGAAAACCAATAATATATTTGTATCTATTTTTATACATTTAATATATAATTCCTTTTTGTTTTTATTCCTTCTGTAATGAATAAATAATATATGGAGGCAGACATGAAAAAAATATTAACTTATTTGTTTGCAAGTTTTTTTGTATTTGCTTTTAGCACGATATCAATACCTGATGTAGTAGCGATGACAGCAAACACATATAAAACGGTAACTAATGAAAATATAATTTATATAGTTGAAGATGAAAGAGGTAATTTTTTACATTCATGGCAATTTGATAAGGAAAAATATCGAGATGATATTCATTTTGATTTAGATATTGACTATAAATCAAAAATATATGATAAATATAAAAATTATTTATTTGATATAAAAACTAAGCAGTTATCATTTAAATATCATGGGGATTTACCAAGTACTGCAACTATAAAAGTAAATGTAGAAGATAAATTTGCCGATGGTGAAAAATTATACTTATATTATTTTAATGAAGAAACTAATAAATTAGAGTTTATAGATGATAATTTAATTGTTAAAAACGGGTTTGCTGAATTTAAAATAGATCATTGTTCAGATTATATATTGACTGCCTCAATTGTTAAATCAGCTATTGATAATCCAGATAGTTTAGGTACTGTTATAATTGTATTATTAGTTATAGGAGTAATTTTAGTAGCTGTTACATTATTTATGAATAGTGGTAAATAAAATATAAATATTAGTATTATGATATAAAATAAAGCTCACAAATTGTGAGTTTTTTATCACCTTAAATCAAATGTTACAAAAAGATATCTAAAACATCATTTTTCTTGTTTATTTAACTAATGTTTGATATAATTTTTATAGTAGATAATAGGGGTGGTAGTGTGAGATCTAATAAAGGGCAAGCGTTGTTAGAATTTATTCTTATTTTACCTGTTTTTCTAATGCTCTTTTTAGGTATCATCGATTTTGGTAGGATAATTTATGAAAAAAATAGGTTAGAAAGTATTTCTAATGAGGTTGTTGATTTTATTAAAAACGATAAACTTAGTACGGAAAAAATAGAACTTGAATTAAAGAAAAATTATGATATACCACTTAATTTAAGTGTTGAACGTAAGGAAGTAAATACGATAATAAAATTAAGTCTTGAAATTGATGTTTTAACACCTGGTTTAGGTATTGCAATACCTGATCCTTATATTATTGAAGTAAGTAGAGTGATTCATAGTGAATAGAAGGGGTCAAATATTAATTCTTTTTATTATTTTTATTCCTATTTTTATTGCACTAGCAGCTTTTGCAATCGATATGGGGCATAGTTTTTACCGTTCTAATAAGTTAAATAATCTTAGTCGAATGGTTTTAAAATATGGTTTAGAACATATTGAAGAGGAAGACGTTAGAGATAAAATGATTGATTTAATTTATAAAAATGATAAAGATATTGATTCATATAAACTAATAATTGAGGACAACAAAATTATTTTAAATATTTCCAAAACAATTGATAGTGTTTTTGGTAAAGCAATAGATTTTAATTTTTATTATTTATCTGCCAATTATATTGGTTATATTGAAAATGATAAAATAATTATAGAAAAGGGGTAGTAAAATGGCATCTAAAAAGGGGAAAATTATAACTGTTTTTTCAACCAAGGGTGGTGTTGGTAAAACAATTTTCACTATTAATTTAGCGGGTACATTTCACAATCTTAATAAAAGGGTTTTAATTATTGATTTAGATTTATATAGCGGTGGAATTGCAGTTTCTTTGAATGTTGATTCCAAAAAGGATATTTATAATTTAATCGATGATTTAAACAATAATAGGTTTACAGAATTTAATGATTATGTTTCTAAGTATAACGATAATATTGATGTTTTATCATGTCCTAAAGATCCAAGACAAGGTAGTAAAATTAGTAGTAAATACGTTGAAATTGTTCTTGTTAATGCTATTAGTCGTTATGATATAGTGTTGATTGATACATCTCACATTTTAAATGATGTAAATTTAACAGCACTTGATAAAACAGATGATATATTATTATTGTTAAGTAATGATCCAATTGATCTTAAAAACATGAAATCTCTTATTGCAATATTTAAGGATTCTGAAATAGATAATTATTATGTTGTTTTAAATAATGCAATAAATACTGATAAAGATTTTTTTACTCCATTTGATATTAAAAACATAATTAAAACTAATATTGATTATACAATCGGACAACAATTTCATATGAATAATATTGATCATTATGTTATAAATGGTGAGATTCCTATCTTAAACAAAAAGGTAAAATCACAAAAGAAAAAGGAAGTAGAGAAGTTTCTTAAAATAGCTAAACGTCTTATTGGAAAAGATGGTGATATAAATGACTAAGAAGAAGTTAGTAGATATTTTTGACATAAAAAAACAAGATGCAAAAATGCCTGTTCTTTCTGATTATGAAGTGTTTAAGGATAAAGAATTATTAGATAAGTTACGTGACCGTATTATTCAAAACCTAATTGATAACAAAATCCCAAATAATAAAAACTTAAGACAATATATTAACGATGAAATAGATTTGGTTTTAGAAGGATATGATTTAACAAATCTTGAGAGGTCTCATATATTTAACTTAATTGACAATGAAATAAATGGATATGGACCTATTACAGAATTGTTAGATGATGATAATGTAACTGAAATAATGGTAAACGGAATAAATGAAGTATATGTTGAAGTAGATGGTCGTGTTGTAAAAGATAATTCTATTTCATTCATTAATGAAGAACATATTTTAAGAACTATTCAAAAGATAGTTCAACCTTTAGGCAGAACTATCGATACTGCTCATCCAATGGTCGATGCTAGATTAAAAGATGGTTCTCGTATCAATGCTGTTGTGCCACCTTTATCTATTAAAGGTCCTGTTCTTACTATTCGTAAGTTTAAGACTAATTTACAATCGGTTGAAGATTTTATAAGAAATGGAACCTTAACTCCATATATGGCTCGTTTTCTAGAAGCAGCAGTTATTGGTAAATTAAACATTATAATTTCAGGTGGTACTGGTTCTGGAAAAACATCTATCTTAAATGTATTATCATCATTTATTGGTAATGATGAACGTATTGTTACAATTGAAGATGCTGCTGAACTTCGTCTTAAACAAACCCATGTTGTTGGTCTTGAAACAAGACTTACCAATTATGAAGGTGAAGGCGAGGTTACAATTCGTGATTTAGTAATAAATTCATTGCGTATGCGCCCAGATCGTATTATTGTTGGAGAAGTACGTGGTGAAGAAGCTTTCGACATGTTACAAGCTATGAATACTGGGCATGATGGTTCTTTAACAACACTACATGCTAATAGTCCATCTGATGCTTTAAATAGGCTTGAGACCATGATTTTAATGGCAGGTATGGATATTCCTATTAAAGCTATAAGAGAATATATTAAAAATGCTATTGACTTAATCGTTCATGTTGAAAGGTTAAACGATGGTCGTAGAAAAATCACTAGCATTTGTGAGATTACCGAAATTAAAAATGATACAATTCAGTTAAAGGAAATATTTGCCTTCAACAAAAAGGGTCTTACAAGTAGAGGGGATGTCGACGGTGAATTTGTTCTTTATACCCATATACCAAAAGTATACGAAAAATTAAAAGCAAGAGGCGTTAATTCAATCGAAGATATATTTGAAAACATAAAAAAATAGAGGTGATGTAATGAAAGAGTTAGATTCTATATTGATAATACAAATTATTGTAATATTAGTATTGCTTTCATCTTTTATATACATTTTAAAGTTTAATTTAAGTTTAAAGCTTTCAAGACGAATAGGTAAATATAGCGTTGAAGCTTTAAAAGAAGATCAGATATCTTTATTTGATGGTGTAAGTATTTTATATAATAAAATAATAACAAGTTTATCTAAGTTTTTAATAAAAATAAAGCCTATTGAAAAATACAGTAGGCGATATGACAAATATATAGATTATCTTGATGAAAAAAAGGCTATTGATTTTGTATCAAATAAAATATTTATTATTATATTATTTTTGTTCATAGACTTTTTTGCAAACGTTATAGAGTTAGAGTTACCAAATCCATTTGAAATAATAATTGTTATTATAGTTGGTTTTGTTGCACCTGATTTATACAATCTTTATCAAAAACATATGCGTCGTAAGAGAATTGAAAAGGACATTTTAAATGCTATTATAATGTTAAATAATGCTTTTAAATCAGGACAAAGTACAATGCAAGCAATAGAAATAGTAATGAATGAGATGGAAGGTCCAATAAAAGAAGAGTTTAGAAAAATGCATACTGAAATTTCTTATGGTTTGTCATTTGAAACAGTATTTAAACGTTTTTATGAGAGAGTAAATGTTGAAGAAATTAGTTATATAACATCTTCATTAACTATTTTAAATAAAACTGGTGGTAACATTGTTAAAGTTTTTTCATCAATTGAACGTTCGTTATTTGGAAAGCGAAAGTTAGAAGCTGAATTGAAAGCTTTAACAGCTAGTTCAAGAACAATGAGTCGTATTTTATTAGCGTTACCTTTTGTCTTTATTGGCATTATATTACTATTAAATCCAACATATTTTAATCCATTGTTTGAAAATATGATAGGTTTAATAATCTTGTTTTGTATGATGTTGTTTTATGTTTTATATGCCTTTTTTGTTAGAAAAGTTATGAAAGTAAGGTTGTGATTCAATGAAATCTAGACAAAGCATTGCTAATTATTTATATCGTAAGGAAGATATTAAAAAGTTAAATGAAAAATTAAATTTGTTTGGTATTAGTCGTAAAATAAGTACCAATTCATTTTTAAACATACGTTTATTTACATCATTATTACTTTTTATATTTATCTTTTTATTTGTTGATAATGGCTTTGTTTTAGCACCTATTTTAACCCCGGTTTATTATCTTGGAATTACATATTTAACAATCGATAGACCTTTAAAGAAAAGGGGATTTAAATTAGAACGTGAAGCTCTTTATTATTTTGAAGTTTTAACATTATCAATAGAGTCTGGGCGCAACCTTGAAATGGCTATAGATACAGCTTGTACTTTTATTAATTCTGAAATTTCAAATGAATTTAAAGAAACATTGCATCAAGTTAAGTTTGGTAAATCACTGTCTGAGGCTTTAGGAAATATGCAATATCGAATTCCTAGCGAAACAGTTAACAATATAATTTTAAACATCATGCAATCTAATGTTTTTGGTAATAGTATATTAGATACTATGTATAATCAACTTGATTATTTAAGAGATAAACAAACGATGGATATAAAATCTGAAATATCAAAAATACCAACAAAAATAAGTATTTTTTCAGTATTTTTCTTTGTACCTCTAATATTACTGCTTATTCTTGCACCACTTGTCATCGAATATATAAATAGTCTATAAAAAAACAAGTATTAGAGTTAGTTTGATAAAAACGACACACTCTTATACTTGTTTTTTTGTTACATAATTTGCATTGATGTTTGATATGGGAAGGTATATGGTTGTTCTTGACCTTCAGAAGTTTGGAATGTTCCTGGTCCACCTTGAAAAGGTTGTGGGGTTCCAGGTATAGGCATTGGTGTTTCAAGTCTACTTACTCTAGCATCTAATCTTCTCACTTGTCTTTCTAAACTAGCAACTCTGTTTTCTAATTGACTTATATTAGGTATTGCGCCTCCTTGAAAGCCAGGACCTCCCATCCCTGGTCCCATTCCCGGTCCCATGCCTGGTCCAAATCCTGGTCCAAATCCTGGTGCCATTCCTGGTCCCATTGGGGGCATTCCTCCAGTGCCTGGAAAAAACATGTTATTTCGCTCTTCTTTCATTAATTTTCCTCCTTAAATACTTTTCAAAATAATATATGCTATTGTTCCGTTTTTGCTTAGGCTGTAGTATAATTAAATAGGTGATAGGAATGAGACTTAGAAAAGTAAAAAAAGCAGATGATATAATTGCATCATCATCTTACTTCATAAATAACCCAAGTGATTATATAGGAAAGTGGAATGAACTGTTTGGTAATAATAATCCACTATATATTGAAATAGGGATGGGAAAGGGCAACTTTCTTAAAGAAATGGCTTTAAAACATCCAAATATCAATTTTGTTGGTATCGAAAAATATAGTAGTGTTATAGTAAGAGCAGTTCAAAAAATGGATGAGGTTGAACTTCCTAATGTTAAGCTTATATGTGTGGATGCTCTTCTTTTACCAACTATTTTTAGTAAAGAAGTAGATACAATATTTTTAAATTTTTCTGATCCTTGGCCTAAAGAAAGACATGCTAAAAGAAGACTTACAAGTGATATTTTCTTAAATATATATGATAAATTATTTAAAGATAAAAAAAGAATAGTTTTAAAGACAGATAATGTTAAGCTTTATGAGTATTCTATGGATCAATTTGAAAACCATAATTATGATATAAAAGTAATTAAATATGATATAAATAGTATGCCAGAAGATAATGTTATGACTGAATATGAAGAAAGGTTTCTTAACAATAATAATTCAATACATAAAATAGAAGCGATTAAAAAGTAGGGTGATTTTATGTCTTCTTTAAAAGAAATAAATATAATAAAACCAAAGATTAAGAGAGTGCTTGATGAGGCTTTTGAAACGGATTTGTTACTAACAAATGATGGTTATTTATGTGATTTAAAAATAGTAGATATAACCTTTGATTTAAAAGATGAAAAAAGGTATAAATTTGATGGATGTTATTTTTATAATGTTGATTTTAACGACCCCTTTTTAGAGAAGGTTGAGATTATCGATTGCATCTTTGAAAAATGCGACTTATCAAATGCTAATTTATCTAAAAGTAATATCCATCGGGTTAGTTTTAAGAATAGTAAATTACTTGGGGTCGATTTTACTAATAGTGTTCAAAAGAATGTATCTTTTGAAGATTCAATGATAAAATATGCTAATTATTCTTTTTCTGATTTAAATTTGGTCGGTTTTACAAATTGTGAAGTTGAAAACAGTTATTTTAATGATAGTAAATTTGATAAAATATTATTTGATAATTGTAATTTAAATTTTACTGATTTTCATAATGCTTCATTAAAAGATATAGATTTAAGTAGTAATAACATAGAGAACATAAAATTAGAAGGTAGAGAATTGAGAGGATCTATTGTATCCCTTTCTCAAACAATGGATATAGCTAGATTTTTAGGAATTTTAATAAAAGACAATTATTAGACATTTATACTTTACAACTTGAGAAAAAACATTTTATATCTTAATAAGAATATGTTATAATTAAATAAGAGTAGGTGTATAAACATGAAAAGAAATTTTGTGTTATTACTCGTTTCTTTAATATTTTTAACAGGTTGTACAATCGAACAACAAAATATTAAAGATATTGATAAAATGGTTGCTACGATTTTAGGTAAAAAATTAAATTTATATAATCAGATATCTAATGGTTATAAATATTATCTACCTAGAGGACTTAGAGTAATAGATAACACAAGTTATAATGAAAAAATATATTCTAAAGGAAATACTTATTATTTATATGTAGATGTTGTAAGCTATCAATTTAAAAGGGATTTAACATATGATGAGAATGATAAAGCTTATTTATCAAAGAAATTAAATTATAATAAAAATAAAGGATATCTTGAAATAACAAAAACAAACAATAATTTATATTTTGTTGAGATGATGTATAATTATGGTAAAATTGAAGCATTAGTTCCAAAAAATGACATTCCTGAAACTGTTATTAATGCTAGTTATATACTTGGATCATTGACATTTAATGATAGAGTTATAAAAATTCTTTTTGAAGAAGGTACTAATGAATTTGTAGAAAAACCATTTGAATTATTTAAACCAAAGCGTAAAGAGGGAAACTTTTTAGATTATGATAAAGAATTTGGTCAATACGAAGAAATAATTGATGAAGACAAAATAATACCTAGTGAAGATAAAGAAAATCAAGGGACAATCAATAATTTGTTAGAGTAAATGAGGAGGCCGTTATGAAGCTAATTGATAAGATAAAGAATTATTTTTATGATGAAGAAGATGATGAAAAAGAAATTAAATTAGTAAATTCCCCAGAAGATTCTATAAAAGCTAAAGAAGAAGATATAGTTGATAAAAAGGAAGTTATCGTTCCTAATGATGAAAAGCTTGATGCTATAAGTGAAAGAGAGTTGTTTAAATCAGATCCAACTTTCAATTTCCCTATAATTTTTGATGAAGAGGATTTCAAGGAAGAAAAAACTCCAAAAAAAAGTATAAAAAATGATATAAATGACCAAATTAAAATAATAGAAAGACCTAAAAATAGAAAGTTTAAACCTTCACCTAATATTTCTCCAGTTTATGGGATAATAAGTGACGATGACAAGCCAACGGGTTCTACTAAAAGAGAAGATAATTTATTAAATCTATATGATGAAAAGAAAAAAGTCGATATCGATGATGTACTTGGAAAAGTGTATGAACAAAGTAGAGTGGATTTGAAAAATGAAAATTATAAAACAATAGAAGAAGATACGTCATTAAATAATTTATCAATAGACTTATTTGATAACAACAATGATAAAGTTTTAGATGAACCAATAGATAAAATTGATGAAAAGTTGAAAACAATCGATGAACTTTTGGAAAATACAAATGATGAAGATTTTTATTCACTAGTGGATAGTATGTATAAGGAAGAAGAAAATGAGGAAGGTGAACAATAATGGATGAACTATATATTTCACTACCTGTAGTTTTATATGTTTTAGGCATTATATTATTGATTATTTTAATTATATTAGGCATAAGATTACTTAAGATGATGTCTAAAATCGATAGCATTATCAATGATGTTGATGATAAAGTTAAATCATTAAATGGTGTCTTTGAAATAATTGATGTTGCAACTGATAGATTATCATTTGTAACTGATAGAGTTGTTGAGTTTATAAGTAATTTCTTTATGAAATTATTTAAAAAGAAAGAAAAGGAGGATATAATTGATGAGTAAAAGAAAAGGTGGAAAGTTTCTTTTTGGAGCTGCTGTAGGAGCGGCATTAGGTGTATTATTTGCCCCAGCTAAGGGTAGTGAAACAAGAAAAGCATTGAAAAAGAAAATTGATGATTTAGTTGCTAAAGTTGAAGAAGTTGATATGGAAGAAGTAAAAGCAATGTTTGATGAAAAAATTAATGCAATTAAAACCGAAGTTGAAAGTTTAGACAAAGAAAAAGTAGTGAAAGTGGCTAAGGAAAAGGCTAAAGATGTTAAGAAAAAAGCAGAAGAATTATTTGAATTAGCAAAAGAAAAAGGTACGCCAATATTACAAGATGCTGCTAGGGAAGTTCTTGAAAAGGTAGTAGAAACATCTAATGAAGTAATCAAAAAGTTAGAAGAAAAAAAGAAATAGATTATTTAATAATCTATTTTTTTGCAGTTACCAGAGAAACCTTCTGTATGGTGGAAAAAAGAATGGTGGATAAAAATAAAATGGTCTATAGAAATATGGTGAAAGAGCTGCACCAGTTAGGCCTCCTAACAGAAATGGTGCAATAAAACCTCCACCAATGATACGATCATTGTTATCAAATGTAGTAGGAACCTTTATGTTGCTATCTGGATAACCTTTATAAATTTCATAATTAGGGTAGCTTGAATAATTATTATACATATAATATTCTCCTTTCATAATAAAATATGTGTTAATGTATATTTTGTGAAAAGTATAAATTTGTTTTGACTATTTAATTTTTGTGTAATATAATAATATTGTAATTTGACATTGAACAATATACAGTAGCTGATTTATAAGAAATGAAAGAGACTTAATGGTTGGTGAAAATTAAGCTTATATTTATAGCAAATTACGTATTGGGAGTCAAAGCGCTAGAAGCGTTATATTCGATGAGTGTATAGTTTATACTATAAATTAAGGTGGTACCGCGATCATTCGTCCTTAAATATTGATATTTAAGGACTTTTTTAATATTTATTATAGAGGAGGAATTTAGATGAACTTATATGAAGAATTAAAATGGCGTGGATTAATTAAGGATATTAGTAATGAGGAAACAGCAAAAAAATTACTTAATGATGAGAAATCAACTTTTTATTGTGGTTTTGATCCTACTGGTGATTCTCTTACCATAGGGCATCTTGTACAAGTGATTAGGATATTATTATTGCAAAAATATGGTCATAGAGCTATTGTGTTAGTAGGTGGTGCTACTGGTCTTATTGGAGATCCTAGACAAACTAGCGAAAGAAAACTATTAACTCTAGAAGAATCTTTAAAAAATGCAGAGGCTTTAAAGAAACAACTTAGTAATTATATTGATTTTATTGATGAAAATAAAGCAATTATGGTTAATAACTATGATTGGATATCTAAAATAAATGTAATTGAATTTTTACGTGATTATGGTAAGAATTTTAATGTTAGTTATATGCTTGCAAAAGAAACAATAGCATCTCGTCTTCAAACAGGAATATCATATACTGAATTTTCATATATGATTATTCAAGCAATTGATTTTCTACATTTGTATAAAGAATATAATTGTAAAATTCAATTTGGTGGATCAGATCAATGGGGTAATATAACAGCAGGACTTGAACTTATCAGAAAGATGAGTGATGATAACGAAGATGTATTAGGTCTTAGTTCACCACTTTTAATGAAAGCAGATGGTACTAAATTTGGTAAAAGTGAAAGTGGAGCACTTTGGTTAGATAAAGATAAAACACCACCATATGCTATATATCAATACTTTTTAAATACAAGTGATAGTGATGTTGAAACATATTTAAAAACGTTAACGTTATTATCTAAACAAGAAATCGAGTCGTTAGTTGAAAAAACGAAAACAAATCCAGAAGAAAGAGCTGCTCAAAAAGCACTAGGTAAGGAAATCGTAACTTTCCTTCATGGTGAAGAAGAATATAATAATGCTCTTAGGATAACAGAAACCTTATTTAAGGGTAATATTAAAGAACTAACTTCAAAAGAGATTGAAGACTCACTTAGTGATGTATTAACAGGTACTATAGATAATGATATTAACATCATCGATTTACTAGTAAATACTGGTATTACTTCTTCTAAAAGAGAAGCTAGAGAATTAGTTAGTAGTAATGCTATTACTATAAATGGAGATAGAATATCATCAACTGAATATATTATTTCAAAAGATCAAGCTATTGATAATAAATTTACTGTAATTAGAAGAGGAAAAAAGAAATACTACTTGATAAAACATATATAAGAATGATTAAATCATTCTTTTTTTTAAATAAAACGTGCTATACTAAATATGGAATAAGGTGATATTATGAAGAAAATAGATTTACCACATACTATCGTTAAAGTATTATCGATCTTAAATAATGCAGGATATGAAGGTTATGTAGTAGGTGGAGCAATTAGGGATTCCTTTTTAAATATTGAACCTACTGACTTTGATATAGCTACAAATGCATCAATAGAAGAAATGCAAAGCCTTTTCAATAATTTAAAAGTAACTAATAAGGAACTAAAGCATAATACATTATTGCTCTGTTTTAGTGATATGAATATCGAGATAACTTCTTATCGAGATAAAGAAAAAACCTTAAAAGGTGATCTGTTGTTAAGGGATTTTACTATTAATTCACTTGCTTATTCTAAAGAAACAGGAATTATCGATTACAATAATGGAATAGAAGATATAAGGAACAAAATAATTCGTTTGAATGGTAATGATGATAGTCGTTTTATAGAAGATCCAATTAGAATATTAAGGGCCATTAGATTATCAGGCATGTTAAAGTTTAAGATAGATGAGAAAACTATAAATTATATGTTTGCTAACGCTCATTTGATTAATGACATGTCAAAAGAACGTATAAATGATGAATTTACTAAAATATTATTGTTAGATAAACCTTCTTTATATTTAAGAAAGTATTTTGACATTTTTACATCATTTATCCCTGAATTAGAGCCATTAAAAGGATTTGACCAGAATACTCCATATCATATATATGATTGCTTAGAACACACACTAGTTGTAGTTGATAATGTAGAAAAAGATAAAGTATTACGTTTAGCAGCTTTATTTCATGATAGTGGAAAGCCACATAGTTATACAGAAGATGAAAATGGTATAGGTCATTTTTATGGTCATTATAAAATAAGTGTTGATATTGCAAAGAAAGTTTTAACAAGGTTAAAGTATGATAATAATACTATTAAAAAGGTTCTTAAATTAATAAAATTTCATGATTATCCACTTACACTTAGTGAAAAAAGTTTAAAAAAATTGATTCACAAATTTGGACAATCTGAAATATATATATTACTTGAATTAAAAAAGGCAGATAATTTAGGTCAAAATCCTAATTATAGAAATAGACTTAATGAAATAGAGGAAGCTAGACTAATGATAGAGAAGATAATTATAGGAGATAATTGCTTTTCAATTAAGGATCTTAAGATAAATGGTAAAGATTTAATTAAAATAGGAATAAAAGAGGGCAAAGAAATAGGTTATATTTTAAATCAATTATTGAATTTAGTAATAAATAATGAAATATCTAATAATTATGATGATTTAATTGAAAAAGCAATTGAATTTAAAAAAGAAAAAGATGATTACAAATAATCATCTTTTTTATTAGAAATATTATTTTCTTTTAGCATAAGCTAAATTTTTGTTTTCATATGTGAAACGATTAACGATATCATGATAAGTATCAACAATCGCTTCAATTACCATAAGGCATTTATTATTAAATGTTTTCTTCATTTCTAATATTTTAAACTCACGTTTTACTTTCTTATGTTGCTTTTTAACTATCTTGTCTAAGACGTGAATCTGTCTCAGGCTCATTTAATTTCCCTCCCACGAGATGTAATTATAGCACAACTAGAAAAAATTGTCAAAATTAATGTTTTTTGATATAATATATATGACTTGAAAAACGTTAACTATTGTGTAAAAAAACTAAAAATGGGTAAAAACCTTGCTTTAATGTTAAGATAGCAATATGCTAATAATATAAACTTAGTAATATATATATATATTAATACAACTTGCTTATTCTACTTGCTTATAATTTAATTCATATAAAAAACAAAGGGAGGATTTTAATGAATAAAAAAAATAAGTATGTATTAGTAAAGAAAGCAGCTTATATAGCTATGGTTTTTGCTTTGAGTCCAACGTTTAAAGCAAAAGAAAGTAATGTAAGTGTGCAGTTCAATGACAATAGTATTTCAATTGAAAGCGAGGACTTATCAACTGATAAATTAGATTTATCTAATTCTTTAACAACCGGTGATTTAATTGAACTTGCTAATTACAAAAGAGCGTTAAATGAAGCTAAGGAAGAAATGAAGAGAAAAGAGTTATATATGAATGCTTCAGGTTTAATACTTGATGAAGTTGATAACCCTTTCTATATTAAAGCAAATCATGAACATTATATTAGTTTTTATATGCAGAATCCTAATATGAATGTACAAGATGTTTTTGTTGGTGTTAACATAAAGTTGTGTGAATCATTACCATGTTATAATAGTGAATATACTAAACGATATATTGATTATCATATTGCAAACCCTAATTTACCACTTGATCAAATAATAGTATATGTTAATATTGGTCTTGATAAGCCTTTTTATACTAATATAAAGATGATTGAGAATCCGAATAGTGAATTACTTATTTCTAATAAATATAATAAATTACCAGCAGATTTTGTTCCAAACGGATATAATGAAAAGGTCAATAAAGATCTTACTGTAAGAGGGGAAGCAGGTAGGGCATTTAAATTAATGACTCAAAGTGCTGCAAAAGAAAAAGTAACTATTTATCCTGTTTCAACTTATAGAAGTTATAATTATCAAGAAGATGTTTATTGGAGGCAATCAAAGTTAGATGCATTTTTTGGTAGCGGAACGAAAAGAAAGAATCTTTCTGAGAATAAAAAAAATGAATACCATGCTTGGCGTGATAAAGTTTCTGCAAGGGAAGGGCATAGTGAACATCAAACAGGTCTAGCTGTTGATATAAATAGTGTTAGTGAGTCTTTTGCTAAAACAAAAGAAGGCAAGTGGCTTGCCAATAATTCTTATAAATTCGGTTACATTTTAAGATATCCTAAAGGTAAAGAAGATATTACAGGATATTCATATGAACCATGGCATTTTAGATATGTAGGTGTAAAAGTAGCAACTGCTGTTTATGAAAGCGGCCTTACTTTTGATGAATTTCATGCCATGTATATTGAACCAATAATTAGAAAAGATCCAAAAACAAGTGAATTATCAAGTGATGAGTTTTATGATTTATTTATTAAAGATGTATATGAGAATACAAAAGTATATAATTTTGTTAAAACAGATGAAGATACACTTGAGGTAGCAAAGACAAAATAAAAAGAGCTGAGCTCTTTTTTTATTTACTATAGAATTCAACAACTTGTGATTCGTTAATGTTAGCATTTAATTCGCTACGTTCAGGATACCTTACAAATGTTCCTTCTAACTTAACTGGATCAAATGTAACATACTCAACACGACTTAATGTTTTAGCTAAAGCTTCTTTCATAGCTGGATGTTCTTTTGATGATTCTTTAACTGAAATCACATCACCTGGTTTAACTAAATAAGATGGAATATCAACTTTATTACCATTAACTAAGATGTGACCATGATTAACGATTTGTCTTGCACCAGCTCTTGTATTAGCTAATCCAAAACGGTAAACAACATTATCTAAACGACTTTCTAATAATTTTAAGAAGTTTTCACCATGACGGCCTTTCATTTTGCCAGCAAGATTAAACGTTCTTCTTAATTGACGTTCATTTAAGCCATACATGAATCTGATCTTTTGTTTTTCAATTAGTTGTTCACCATAGTTAGATAATTTTCTTTGTCTTGAAGTACCATGTTGACCAGGTCTATAAGGTTTTTTAGCTAATTCCTTACCATTTTCAAGGATAGACATACCAACACGACGACTTCTTTTGTAAACAGACCCAAGAAATCTTGACATATTGTTCCTCCTTCCAAATATATTACTAACAAAAGAACACATACTTACTGATTAAAAGGGTGTTTATTTTTAATATCCTCACTAGGCAGTTACTAGTTACTAATAATACCTGGATAAATAAACATGTGATAATCATAAGTATAAACTGCTCGTTTGTATAAGCATTACTATTATATTATCAATTTGTCTTTATAGTCAAGGAAAAACCTTTTATTTATGTTGTTTTCAACAAATAAAGATAAAAATGTAGTAAAAAAGCACTTTTTTTGATAAAATATTATTATAGTGTAGAGGTGATAGATAATATGGATGGTTTTATGTTATATGCAGTAACTTATTTTTTAGTAGCTATTACTTTGATTGTATTAACTTTAAGTTTAATTCAACATTTTAAAACTAGTAAACTTAAAAAAATTATAAATGATCTTGAATTACAAAAAAATAAAGTTATTGGATCACCAATTTTAGTAGAACTGTCTAAGGTTGAATCTTTAATTAAAAATGAAATTATTGAAAATAGAGTTAAAGGATGGCAAAATCGTTTTGATGATATCAAAAATAATAAAATTCCATCTATAAATGATTTATTATTAGAAGCTGATTTTCTTCTTGAAAAGAAACAGTATAATGAAGTTGCTAAAAAGATAACTGAAGTTGAAATGAGATTATATGAAGCTCGTAGTAAAACCGAACATATTTTAGAAGAAGTACAGGAAATAACACTTAGTGAGGAAAAAAATCGCGAAACATTAACAAAGTTAAAGGCAAAATATCGTACTTTATTGCAAGCTTTTGCAACTGCTAAAGAAGATTATGGTGAAGTAGCTAAACCAATTGAATTGCAGTTTGAAAATATTGAACGTCGTTTTCATGATTTTGAGAAAGCAATGGAAGAGAATGACTATGATGAGGTAAGTCATATAGTTAGAGCAATTGATGAAATGATAAAGCATATGCAAGTAGTTATTGATGAAGTACCTTCGATAGTTATAAGTATAACAATGATTATTCCAAAACGAACTGAAGAAGTACTTAAAACATATGAACAAATGCAAAATGATGGTTATCAATTAGATTTTTTAAATGTTGAATATAATATTGAAGAAATAGAGAAAAAAATAAGTGAAATAAAAGATAAAGTAAAAGTATTAAATTTAGAAGAGGTTATATTTGAATTAAAAACTTTCATGGAATATCTTGATAATTTATTTAATGATTTTGAACGCGAAAAAATGGTTAAAAAAGTTTTTGAAGAAAATATTATTATCTTTAAAACTAAGATGGTTAAATTAAATAGAATTGTAAATGAGTTTTATGGTCAATTAGAAGTTTTAAAACGTCAATATTCTTTATCTAAGGAAGAGCTTGATTCATTAGATACATTGAGTGGAGATTTAAATAATCTTAATCTAGATTTTAGAGCGTTATCAGATACAATTAAAACTAAAGTGTTCCCATTCTCTAAATTAAATAAAGAATTAGAAGTATTGTCTTTAAAGCTATCTAAAATAGAAGATCGATTAGAGGTTATTATTTCTTCATTAGGTAGTATGAAAGATGATGAAGTAAGAGCAAAAGAGCAATTGACTGATATAAATAAATTCTTAGTTAAAGCTAAGAGTAAAATGCGTGAACATAAGTTACCAATAGTACCTAATAATTATTTTATTCAATTAAAAGAAGCGCAAATTGCTATTAAAGAAGTCACAAAAGAATTAGATAAAAAACCTATAGATATTGATACTTTAAACACACGTGTAGATACAGCACGCGATTTAGTATTAAAACTTTATAATTTTACTAATGAAATGGTTAAAACGTCTATGCTTGCTGAAATGGCTATCGTTTATGGAAATAGATATAGAAGTACCAAAACCAAAATAGAAGATGGTTTAAGCCGAGCTGAGATATTCTTTATTAGAGGAGAATATAAAAGAGCTTTAGAAGTAGCAATCAATACTATCGATATAATTGAACCTGGTTTTTATAGACACTTACTTAATCTTTATGAAAGTAATTAGATAAAAAATTTAATAATAATTCTATTTGCTCATATAATTTAATGGGTGAATAATATGTTAAAAAAATCGTTTCAAATTATAGGACTATTACTTTTGATTTCTTTTAGTTTCTTTTATACTGAAAAAGTAGCAATGGTAGTGCGTAATCAAGATCCACTGATGATAAAGATACAAGAATATGAAGAAGTTTTTAATAACGA
This sequence comes from Mollicutes bacterium, assembly GCA_012837765.1. Taxonomy (GTDB): domain Bacteria; phylum Bacillota_I; class Bacilli_A; order RF39; family UBA660; genus UBA5348. The sequence goes on along the minus strand of DUQO01000061.1, from coordinate 7,188 downwards.
AAGTGTCGATGCAATTATAACTGATAATTCTATTATTCCTGGGATAAATGCTTGTATTGTAGATACAAATCAAAGTTATAATAATATGAAGCGTGTTGGAAGTTATAATGAGAATATGATAGAGTACAAAGAAATAAAACCTAAATTATCACTTGAAAAGACATATGATAAATATATCCTTAAAGGGAATAAAAAAGGTTTTGAAGTTGCTCTTGTTTTTAAAGTTAAAGACAGTCGCTTTATATTAGATGTATCAAAGTTCTTACAGAAAAAGGGTATTAAAGCATCATTTTTTGTAGATGGAAAAATCATTGAAAATGATACACAAAACATCTATATGTTAATAGATAATGGTAATGAAATTTATAATTTAGGATACGATAATCGTTATGATAAAGATTTGATAGTATGGACAAATAATATGATAGAAAATATTTCACATAACATTCCAAAATATTGTATTCTTTCAAAAGAAAATGAAGAAGTGTTGAATATGTGTGCTCGCAATAAAATGTACACTATAAAATCTGATATTGAAATAAATTATAGTTCAACTTTCAATACTATTAAACCAAAGATAGAAAAGGGAAGTATTATTGTTTTTGATGTTAATGATAAAACAGTAGAAGAATTATCTAAAACAGTTTTGTTCTTAAATAGTAGAGGATATACTTATAATGTATTAAGTGAACATTTAACTGAAAAGGGATGTCCTTCTAAAATAAAAAGATAGTTAATATCTTTTTTTATTATAATGAATATGGAGTTTAAAATTACAAATAATATTCATAAGGCAATAGCTTTTTATGATTTAACTAATCTATTATTTTTTAATATTCTATGATATAATGTATAAGCATTAATCAAAAAAGAAAGGAGGTTATTATGAGTAAAATAAAAATTTTTGCTTTAGGTGGTCAAAATGAAATTGGCAAAAACATGTATGTTGTTGAAGTAGATAATGATATTTTTGTGTTTGATGCAGGTTTAAAATATGCTAATGATAAACTGTTCGGTATTGATTATTTGATTCCTGATTTTCATTATATTAAAGATAATATTAGTCGGGTAAAGGGTATATTTCTTACTCATGGTCATGATGAAAATATAGGTGCTTTATCAGAAATTTTAGCTGGAATACCAGATGTAAATATTTATGGTACCAAATTTACGATTGAAACTATTCGTAAAATGTTAGAAGAAGATAATATAAAAGCTAATAATTTAAATGAATTGTTACCTCATCGTAAGATTAATTTTGGAAAGAATAGTATTTTTCCAATTAGACTTACGCATTCTATTCCAGATAATGTAGGATATGTTTTATACACAGAAGATGGTGCTATTTTCTATACTGGAAACTATGTTTTTGACCCAGCAATGATGGGAGCTTACAAAACTGATATTGGTAAACTAGCTTATATAGGTAAGCAAGGAGTATTATGTTTGTTAAGTGAATCATTATACGCTGATCAAATAGGTTTTACATCGCCTTCTCATCGTTTATCTAATTTAATTAGAGAAACTCTTAGGAAGAGTGAAAACAGAAGGCTAATATTTAATGTTTTGTCAGCCAATATGTATCGTGTTGAAGAACTTTTTAAAGAGATAATGCTAACTGATCGCAAAGTTGTTGTGATGGGTAAAAGATTACAAAGTATGATCAATAATCTTATTGATATGAAATACTTGCAATTTGATAAAGACAAGATAGGTGGATTAAACAATTTAAATGATGATAATGTTGTAATCATTATTTCTAGTGAAAATGAAAAACCATTTACTAATTTAAAAAGGATTGTAAATGGTTATGATAAATATATAAAAATAAAAGAAACAGATACAGTTGTTTTTCTAGAACCTATTCAAGATGGTATGGAGCGTGTTTTAGCTAACATATCAGATTTAATTGCTAGAATAGGGGCAGATATAATTACTTTATCACCTAAACAATATTTACTTCATCATGCATCATCAGAAGATTTAATGCTTATGCTTGATTTAGTTAATCCAAAGTTTTATATGCCTGTTATTGGTGAATACCGTCATATGGTATCAAATGCAAATATTGCTAAAAATATGGGTATGAAAGAAGAAAACATTCTCTTAAAATTAAATGGTGAAGTGGTTTGCTTTGAAAATGGCGAATTAAAAGAAACTGATGAATTGATAGAAGTAGAAGATATTATGATTGATGGTAATAGCGTTGGTGATATTGGTGAGTTAGTATTAAAAGACCGTGAAATGTTAAGTGATAATGGTATTGTAATTATTAGTACTACAATTGATAAGAAGACAAAAGATATTTTGGCAGGTCCAGAAATATTAACAAGAGGATTTATTTATGTTAAAGAAAATGCTAATATTATAAATGAAATCCAAGCTATTGCAACTCGTATAATAAACGAAAATAATTCTGGTAATTATATTGAATATAATAAAATCAAGAATATTATGAGAGAAGAAATAGGGAAGTTTCTATATAAAGAAACTGAATGTAAACCTATGATTATAACGGTTATACTTGAAGTATAAAAAAAAGGCCTAAGCCTTTTTTTTTCTTTTCTTAATAAATACTGCAATATTTATAATTATCATTAACCCTAGCAATGTAGTAGAAATAAATACAGGAAAACTCTTTTTTGCAAATTCTATTGAATCTACTGTATTTTTAAACAAATTTAAACTTAGATAACCAGCAATTATACTTATACCGTATGTAGTAATACTATTTATTTTTTTTGATTTTATTTTAAATAGGTCTTCAAAAAATTTACTTAAAAAATATATAGCCATTGTTATTAACAAAAAAGTGTTAAAAAACCAATATAATGATAGAAAGTTTTCAAGATTATTTATAGCTCCACCAATACTTACTTTTCGTTGTACATAATATGCTGGAAATCGATAGAAACTGGCTATTTCTGAACTAATTACACCAGTTATTAAAGTAAATGTTAAAGCCATGATAAAATGGCCAACATAAATCCCAGCAATTAAATATCTTTTATATTTTTTATTTTGGACAATATTTTTTTTAGGTATAACTGCTATCATTATAAGAGGGGTAAATAAATAAGAAGTAAAATGTAGTGAGTGTCTTATAGGTGGAGTTATACCATTTATTAAGACTGGCTTAAAAAAATCGAGATTTATTTGTGTTCCTAATGAAATTATATTGATTATTAATATAATTATAGTTAAATAAGCTAGTATTTCGCTTGTTCTACCTATTGTTTCAATTCCTTTTGTTGTTGCATAGGCAGCTACTAAGACAAAAATTCCTGCAATGAAATAGGATGGTGTTTTTATTAAATACATAGTTATAGCAAAACCAGTAGAACTCCATAAAACTAATACCAACATAAATAAAACATAACCACTAAGTATAATATTAACAATAGTTCCAATCCATTTACCAAATAGTGAACGGTTCTTTTGAAACAAGTTTTGATCTGGATTGTAATTTAAATAATAGATTAATAACATTGTAGGAATAATGCATACAATGAAAGAAATAATTGATGATATCCAAAGATCACGACCAGCTAAACTAAACATACTTATGATTCCAAAACCTACAAAAATAGCACCTGTTAAAAAGTGTGTTATAACACTTAATTGAAAACCACTTATTTTATCGTTTGTCTCTTCCATTTGATCACCTACTTTTAGCAGTTTCAACTGATGAACTGATTCGTTCTATTTTAATATCACTTTTAACTTTTACTTCAATATCTTTAAATAGTTCATCCCATTTATCCTTCTTTTTTTTCCAATATTTATAGTGGTTTCTATAGAATTGTTCTTCAAAACCAAAAATGTCTGAGTTAAGTTCTTTAACCTTTTTAACGGTTTTCTTCATTTGTTTTACAATTTCTTTATTGGCCATTTCTTCAATTTTTTTTATGTTAGATGGTTTTTTTAAATCAATCTTACAATTAAATTCCGTAATTGCTGCATTACCAGCTATATCAATTGCTATTTTAGGCTCATCTTTATCAACAGTTGCCTTTAATTTACCTTTTACGCCATCTATTATAATATTGGCATAATTATCCTTTTTATCACATGGAAAGGATAAACTTATAGTATCAATTTTATCCCTAACAACAGCATAATAAATAGCTTCTTTTTCATTAAGGTAACCAACTAATTTATCACCTTTAAATACTGTTGTCCCCTTTACTTTAATAGATGTTTTTGGTGATGTAGTTGATACATTATCATTTTTACTACCTTTCTTTACATCACCAGTTACTTCTGTAGCTGCAATAGTAGGATTACGTCCTGTTGTAAAAAGGCATCTTACAATTTCTTCAAGTGTTTGATTACTGAATTCTCCATAATATACATTTGCTATTTCAAGACTAGATTGTATACTAACAGCAGTAATGTTTTCAATAGGTTGTAGTATTTTTAACACGTCACTTGCTTTAGCATTTTTAACTACTGTTGTAAAAAATGTTTTACGAATTTCAGTGTCTCTCATGAAATAATCAAGAAACTCATTTATCCCTTTTTTAGCTATATCTTCGCTGATAACAAGTAGATTCATATGACCTAAATAGAGTCTTTTAGGTGATTCTAAAATTATTTTATCAATTGCTTCTCTTATTGTTTTAGCTTTAGAACTATATACTACAATTGGTGTTTCTTCACTTGATGAACCACTTGATTGTTCACCACCACCAACCATTTTATCATTTATTACTTCAACACTAATATCGAAACCATCTTCATTAGAATCTATTCCTAGTGCGGATACAATTAATAAATCTTCTAACTCTCTATAATTCCAGCAACCAGTCAATAATAAAATAGATAATGTTAATATAAAAAATTTTATATATTTCATCTTATTTTGCCTGCCTTTCAATATCTTTTTTAGCTGTTAAACGACTACGTACATTAAATTTTCGTTTGTTTGATAAAAAGACTCCGTTGTTTTGCTCTTTTAAGAAAAATGGTGCAAAGGGTGTTAAATATGGAATACCAAATGATTTGATAGAACTTATATTTATAACAAAAATAAGACCGGCAACTAACACACCATATAGTCCTGCAAAAGAAGATAATACAATAAAAATTATACGCCACCATCTAATACCATTTACAACATCGATTGAATAAGATATCAAACCACTAATTGAGGTTGTAGCTACAACAATAATAGTAATAGGGGAAACAATTCCTGCAGCTACAGCAGCTTGCCCAAGCACAAGGGTACCAACAATTGAGAGGGAACTACCTATAGCACTAGGGGCACGAGTATCTGTTTCTTTTAGTATTTCAAAAACGACCATCATCATCAATATTTCTACAACAGTAGGTAATGGAACACCTTGTCTTTGGGTAGCAAAATTAATTAATAAATTAGTTGGTATAGCTTCATGATTATAAGTACTAACTGATATATAAATTGCAGGTAGTAAAATAGTAATGAGTAAGGCAATTAATCTTACTATCCTTGTAAAATTGACATTCAAATTTTTTTGATAAAAATCTTCTGAACTTAGAAAAAAGTCATTAAATACAGCAGGAACAATAATGACATATGGTGTGTTTTCCACAATAATAGCGATTCTTCCATCTAATAAATTTATACTTACAAAATCAGGTCGTTCAGTAGATAGATATATAGGGAAGGTCTTTTTTTTATTACCTGATATTGTTTCGATAACATAATTACTATCAAAAACAGCATCTATATCAATGTTTTTAATCTTTTTTGAAATTTGATCAACTAACTTTTTAGATGCAATACCATCCATATACACAATACCAACTTTAGTATTGCTTTTAGATCCTATAACATGTTCTTCTAATCTTAGCGATTCACTTTTTATTCTTTTTCGAATTAGTCCAATGTTAGTTTGATAGTTTTCGGTAAAACTATCTTTTGGACCCTTCATTACTTTTTCATTTTTAGCATCAGCTATACCACTATCTAATGCAGCTTTTGTTTCAATTGATATAACATCACTAGAACCATTGATAATAATTAAAGTAAAGCCACTTAAAAGAGTGTAATATAAATCTTTATAATTATTAACTTTAATTACTTTATGAGTAGGCATATTACTTTCAAGAAATTGATATATATTAGAAATTTTAACTTCATTCATTTTAGTTTCTTGTAAAAATTCTAAAATAAAATCATTGATAGTTATACTATTAGCCATGGACTCACAAAAAACAATAGCTATTTCAGTATCGTTTAGTTTTAATTCTTTAACAATAATATCTGGACTGTTATAGGTTTGTTTTTTTATTTTATCAATGACTTTTTTAGCATTTATATCTATTTTTTCCATAATATCCCTCATTTGTTACTAGTATTGCCAAATTAATATGAGTTTATAAAAATATGTAGTATAATATATTTGTGAAAGAGAAATAGAACTACTGAAAAACTTGTAAATAAATGGAGGCAAGCGAAGATAAATTATAATTTGCAAAGGAGTAAACATGAATAATAATATGAAGGTCATTATCGATTTTGTGGTGTTTTCTATATTATATAAAGTTTTCTTTTTTAACAGATGGAGAACGAAAGGTAAAGCTAAGTTGGTTGTTAATACACTCATGTACATTTATATATCCTTAGTTTTATATGTAACCTTAATGCCGATTGTTATCTCACTACCATTTATTTTTAATCATCCGTATGTTTCGATGAATATGATACCTTTTGATGATTATTTTTCAGGTAGGGGCGATGCAGTTCGTCAGATTATACTTAATGTAATTATGATGCTGCCGTTTGGATTTTTGTTGCCTTTGGTAAAAAAGCAAAATTTATTGTCCTGCTTATTTTGGACATTTTTATTCAGCTTGGCGATTGAGCTAACACAACCTATGATTAATGGTTTTCGTGCAGCAGATATAACAGATTTAATCACAAATACTATTGGAGGTCTTTTGGGGTACTTACTGTATTTAGTATTTAAACCGTTAATAAATAAAATCATGCCCACTTAAAGTAATTTGTACAAGTAGGCTCATTATCTAAGAAAATCAAAGAACATAAGTAGAAAAGGAGACATTTAATATGAAGGAGCAAACAAGAAATAGAAAAGTAGGATTATTAGCATTTGTTTTAGTGATAATTGCTATTTTTACATATATGGTTGTAACAAATTCAAACAATCATAATTTTAATCAAGAAAAGGATGACAATACAAC
>DUQO01000060.1 GCA_012837765.1 Mollicutes bacterium | reverse complement strand
TTGGATTAAATTCATGAAGTGCTGAAACACGTTGTTTTAATGCTTCAAAAGGCATTCCAAGTGCTTCTGCAAGTGGTTTCATTTCTTCATCTGTATGAGGTAAGAATTCATGAAGTGGCGGATCCAAATAACGAATAGTAACAGGTAATCCTTTCATAACTCTAAATAATTCTTCAAAATCGCCTCTTTGATAAGGAAGTAATTTATTTAATGAAGCTTCTCTTTGTTCAACTGTATCAGCTGTAATCATTTGACGCATTGCAAAAATTCTATCTGCTTCAAAGAACATATGTTCAGTACGACATAAACCTATTCCTTCTGCACCAAAAGCAAGTGCTTGTTTAGCATCTCTTAAGGTATCAGCATTAGTTCTAACTTTTAATGTACGAACACTATCAGCCCATCCCATAAAGGTTTGAAAGTCACCACTAATTTCTGGTTCTACAGTCTTAATTTGTTCACCATAGATATTACCAGTTGAACCATCAAGAGATAAATAATCTCCTTCTTTAAATACTCTTCCATCTTTAGTAGTAAGTGTTTTTGCTGCCTCATCTATTACTAATTCACCACATCCAGATACACAGCAACGCCCCATTCCGCGAGCTACAACAGCAGCATGTGAAGTCATACCACCACGAATTGTTAAAATTCCTTGTGCTTCATTCATTCCTTCAATATCTTCTGGTGAAGTTTCAAGACGAACTAATAAAACACTTTCTTCTCCGTTTTTCTTAGCATTAACAACATCTTCTGCTGTGAAATAAATCTTACCAGTAGCAGCTCCAGGAGAAGCAGCTAAACCAGATGCTATTGGTGTTGCCGCTTTCAATGCTTCTGCATCAAAATTAGGATGTAATAATTGATCTAATTGTCTTGGTTCTACTTTTAATAATGCTTCTTCTTTTGTAATCATACCTTCATTTACTAAATCAACCGCAATTTTTAAAGCAGCTGCAGCTGTTCTTTTACCATTACGAGTTTGAAGCATAAACAATTTACCATTTTCAATAGTAAACTCCATATCTTGCATATCTTTATAATGATTCTCTAGTATTTTAGTAATTTTTACAAATTCTTCATAAACATCAGGCATAATATTTGCTAAAGTTTCAATTGATTCAGGTGTTCTAATACCTGCAACCACATCTTCACCTTGAGCATTGATTAAATATTCACCATATAATTTATTTTCCCCTGTTGATGGATTACGAGTAAATGCAACCCCAGTACCACAATCATCACCACGGTTACCATAAACCATTTCTTGGATATTTACAGCAGTACCCCAATCACTAGGAATATCATTTAATCTACGATATGTAATAGCTCTATCATTATTCCAAGATTTAAATACTGCCTTTATAGCTTCCATCAATTGTAGTTTTGGATCTTGTGGAAAATTTTCTCCAGATAATTCTTTATAATTAGCTTTAAATTTTTCTGTAATTTCAATCATGTCTTCAGCTGTTAATTCAGTGTCGCTTTTAATTCCTTTTTCTTCTTTAAATTTATCAAAATATCTTTCAAAAGAAGACTTAGGGAATCCCATAACAACATCAGCAAACATTTGAATAAATCTACGATATGAGTCGTAAGCAAATCTAGGATTATTAGTTGCAGCAGCAAATCCTTTAGCTACTTCATCATTTAAACCTAAATTTAAAACAGTGTCCATCATACCTGGCATACTAGCTCTTGAACCAGATCTAACAGATACAAGAAGCGGATTATTTACATCCCCCATTTTCTTACCTGTCTTATTTTCAAGTTCAGCTAGTTTTTCAAAAATTTCGTTTACTATTTCATCAGCTATAACCATATTATCAGCATAGTATTTAGTACATGCTTCAGTTGTAACTGTGAAACCTCTTGGAACAGGTAAACCAATATTTGTCATTTCAGCTAAATTAGCACCTTTACCTCCAAGTAAGTCTCTCATTTCTTTTCGACCTTCTTCGAAGGCATAAACATATTTTGTCATAACTCAATCCTTTCTATTACACATATATTAGTATATCAAAAGTGGTATATTTTCTCAATCTTTTCTATTTTTTTAACATCTTTTTACATTATTTATCGCGTGCTCTTGGATGAGCTTTTAAATAAACATTACGTAACCTTTCATTTGTTACGTGAGTATATATTTGAGTAGTACTTAAACTTTCATGTCCTAGTAATTCTTGGACAGTTAATAAATCAGCTCCAGAATCAATAAGATGAGTTGCAAATGTATGGCGTAAAGTATGTGGTGAAATATGCTTTTTCAGAGCTGTAGAGTCAATTATGCCATTAATAATATATCTAATACCCCTAGTAGTTATACGATTTCCCTGATTGTTTAGAATTAGATAATCACATTTTTTATTTTTTAATAATCTTTTACGACCATCATTTAAATATATTTCCATAATATCTTTACAATAATCACCATATAATACTTCTCTCATTTTGTTACCTTTACCAGTGATAGTAATTGCTTTATTAAATTTATCTATATCTGACAATTTAATATTGACTAATTCACTAACTCTTATGCCCGTTGCGTATAATAACTCTAAAATAAATCTATTTCTCTGCCCTATAGGATCATCCATATCAGGTACATCAAATAAATCTTCAAGTTCATTATAATAAAGAAATGAAGGAAGTTTTTTTTCTTTTTTAGGTAATGATACTAACAAAAAGGGATTATCAGTTATGATTTCTTCTTTTGATAAATACTTATAAAAACTACGAAGGGAACTTAACTTTCGAGATATAGTTGCTCTTTTATATTCTAAATCGTGTAAATGCATTAAGTAAGGTTTTATTTGTTGATATGTAATTTCATTAAATTTAAATTCATTTTTAATTAAATAATCAAAGAATTCTTTAATATCAACTTCATAATTGATTATCGTATTACTTGAATATCCACGGTTTATTTTTAAATGTTTTAAAAATTTCTTCATATGTATTTCCATATTATCACCACTTAAATTATAACATAAAAAAAGGCAGTTATTTACTTCTGCCCTTTTCTACAATCATTTCTTCAATATCGTATACCTCTAATATACCCACTTCATATAATTCTAACAATTTTGAAAGGTCAAGATTTTCATCTTTATTTTTAGATATTATATATTCTAAAAATTCACTTTCTATATCAGTATCTTTACTTTCATGATTATAAATGAATTCTACTTTTTGAAAGCAATCTTCAATCTTTCGCATATTTATGTCTTCATCTTTCGGTGGTATTAATAAGTTTTTTAAATTATGTCTTCTTTTATAATCTTCTATGAATAATGCCAACTCTCTTTTTTGCCTATATTGTTTGTTAATTTCTCTTTGAATTGTCCTTCTCGCTCCAGAATAAGCACCAAGGTTTTTACCAGATGATTTCATCAACTGAAGTTGATCTTTTAAAAACTTGTTTTTTAAATTATCAAGCTCATTTGATAATGATAAAACATTAGAATAATGATATAGATAAGCATCTATTCTTTTAGGTAATTGTTCATCATTAACAATATCTTTTTCATTCTTAAATATTAATTTTACAGTTTTAACATTTTTATCATGCATATAAGTAACTATTACATCATCTATTTTATAACCTAAATCAAAATACTTCTCAAAAAAATTTGTTAATTCTTCTTTGTTATTAAAACTAGTTGTTATAGTATCAATATTTTCAAGAGTTGAACGTGCGATAGGGACATAATTATTGTTAGAAATAAAACCTAAAGTATATCTTTTTACTTCTTTTTTCACAGGTACCACCTCAATTATATCATATATATTATTCTTCAAAATCACATGAACTACATTTAATCTTATTTTTCTTTTCTACTAACAAATGGTTGCAAGTTGGACATTTATTACCAGTAGGTTTATCCCAAAGTGCAAAATCACATTTTGGATAATTGTTACAGCCATAGAAAATTTTACCTTTTCTTGTTCTTTTTTCTACAATCTTGCCATCACAATTTGGACAATCTACAATTTCTACAACTTCTTTTTTATCATTTTTAATATATTTACACTTTGGATAATTACTACAAGATACAAATTCTCCATACCTACTTTTTCTAATTACTAAAGGATTACCACATTCAGGACAATCTTCTCCTGTTCTTACAGCTTCTTTCTTTTCCATATTATCAAAAGCATACTTAACCATAGGTTCAAATTCTTTGTAAAATTTTTCTAATAATTCATACCAAACTTTTTTACCTAATGCAATATTATCTAATGCTGTTTCCATATTAGCTGTATATTTAACATTAATTAAATTACTAAAAAATTCTTGTAATCTATCAGTAATTTCAATACCCATTTCAGTAGGATGAAACCTTTTTTCAATTAATTTTGCATAATCTCTTTCAGTAAGAGTTTCCATTGTTTTAGCATACGTTGAAGGTCTTCCAATCCCAAGGGATTCCATTTCTTCAATAAGCTTTGCTTCTGAATATCTTGCCGGTGGTTTAGTAAAGTGTTGTTCTTTAAGTAGATCAGTAGCGATTAAAACATTAGAATTATACTTATCAAAAGGAGGTAATTCTTTGTCTTCACTTTTTTCATATTCACTATAAACTTTTAAATAACCATCAAAAACTAATGTTTGACCTGTTGTTTTAAATTGATAGTTATTATTATCTAATAAAACTGTAGTTTGATTTACTTTAGCATCAGCCATAAGAGATGCTAAAGCACGGTAATAGATAAGAGAATATAATTTATATTCATCATTACTTAAATATTGTTTTACGGTATCAGGATGACGACTAATATTAGTTGGTCTAATAGCTTCGTGTGCATCTTGAACATTTTCTTTTTTCTTTCCTTTTTTTACATATCCTAAATATTCTTCACCATAGTGAAGTTTAATATAAGCAAAGGCATTTTTAACAAATTCCTCACTTAATCTTGTTGAATCAGTTCTCATATATGTGATAAGACCTGTTGTTTCAGCACCTAAATCAATACCTTCATACAATTTTTGAGCTAAAGTCATTGTCTTTTTAGCACTAAAATTTAATTTATTACTAGCTTCTTGTTGTAAAGTACTTGTTATAAAAGGAAATTTAGATTTTTTCTTTCTACTCTTCTTTGAAACATCTTCTATTTTAAAAGCTTTAGATAACTTGCTTAATATTTCATCAGCTTCTAATTCATTGTTTATTTTAATATCTTTATAATTATATTTGTCTAAAGTTGCTTCAAAGTCATTAAAAAGAGCTTTTATTGTCCAATATTCTTCTTCTTTAAACGCTTCGATTTCTCTTTCACGGTCAACAATTAATTTTAATGCAACACTTTGAACACGTCCTGCACTTTTGCCACCTGTTTTAGATTGCATCAACTTACTTAAACGAAACCCTATAATACGATCTAAGATACGTCTTGCTTCTTGTGATTTAACTAAATTATCATCTATTTTACGGGTGTTATTTAAAGCTTCTTTTATGACGTCTTTTGTTATTTCGTTAAAGACAACTCTTTCGTATTCATCATCTTTTAATCCCATAGCGTCTTTTAAATGCCAACTTATAGCTTCCCCTTCACGGTCAGGGTCGGTTGCTAGATAAACAAAATCACACTTTTTAGCTTCCTTTTTAAGTTCATCTATAATTTTCTTTTTTCCTTTAATTGGTTCATAAGTAGGACTAAATTTATTTTCAATATCAACTCCAAAGCCATATTTTCCTGATGTTGAAAGATCTCTAATATGGCCTTTACTAGATACTACTTTATAATTACTTCCTAAATATTTCTCAATTGTTTTAGATTTGCTAGGAGACTCAACTATTACAAGCTTTTTTCCCATCTAATCACTCCTTACGAATATATATTATACATAATAACATAAATTTCCTTTAATATAAAAAAATTAACATTTATTACTAATCACTTTAGCTACTGGTCCATATGATTTACGATGTTCATCAATAATACCATATTTTTCAATAGCATTCAAATGGGCTTTAGTAGGATAACCTTTATTGTTTTTAAATTCATACATTGGATACTTTAAATCTAACTCATCCATCATTCTATCTCTTGTTACTTTTGCAATAACAGAAGCTGCTGCAATGGAAATGCTTTTCGAATCACCCTTTACAATTGAAGTGCTAGGAACATCAAATTCTAATTTCATTGCATCAACTAATATATGTTCTATTTTACAAGGCGTGTTTTTAAAAGCTTGTATCATCGCTTCCTTTGTAGCTTCATATATATTTATTTCATCGATCCTTTTTTCATCTACTATACCTATTCCAATACCTAGGGCTTGATCTTTGATAATGTCATAAAAAACATCTCTTTTTTTAGATGACAACTTTTTAGAATCAGTTAAACCAGGTAATGAAAAATCTTTTGGTAACACAACACATGCTGAAACAACAGGCCCTACCAATGGACCACGTCCTACTTCATCTATTCCAGCAATATATTCTATTCCTTTATTGTTTAATTCTTTTTCATATTTATATAGATCGTCCATTATGTTTCTCCTTATTTGTTTGAAGAGATGAATATACAAACACATCATCATTTATGATAGGAAATTCATTTAATATAAGGTTGTTTATAATATTAAACTTTCCAACATTAACACGTTCAATTAAGAATCTACTTAAAAGACTATCTGTATCTAATAAAACAGCTTTTGCATTCATATTTGTTTCATTCATTAAATTTACAACGTTTATAACATTTTGGAAGATTGCTAAAGAATTAGATTCGTCAATTTCTGCTATTTCATTTTCACTTGCTAAAAACACCTTCATCCAATCTTCCTTATCAACTAATATTTTTGTTGGATAATTGCGATATATTTTAATCATGTCCTCATCTCCTTTTTCAATTATAAATTAAAAATACTGCTATGTAAATAAAAGATAAGAAATATTAATCTCTTATCTTTATATCATTTTTATTTTCTTCATTTATAAAGATATTAACAACTGGCGACATTGCATTGTAATAATTATATATTTTTTTATCTTTTAAGCCATCAATTGTAATACTGATAAGTTCTTTAAAATTATGTAGGCTTAGTTTACCATCGACTAATATATATACTATTTCCTTATCGTTTGATGTAGCACTCATTTTATCGATTTCTATTATTTCACTGTAATAATTTATTACGATTTTATAACTATCTTTTTCAATGGTATTATCATATGTTATATTCACTTTATCTTCATTTTGAACCACTATTTCAACATCATTTTTAGTCATTTTTAAATCATATGTTAATGTTTTTTCATCAAATGAATCCTTATCAAAATTATCTATTATTTTAATCTGCATTGCCTCGTATATTAATACATTAATTCCTGCAATCATTAAACAGAAAGCAATAAAAAGTAAAATAAAACGTTTCTTCATTATTTTATACCTCCTTTAAAAACAAAATTATAAATGAGGTCTAAAAGAACGGCAATCATAATAATAAAACTTAAAACTAAAATTGGTGGTCCAAATATTAGTACTCCATTAAACATTAACAAAATCATAATTATTAAAGTTACAACTAATCCTGCTTCAATCAGCAATATAGGAAATGATAATATAAAGACAAAAACCTTTAGCACTGTAAACACAATATCTTGAACGTTGTTAAGTGAATTATAATTATTAGATGTAAGGGGTTCATCTTTTTTTGTTTCGCTTTTAGTTTTATCTTTTTTTTCTATATTATCCATGCTTGAGTATTTTGTTACTATTTTTTCAACGTATTTAACAATAAAATAAATTACTAAAACAAAGAAACAAATTCCTAAACCAAATGACCATAATGAACGAACAGTTCTAAAGAAGAAGCGATTATCAAACAAATGACGTATAATAATCCTTCCTGAATAATCGATCATCTTAAATGGAATTTGAAAAATCATAATAGAAAAAAGACCTATAAAAATTAAACATAATATTAAAAGTAATCTTTTAGCTAAATCTGAATCAATCTTATCAAATATACCTTCTACATAATGAATAATACCATCTAATGTTGAATCAACTGTCGATTTATTATCACTTTTACTAGTAACGTTATTTTCATCATCTTCAAAGTATAATTGTGATATTGTCTTAATATCACCTAATGATGCTACAACTTCTTTTTCGTTTTTTCCTTTCCCTACTTCATCATCAATAATTTTTTCATACTTTTTTAAAATACGCTTTACTTCTTTCTCTTCAAGGGAACTAAGAGAAGTTTCTAGTTTTTTTAGAAATGTTTTTTTAGTCATTTCCATCCTCCTTTGTATTATTAAAGCTATCAAAACGATCAAATGTTATAGGACCTAACAAACCTTCTGTCAAATCCTTCATTATTAAATTATATACCTTTTTATAATCAATTTCGCCACCTTTTATTATTGCACCTCGTTTTTTACCAATGATGTCTAATGTATCAATAATATTATCTTTATCTATTGCATCAATATCATAACGTTCTTTTAAAAATACTGGATAATATTTTGATAATACATTTAAAATATATATTGCAACTTCATCAATTGGTAGTATTTCTTCTTTAATTGCTGCCATAGAAGCAAGATTAAGGGCAACTGTTTTATTATCTAATTTAGGCCATAGGATGCCTGGACTATCTAATAATTCTAAAAAACCACCTATTCTAATCCAACCTAAATTCTTTGTAACACCTGGTTTATTACCTACAGCTGCAGCTTTTTTTCCAACTAAACGATTGATTAAAGTAGATTTTCCAACATTAGGTATACCTATAATAAGGGCTCTTAAAGTTTTTTTGTTTATACCCCTATTTTGTTTTATTTCATTAAGTTCATTAAGTATCTCTTTACTCTTGTCTATTATTTTATCAATATTCTTGTTGTTTTTAAGATCTACCCCTA
>DUQO01000059.1 GCA_012837765.1 Mollicutes bacterium | reverse complement strand
TACGGTTGCAAGGAATGCAAGGGCAAATATGCCCGATAGAATACTTTCCTTCATACTTACGATATTTTTAAATTATAGATAATTATACCTTCTTTCAATGAAGGTGTTTTACTATTCATCAAAGGTGTCAATACTTATCATTATCGCCTAATTTTTTACATTACTTATATATTACTTTTTATAAATATTTTATCTTTCATCTTTTATTGTTATTTGCAAAAATAGAACACCCATTTTGATTGGACAATAATATTTGGAAGTGACTTAGAACATTTAAATATTTTGATTTGGTAATATGTTGTATATCTACAATATGTGTAATTGGGCATTGATATATTATTGATATGATTTTAATAAATAATAGTATAAAAATCAGATTTTAATTGTGATAAAGTTATATCTATTATATATATAATAGATCATTCAATCTAGAACCATTCATTTTTATCTTTTTTCGAATAGAACTCCTAATAGTTAATACTGTATTATACGTGAGATTCAAGACTACTGAAATTTCTTTGGGGGTGAATTTTGTATGACTAAGTATAAATACCCTAAATTCGTTTTTTGTGAAGTTGTTATAACGTTTCTGGATATCTTCATAGAACCCGGGATTTATTTCATTGTAAACATCTAAAACAACTAACCAATCTTCTTCAAAATCTTCTCCATAAACTATTGTGTTAATCTTGTTTAGTACTCTTTTTGTAGAGTCATTTTCTTTGATTGAGTTATTCAGTAACATCACTCTTTTGATGATGTCAATCTTGTTTATAATTAGGTCACGCATTTTGTTTTTTAGAATTGTTTCATTGGTATTATGCAAATGTTCTAGATTATCTGCCATATTACGCAAAATATTGATTCTTTGTAATGCTATTATATGTTTTTTTCTTTGCTTAAAAGTATATATAGTAAAGATTAAGGTTCCTATCAAAACAACAATTATGAGGTTTAAAATATAACGCTCAGTTTTTGTGTAATGTTTGTCAAATTGAGTCTGCTGTATTTCAAAATTGTATTTCTGTTGTATTTCATAAAGAGATTGCCTATTACGTTCTTCCATAATATCTATTAATACATCAGTATATTTCTTTTTGTAATCAAAGGCTGCATGGTAACTACCTCTTTCTTTTTCATATAAAGCTAAAAACTCATACACACTTGCCTTGAGTGCATTATTATCAATGGAGTTTATACTTTGGTTTAACAAGCTGGTATATAATATTAAAGAATCATGTTGTTCTTTATACTTATAAAGACGAGCAAAGTTTAATAAATATCGCGGTATTTCAGTACTATCTGTATTTAATTCAAACGATTGGCGTAGATGTATTTCCGCTTCTTCATATTGCTTACTTTCTCTGTATAGTATACTTATATTCTGATATATAAGACTTTGAGATTTATTGTCGTTGTTAAAATTGGTAACTTGAAGTCCTTTGTTGAAATAATGAAAAGCACTATCATTGTTGCCAGATAACATAAACATACGTCCGATAGCACTAAAGCTAATTGCCTGTTTATCATAATCGTCTAACGGAGATTGTGCATAATAATTAGCAGCTTCTTTATAATAATCTACTGCCTTAAGAAATAATCCTTGAGCAACAAGTAAATCTCCCGTATTATATTGTATAAGTCCATTTAATTTCATGTCATTGGTTTGAAGTGCATATTTTTGTGCTTCTGTATATTGCTGTATTGCTTTTTTATATTCTTTTTGCTCACGGTAAACACACCCACTATAAAAATATGCTATTGCAGTTTGATATGAATCATTTTTTTTGTTTGAAAAATACTCACTTGCTTTGAATATCAAGGTGTCCTCCTGAATTGGTCGATAAGTTTTGTATTTAGCCTGCACATGCACTACCAAAAAGCGCATATAATTTTCACGATTCAAACTCTTTTCTGGATAAAAGATGGAGTCAATAAAAATCATTGCGCTATCTGGATAAACTTCAACGAGTCGAGTTGCATTATTTAACAATTTGTAGGCTTCGGGTTGTGGATTATTGCATGCATAAAAAAATAATGCAGTAAGTATAAGACTCAAGATAGTGAAACGACTCATTGCTTTTTTTTGTTTTATTTTCTATATTTCACAAAGTTAATTAATTTATTGTTTCATTTTCATCTTTACACCACAATTCATCTAATCTAATACTTCATGACTCTTCTGTAAAGTAATATTTAATTAAAATCGGATTAGCGTATTCTGTTAAATTCTCTTTTACTTTAATGGCTCGACTATCTAATATTGCATCGGGAAGAGTGTCTTCAATTGAACCTGATTCCTCACTGTAAAAAAAAATTGAAAAGAGTGAAAATAGACTGAATAATAGAATTTAATAAAATATAAGCTCTTATTTTCCCCGTCACTTGTGGCGAATGGTATATCTTGCAAAAAGCCCTAATAACATCTTTTTTCTTATAAATTAAAAAATTAAATTAGTAAATAAATAATTATAACCATATTTCGATGGAGGTTTTAGATTGTATTCCCCAATGTATAGTAAAAAAGTAAGGGATTAGCATCATCTGACAAATCTTGAATAGCATCGACTTCAAACTGGTCAAGAGTTAATTTTATATTTCCGATTTTATAATAATCAATGAATAGTGGCATATCCTTAATATTCATGTAAGCGTACATACCATTATTATCCGTGCAAGCAAAATAATGTGGAATTGACTCTTTGAAACTTTTATAAACAAAGTCATCAAAAAATCCAGCATATAAGTTTACCTCTTTGTTCGTTTTGCTTAAAACAATTGTATGTATATAATAGCCATCAGAATACTCGCAAATTATGTAATCTCCTATTTCTGAGAAAAATAATATGGATTTTATCTTATCTAAGCTGTTGATTTCAGATATGACTCCCGGAACAG
>DUQO01000058.1 GCA_012837765.1 Mollicutes bacterium | reverse complement strand
ATTATTTAATTTTGGTAGTGTTTGTTCTACTCCACAATAATTACAGGTTGCTGTTGTTTGGTTTTCTGATACTTCTAATGTTCCAGCACAAACCTTACACTTATATATAGCCATAGTTATCACCTTTAATAATTAGTTTTATTTATAGGCTTTAACTATCCTATTTCTTTGTTTAATTAATTTGTTAATATCCTTTATTTTTGTTAATTTGGTTTCATCTTTTAAGTTCTCTAAAGATTTTATTTCACTTAAAATTTCTAATTCGATTTTTTCTATTTCATCATTACTCATTGGATCACTATATCTTATCAAGTCTTTTAACTCATTTAAACTGGATAAAATAAGTTCATCCTTTGTATCATCAATTAAATTTTCCACTAAAATTTGAATTTCTCTTATATAGATTACTTTTTGTCTAACTTTTTCATCAATTCTTTCGATTTCTTCCCTACCAGCAGTTAGGGCAATCAAGCCTATGATACTAAATACAAGGATAATGGCATTAACTACAATTGCATATCTATAGTTAAATGCTGGAACTGCCATTTGCGTAATTCCTAAAATTAATTGAAGCATTACATAGCTTCTTAAAACATATATTAAAGGAACTCCATAAAATCTACTTTTTAAATCTTTTTTATCAAATATTATGTAGAGTACAATACTACTAATTACTATTGAAATTGTGATGGATACATATCCAGTCCAAAATCCTCCACTTTTAGGAAACGGAATTACAAATGCAATTAAATTAAATAATCCTAATAATAGTGCTATTACAACAAAGTATAATGTTTTGTTTTTATTTATTTTCATTTCTGTATTCTCCTTATATTATTTTCGCTAAAAGTTCTTGTTTTAATTTTTCAAACTCATCGTCTGATATAAGACCAGATTCTTTCATTATTTGTAATTTTGCCACTTGTTGTCTAAATGCTTCTAATGGGTCAACCGTTGTTTGTTGCGATGTTTGAGTACCTCCAGTAGCATCTCCTAGAGCATCAGTTGTAATACCGGCAACTTTACCACCAACTCCTACTCCCACTCCTGCTGCAAGACCTAATCCTATTCCAGTACTTGCCATTGTTCCTACACCTTCGTTTTCAGCGACTTTTTCAGCTACATCGAAGCCTCTTTCATCTTGATATGTATAACCTTCTAATCTTCTCTTAGCTGCTTGTGCTTCAGCATCAATAACTTTTCTTTGAGCTGCTGTTGTTTCATCAATCAATCCAACTTCTTGTCTTAATTTCGCCTCAGCCACTTCACCATATTGTCTATAAAACAAATCTTTAAACTTTTCAAAAATACGATCCCCATCTGGTCTAGCAACATTTGTTATAAAAAATCTTTCAAGAGATAAACCATAATCTAAAAATGGAGGTTTAAGTTCATCAAACATAATATTTGACAAAACATCAATTTGACTATCTACATTAAAAATACTAACATCACCTTTTGACATAGTTTTAGAAAGTAAAGGTTTTAATGATGTCATCAAAAATGCTCTCAATTTTCTGGTCAGCCCATCTTGCCCTAGATATTTTTCAGTCCCAACTAATTTTACAATCAGTTTTCTAGAATCTTCAACTCTCATTGACATTTCTCCAGATGCACCAATTGATAACGGGATATTGTAAGTTGGATCTATATATGAAACCATACTATCCGTACCCCATTTAATTGCCATTTGTTCTACCTTGTTAATAAAATAAATTGAACATGTATAAGGGGTTTCATCACCTGTTGGTTTATTAAGAGCTTTCCTAAGTAGAGGTATATTTTGTGTTTCTAATGTATGTCTTCCAGGACCAAAAAGATCCAAAGCTTGACCGTTTAAGAAAAACAAAGCTTCCTGTGATTCATGAACAATTAACTGTGAACCTGTATTAAAATTTTCGACAGGAGACTTCCATACAAATGTATCGTTATTTCCTTCATACTTAATAATACTAAATACTTTACTCATAATTTTTTTCCTCCATATTATTGTTTTTGTTTTTTATGTAAATTTAAAAGCTTGTGACTTTATAATAAAATTATAGCATTGTTTAACTCATTTCTCAATGTTATTTCGATATTACTACTAAATAGGTACTATTTAGCAAACCAATAGTAAACGAATATACTACATGAGTAAGTACATGGCCGTTCACGTACATTATTGGCTATACATATCATAGTGTTTTATAATTTTATATTGGAAATATAACTTATTAGGTCTCTTATATTTAATTTATCTAGATCTTCCCGGAAATATTTACTATTTCAATTCCCCAATCAACTGTTTATATAATTAAGAAAATTGATTATTGCCCTTTTAAAGTTGGAGTAATATTATTATCATAATCAATTGAACCAAACCACCATACATTTTCATCCCATGTTAGATTTTCAATATAAAAACTTAAATCCATTAAATCAAAGTATGAGGCATTCTTAAGTAATTGATAATCAGACCCGTTTTTTAAATGGTAACCATATCTACTGATTAAAATTTGTCCTTCTACTTTGTAATTGTTTAGTAGAGTAATCGGTGTATTATCACCTAATCTAATATCACCAAATAGATGTCCAACACGGTTAGCTTTTAAGTCCATTATTGAATATGTATTTTCAATCAATAAACTGCTACGATGAGCTAACCATATTTCTCCAATAATCCCTCCAGTAAAATCTTGATAATTAGAAATTGTGCTTGCACTTCCAGTACTATATGCATTTTGCATTTTTAGAATTGCACCTTGCGGTTGGTCTATGGAGCCAACTATGCCTCCAGATGAAGTATACTGGTTATTTAAAGATTCTGAAATAATTTCTACTTTTGCATAAACGTCATTTATTTTTCCATCTTGAAATTTTCCTACAATACCGCCAATCTTTGATTCTGATAATACTGACTTACCCGTTAGTACCCCGTTGAAAGACGCTATTTCTATAGTTCCTGTTGATATACCTGCAATACCCCCTATAGTTACTGCACCGTTAGAAGTTATTACAATGTCTGATTTTGCTATAGAATTTGAAATAAGCCCATAATTATTAGCCACAATTGAACCAAAGGTTGCATATCCCCCTAAAACATTTATATTAGCGTCTAATTGAACATTAATATTATAAATTTGACCATAATTATTAACTACCAAACTTCCAAAATCCAGAGAGGTTTTTACATTATCATTAATGAAGGATGCAAATATATTTAGGTTTTCTATAGAACCATACATATTAATAAAAATCCCTGTTTTGGAAGAACTAGAAGCTAAATCAAATGTAAGATTTGCTATTGTTTTATCATTTCCATCAAAATATCCATATAAATTATTTATGTAACTGAACTGATAATCTAGAAAATCCAAATCATTGACTAATTTGAAATATGAATTACTACTTGAATAATCAAACAGTGAAAGATTCATAAAATCAATCTCATTATAAATTAAGTATGGATTATGTGATGATCCTTCACCATTAAGTATCGGTGTTCTTACAACAATTGTAGTATTTAAATTATACACACCTAAGCCATCATTTAAGTTATATGCATATTCTACTTTAATTGTATATTCGTTATTCGATAATAAATTTTCAAATGTTCTTAAACTTAAATCTTCTAGTGACTCAACTAATTGATCTCCTCGGTATAATGAAATTGTTGTTATTTCTCCAACTTGATCAATGTCTTTAATATCTAAATCAAAACTTACAGACTCCTGTGTTTCTAAGATATCTATTATCTCTAATGTTGGAGTTGCTTTTGTTAGTGTTTCAAATGTTTTTGTTATATTTAATTCTTGTGTTCCTTCTCCGTCATTTAAATCATATAAATAAACTACTCTTATTTCATATAAGTTATTTGATTGTAAATCACTAAACTCTAATTCATCAAAGCTTTCTAGTGTTGCTACTTCATTATCTTTTAAATATAACTCTACACTTTCTATTTCTCCTACTTGATCAGTGTCTTTAATATCTAAATCAAAACTTACAGACTCCTGTGTTTCTAAGATATCTATTATTTCTAATGTTGGAGTTGCTAAATCTAATGTTTTTATATCTTTTATTACAGTTGTAGTTTTAACGCCTTTACCATCTTTTAAATCATAGGAGTAAGTAACTTTTAATTCATAGTCATTATTTGAAAGCAATCCTTTAAATTCT
This sequence comes from Mollicutes bacterium, assembly GCA_012837765.1. Classification (GTDB taxonomy): domain Bacteria; phylum Bacillota_I; class Bacilli_A; order RF39; family UBA660; genus UBA5348. The sequence goes on along the minus strand of DUQO01000058.1, from coordinate 1,105 downwards.
CTTATTGCTAAATCACTTAATGATTCAACTAAACTACCATCTTTAAATAACTCGATTGATTCAATTTCACCAAGTTTAAGTTTATCATCTATTAATATTTCAAATGAAGCACTTCTTTTATCTTCACTAATAACTTCTACATTAAGCATTTCATTAGTATAAAAGGCTAACTTTTCAAGAGTTACTATTTGATTACCTTTTCCATCTAATTTATCATAACTAGTTACTACTGCATACTGATATAAGGTATCTTGATTTAGTTTCTCAAATAATATTTCATTACTGCCAACCTCTAAATCTTTTTTATATATTATCTCTAAACCATTATATAAATAAATTCTAATCTTGCTTTCATACATTTCAATTAATTTAGCTGGGTCTGCTATATCAACATTTAGTGAAACAGTTGTTGTATCTATTACTAAGTTTGTTACTCTAGAATAAGGAGTAACATCATATTCCACTCCAACTTTAATTGTTCTATCACCAGCAAAAATAACGTCCTTTATCTCTGTTCTATCAATATACTTAATAGTATCAATTGTGTATTCTTTAATTCCTGAGATATCGCCAGATTTAGCTTTTAAAATTAAGTTTTCAGAATCACTACCATATTCAAATTGGAAAGATTGATAAAAAGTTCCATTTAATGTGAATGATAATATTTCAAAATTATCTGGATTCAATAGCTTAACTGTTATATAGAACGTTTCATCTTTTCCTACATAATATTCAACTTCATCATTTGTTACAACTTCTAAGTCATTTTTTATTTCATCTTCTATAGTAGAATCATCAAAGTTGTCAAAAGGATCATCTTGATCAATATCTTCTGTTGTTGTACTTAAAAGAACTTCGTTACTTGAATAATGTGATAATGTTTCAACAGATTTTGAAACTACCATTCCTTGATAAACAGGAGCAATTTTTTCAGTTTGATTATTACCTCCACCATTGTCATTTTTATCTCCACAAGCAACTAATAATAGGGCAAACAAAAATATTGATATTATACTTAATATCCTCTTTCTAATTTTCATAATTATACCTCCACTATAATTTTTTAAAAAAATGCTATAACTCATATAATAATTATAGCATTTTT
>DUQO01000057.1 GCA_012837765.1 Mollicutes bacterium | reverse complement strand
ATTTAATTGTTATATTAATAATATATTTTATTACGATTGCAGTATCACAAATATTAGAATACATTATTTTAAAAATAAAAAAACATTTTATTTATTTAAATGTTTTATCTGTTATTTTAGTTCTTTTTATTTATCTTATGTTTGGGCTTTTAACATACTATCCCATAAGATTTAAACCATTATTTTATGATCCTAATAAAAAGATATATGGTATAGAAGATTAAAATAACCCTTTAATCTTTCCTTCATCATCAATATCCATATGTACTGCAATAGGTTCTTTTGGTAGTCCTGGCATTGTCATAATATTGCCTGCTATTGCAACAATAAAACCAGCTCCTGATGACACTTTTATATCTCGGATATTTATTTTAAAATTACTTGGCCTTCCTAAAAGTTTTTCATCATCTGATAATGAATATTGGGTTTTTGCAATGCATATTGGAAATTTTTCAAAACCTTCATTAGTATACTTATTTATAGCATTTGTTGCATCTTTACTGTATGTAACACCACTTGCACCATATATATTTTTTGCAATACACTCAATTTTTTCTTGTATAGAAAGATTATTTTCATATAGTAGTTTAAAGTTAGATTTTTCTTCTTCTATTTTAGAAACTACATTACTAGCTAGTTCAATACCACCTTCACTTCCTTTAGCAAATACATCTGCAAAGGAGACATCTACACCTATTTTCTTACACTTTTCTTTTAATAATGCTATTTCTTCTTCTGTATCATCTTTGAAATGATTTATCGCAACTAATAATGGGACACCATATTTTTTAACGTTTTCAATATGTTTTTTTAAGTTTTCAAAACCTTTTTCCAAAGCCTCAAGATTAGGTTTGGTAAGTTCGTTTTTATCTACTCCACCATGTAATTTTAGCGCTCTTACAGTTGCTACAATAACTACCAAGTCTGGTTTTAAATTACCTATACGACATTTTAAATCAAAGAACTTTTCAGCTCCCAAATCAGCTCCAAAACCAGCTTCTGTAACTACATAATCAGCTAATTTTAAGGCTGTTTTAGTAGCTATTATACTATTGCATCCATGAGCTATATTGGCAAAAGGTCCTCCATGTACTAAAGCAGGTGTTCCTTCTAAAGTTTGAACAAGATTAGGCTTAATAGCATCTTTTAATAACAATGTCATAGCACCTTCTGCTTTTAAATCGCCTGCTGTAACACGATTCCCATCATAGGTATATCCAATTGTAATATTAGCAAGTCTTTTCTTTAAATCATTTAAATCAGTTGCTAAACAAAGTATAGCCATTACTTCAGAAGCTACTGTTATATCAAAACCAGCTTCACGAGGAACGCCATTTTTATTGCCACCTAAACCAATTATAATGTTTCTTAAGGCTCTATCATTTAAATCAACTACACGTTTAAAAGTAACAGTTCTAGGATCTATATTTAATGGATTACCTTGAAAAATACTATTATCTATTAGTGCTGCTAATAAATTATTAGCTGAAGTAAGTGCATGAAAATCACCTGTAAAATGAAGATTGATATCTTCCATTGGTATTACTTGAGCATATCCACCACCACAAGCCCCACCTTTAATACCAAAACAAGGACCAAGTGAAGGTTCTCTAAGACATAATAGTGTTTTTTTATTTATTCTTTTTAAAGAATCAGCAAGACCAATACTAATAGTACTTTTTCCTTCACCAGCTTTAGTTGGATTAATTGAGGTAACTAAAATCAATTTACCATCTTTATTTTGTTTTAATTCCTCAATTTTTTCACTTTTAATTTTAGCTTTATAATCCCCGTATAATTCAAGATCCTCTTCTATTAATCCAATTTCCTTAGCTATTTCTATAATTCTTTGTTTTTCTATTGATTGAGCTATTTCAATATCACTTAACATTTTCATGATCCCTCCTAACTTTTATCCATTAAAAGTATAACATAGTTAACTAATAATATTCCAAATTTTGGTTATTTATTATTTCTTTCGTTAAATGAAATGATACAACCACAATATTTTTGTCTATATAAACACATTTCTTTAGCTATTTTCTGTCCTTCTCTAAAACCATTCCTAAAGTCTTCATAATAAAAGTCTACTCCATATTTAGCCCCATAATTTTCACCTAAAGCTTTTATTAAATCGTGTTTTTGATAGGGACTCACTAATAAAGACGTAGTATATGCATCATATCCATTTTCCTTGGCATATCTAGCTGCTAACTCAAGCCTTATGCTATAACACATTCTACATCTATCATCTTGTTCACCTACATAACTAAGCCATTTATCTTCCAAATATTCATCAATATATTCAACATCAAGATTAACAATTTTTGAAAATTCTTTTACAGCGTTTTTACGACTCTCCCATTCATTTATAGGATGAATATTAGGATTATAAAATAAACCTTTAACATCTATCTTTTTATCTCTTAGTACTTTTAATGGATAAGTTGAACATGGAGCACAACACATATGTAATAATAACTTCATAATAAACACTTCCTCACATTTCATCCAATCCAATTTTATTCTAAAAGTACTAAAAAAACAAGCTAATTTACCTCCTTAATTCTTTTTTTCTTAACTTCAGCTGTTATCCAGATTATAAATGGGATTGCAAATTGAAAAGGAATCGAATAAATTACTAAGTATTTTTCTTTAAACTCTTCCATTTCAAATATTGATTGATAAACAATAACAGAAAGCATTATTAATATAAGACCCACCGGCATGATGAGATTTTTATAATTATTAGTATTAAAAAGTTTTGATGTTCCTTTTGTAGCTGCTATTAAGCATATTGTTGTTTTAGTTATAACAGCAAAAAGAAGATTTATGGTTATAGCACCTTCAATTCTACTTAAAAAATCTCCTACTTCAATGATTCTAGCTATTGTATAAGATGAAAAAAACGAATACTCCATTAGTGGAAAACCTATGGTAAGTAAATTACGCATTTGTACTATAAACAACAACAAACCAGATAGTATAAGACCATACATAAATACTTTGTAGGAATTAGTGCCTTTTTTAAAAAAAGAAGCAAGTGGTAAAATAGTTACTAATTCGGCAAAGGGAAACACTATAAGTTTAATAGCACCATTTAAAATTGTTATTGGTCTATGTTCAAAAACAGGAAGAAGATTACTAAAATCTATATTTCCTATTGAAAAAAGGATTGTTAAAATAACAACAGAAATAATTGTTATAGAAACTACTATTCCCCATTTACCAAGAACAGAGATATTACTTCTTCCTAAATATACTACAACAAGCACCATAATTATCATTATCAATATTTTAGGTGTTTTAGGAAGAGTTGTAATCGAAATAAATTCAAAAAAATTATGGAGTACTAATCCACCAAGAAAAAGAAAATACCAAATCATTATAGCCATTAAAACTTTTCCTGTTTTTTTACTAAATAATAATTCAATAATATCAAACAAACCCTTACCTGGAAAAAGCATAATAGTTCTTGCATACATAAGTAATAATGGAACCGAAAGGATAATTGCTGCTATCAATGACATCCAGCTATCTTGGTGAGCATCAAATCCTACTCCAATAACAACACTAGTTCCAAAAACAAATAATAAAATAAGTGTAATTATTTGTTTTGAAGATATCATTTCTTTCATTCTCTTATCTCCTTTTTACATCACAAAAAACTTTCAATAATTGTCTTAAATAATAGAGCTGGACTTGGCACATTTATTCCTATACTATCTAGTAATATTACAATAAAAGTAATAATTAGTATGGTTGAATAAATCCATATTTCTTTTTTTAACTTTTTTTTAATAAGTGGAATAAAATCAAAAATAATAATAAAAGTATAAAAAATCAATACAATTGCTAAGTTCATTTAATCACCTTATTTCATCAATGCCGCATTTGTTATCATTACTTTAGAATTTACTTTAATATCAGAATTTATAAAAAGCTCATCCCAATCTTTTCTGATTTTACTCCACAATTTAGGATTCTTTTTATATATAATGGTGCCAAAATCAAATATGTCGCTTTTAAATTCTTTTTTTGTTTTGTTGATAAGATCAGTTATCTTGTTTTTTATATGTTTTTCAGCAGCTTTTTTAATTTTATTTATATCTTTTAATTCTAAAGGTGAATCCCTCATGGCAATATTATCCAAATATAATTCAGTGTTAGTATTTACAAAAAATGTGAACTTATTTTCTTTATAATCAAATGATGTTTTAGTATCATTTCTTCTTATTTCAAGTACCGTATTTTCAAATTTTTCTTCCTTCATGTTAAGATTTATTATGCCTCCTCCAATACAATCTGATATAAACAAATAATATTTTGCATCTGCTGGAGTTAAGGAACCTATAATTTTATCTTTATTAAATACAGACACGCCATCTGATTCTATAATAATTTCTTCATCATTTTTAACCGTTTTAAATAATGGTAAAACAATTGAAGCACCTTTAGACTTCAAAGCATTAAACACTTCAAATAACGCAATATTTTTAGTAGATCCTACTGTTTCATTATCACTCTTTATGATACGTTTCATTTCAAATGAAACAACAGAGTCTGTTACACCATCAGCATTTAGTAATTCCTTAGCTGTCGGTTCATTAGAAATAACTATATTTAATGTTTCCCTTACCTCAATATCTCTTATAAAAGAGTCAATAATTAAGGCAAGTCCATCTCTTTGGATAACATCTTTACTTATTATTAAAACTTGAGAATGACCATAATATAATCTGTTTTTTATTTTTCGCTCAATATTTCTTATAGCATCCATTATTGTCTTTCCAGTAGATTCAATTATTGTTGTTTCGATAGGTCCTTCTTTTGTCGTTTCAGCTAAATCAATTATCTCAAATGAAAGCTGATAGGTGTTTTTTTTCTTTCCAACATCTATTGCAGTACCTGCAACAATAGTGAATTCATCTAATCCTCTATAATCAAAGCACCCTGTTAAAAACATAGTCAAAATTATTATAATACACATTTTAATTGCTTTTGTTTTCATTCTTTCACCTTGCTTTCATACGAGTTTTATTACTAGTAATGAGTGATGGTCTTTTCTTCATTTTAAACCATGGAAATCTTATAAATATATCTTTAATTTTTTGAAATTTCATTGTTCCAGTTAAAGATAATTGAGGAGTATTTAAAGATGTTAGATTTAAAATATGGATTAAGAAAAATGAATATCCAATAAAAAAACCAAAGAGTCCAAGATTAGATGCTAAAAAAAGCAAAACAAAACGAATCATTATTGTTGCAGGATTAATTTTTGGAGTTAAAAGACTTGTTATTCCAGTAAAAGCTACCACTATAACCATTGGTGCTGCAATAAGCTTTGCTTCCACCGCAGATTGTCCTATTACTAAAGCTCCAACGATACTTAAAGCTTGAGCTATACTATTAGGCATTCTTGCACCCGCTTCTTTTAACAAATCAAAAACAATTAGCAATATAAAAATTTCTAATGCTGCAGGTAATGGAACTGACTGTCTTTCAAAAGCTATATTAATAAATAATGGTGTTGGTATCATCTCTTGATGAAATGCTACAATTGCTATATAAAACGCAGGTACTGATATTGAAAATATAAACCCCATTATACGAAGCAGTCTAGTAAAAGAAGTATAATAAAAATCCATATAATAGTCTTCACTACTTTGAAAATTTTCAATAAAAAGATATGGAACTGTTAAAGCAACAGGTGACCCATCTACTAATATTGCCATTCTTCCTTCTAAAACCTTACCTACAACTACATCCGGTCGTTCGGTATAACCTACTGATCTAAAAGGTGTATAACGTTTATCACTTATTAGTTCAGTTATATAATTACTATCTAGTATCGCATCAATATCAATTTTTTGTAAACGCTTGTTTAATTCGTTTAACTTTCTTTTATCAACAATACTATCTATATAACAAATACACACTTTTGTATTGCTTTTACCACCAAGTTTTAAATATTTAAATTTCAAATCATTTGTTCTAAGTCTTCGTCTTATGAGTGATATGTTAGTCAGTAAAGACTCATTAAATCCTTCACGTGGGCCAAGCATAACTCTCTCAGACTCGGGTTCAGTAACGGATCTTGTTTGAAAATTCTTACTATTGAGAATCAATGCCTCATCTATTCCATCTATAAATAGAATGGTATCTCCATATGTAACATCTTCAATAATATCTTTAACCTTCTTTGTTCTTTTAACTTCATTTATTGTTAAATTTTGACTTACTAATGTTGAAATAGGATCGTCTCCTAAACTCTCAACCTTTAAAAGAGGAAAAATTATATCCTCATTTATAAGTTTTGAATTTATTAACCCATCATAATACATTAAACCAAAAGATATTGAAGGATTTTTATTACTTCGAAGTTCTCTTATGATTAAAACATCATCATCTTTAAACAAAGTTTTAAAATTATCTATATTTTCTTTTAAAGAACTAAAAACAATTTGATTAGATAATTTTTTATTTAAATTTGAAACTTCGCTGTTTATTTTTCTTGTCTTTTTTTGTTCTTTTTTATTTTTTGCTTTAACCATAAATCCTCCAAATAGCTATTATCATTAGAATATTATTTGTAAATATATGGTTAAATATGCACTACTATTTATTATCTAAAAAAGATGAAAAGTTTATTTTTTTACTATATCTTTGTTTAAATAACATATATTCTTTTTTAATATGATGGTTATCATCAATAAATTTATTAAAAAGATAGATACTTTCTAGTGTTTTCATACTAATATCATGTTCTAACATTTCAGTATCTTTTAACCTTTTTTCTTTAATACCAAGATTTTTTAGAAAAGTTTCAATTATATTATGTCTTTTTAAAAGAAAAGTACCAATTTGATTACCCTCATCTGTTAATGTAACAATACCGTATTTTTGAGATTCTACTAGTCCTAATTTTTTTAATTTTTGAATTGTTTTACTTGCTGAAGACGGACTAACATTTAATTTGCTAGCTAATTGATTTATTCTTATGTATTTATTATCGATACAAATTCTTTTAATCATTTCAAGATAATCTTCCATGCTGGCCGTTAATAATTTGTTTTCACTATTTAGCATTTGATATCCCCTAACAGTATAGAAATCCTTTTCGATGATAATTCCCCCTTTTATTTAAGCATATGTGTAACCCCTATCAACATATTTCATATGTTAAAATTAGGTACGGTAAAAACATTTTCCCGTGGCCAAAATTAAGTGTTGAGGGATAAAAATGAATAATTTTATGCTATTACATCAATTACCATTAGAAAAGTATGGAAAAATTAAAAATATAACAACAACTGGAATTGTTAGAAGAAGATTGCTTGATTTAGGTATGATTCCAGGAACAGTTGTTAAAGCTTTAATGCGAAGTCCAGCTAAAGATCCAACAGCATATGAAATTAGAGGTACAGTTATTGCTTTAAGAAATAGCGAAGCTTCAAATATCATAATTGAACCATTATATACAAGGATTGGTGATGTTTAGATGGGACTTACTAAACAATCCACAGGATCACATATCTTCAAAAATGTGTTTGAAAAAAAAGATGATAATGATATAGTTATTGCTTTTGCAGGTAATCCAAATACGGGTAAAAGTACTTTATTCAACAACCTTACTGGTTTAAACCAACATACTGGCAACTGGCCTGGTAAAACGGTTAGTATTGCTAGTGGAAAATATAAATATAATGATGAAAATTATATCGTTGTTGATTTACCTGGTACGTATTCCCTTTTATCTAATTCAGTTGAAGAAAGCATTGCACGTGATTTCATCTGCTTTAGTGAAGCGGATGTTACAGTTGTTGTTGCTGATGGAACTTGTCTAGAAAGAAATTTAAACTTAGCTCTACAGATCACAGAAATTACTAATAATGTCATATTATGCATAAATCTTATGGACGAAGCTGAAAGGAAAGGAATCAATATTGATTTAGAAAAATTAACTACTCTATTAGGAGTGCCTGTCATCGGAACAGATGCTAGAAATAATGTTGGTATCGATGATTTAAAAAAAGCAATAAGTGATATGGAAAAAGGAAAGGTTAAATCATCTATTCAAAAAATAAATTATAGTGATGAACTAGAAAATCATATCGAGGAACTAAGTACTGAAATAGAGAAAATTAAAAAAATAAAAAAAGTAAATAGTAGATGGATTGCTATTAGAATGATTGATGAAGGAGATTCTTTTATAAGTAATCTAGATGATAAATTAGGTTATAATCTTCTTAAAAATAAAAAGTTAAATGATAAATATGAAATAATAAGGAAAAAATTTTACGATAAAAATGTTATAAAAGATAATGTTGTATCAACAATTATAAAAAGAGCTGAAAGCATTGCTAAACAAACGGTAAAATATACAAAATATAATTACAATAAAACAGATAGAAAAATAGATAAAATAATAACTTCAAAAAGATATGGGATCCCAATAATGTTAATGTTATTAGGCTTTATCTTTTGGCTCACAATAGAAGGTGCTAATTATCCATCTTCTCTATTATCAAATCTGTTTTCATTTGTTGAAGGAAAATTAACATCTTTATTTATGATGATTGGAACCCCAAAATGGATCCATAATATTTTAGTACTTGGTATGTTTCGCACCCTATCATGGGTAGTAGCTGTTATGTTACCTCCGATGGCTATTTTCTTCCCCCTTTTTACTCTTTTAGAAGATTTAGGTGTTCTACCTCGAATTGCTTTTAACTTAGATCATTATTTTAAAAAAGCCTGTGCTCATGGCAAACAGGCTCTAACAATGTGTATGGGGTTTGGCTGTAATGCAGCTGGTGTTATAGGATGTCGTATTATTGATTCTCCAAGGGAGCGGTTAATTGCAATAATTACCAATAATTTTGTCCCTTGTAATGGAAGATTTCCCCTATTGATAACACTTACTACCATTTTTATCGCTAGTAGTGGCTTATTTGGTTCAATTACAGCTACCCTTGTAATTTTATCAGCTATCGTATTAAGTGTTACAATTACTCTTTTTATATCAAAAATACTATCTAAAACAATATTAAAAGGATTACCATCAACCTTCACATTAGAACTTCCCTCATATAGAAAACCACAAATTACAAAAATAATAACACGCTCTTTTATGGATCGCACATTGTTTGTTTTAGGGCGTGCTGCCTTAATAGCTGCCCCTGCTGGTATTATTATTTGGTGTATGGCCAATATTACAATAGGTGGAATCAGCTTATTAAGTCACTGTGCTATGTTTCTAGATCCATTTGGTAAAGCAATTGGCATGGATGGTTACATTATAATGGCCTTTATTTTAGGATTACCAGCTAATGAAATAGTTTTACCAATCTTAATTATGAGTTATATGGCTGGAGGATCAATGGTTGAATTAGATAATCTTATGTCAATAAAAGAATTACTTGTAAATAATGGTTGGACTGTTATAACAGCAATATGTGTGATGTTGTTTTCACTTAATCACTTTCCTTGTGCAACAACTCTTTTAACAATAAAGAAAGAGACAAAAAGCACTAAATGGACTCTTATTTCATTTTTAATACCAACTATTGTAGGTATCATTTTATGTGCTATTGTTGCAAATATTGGTAAACTATTTATCTAATTTACAAACAAAAAGACTTCTTTCTGTAGTCTTTTATTCTGATAACATGCTTTCACATGCTTTTGCACACGTACGGCAAACATCAGCACATTTTTCACAATGGTCATCTTCAAAAGAAGAACACTCATCGGCACATTGCTCACAAACATCAGCACAAACTTCGCAATAATCAATTGCATATTCTCCATTTAAAGACATCATTACAGCTGCTATCTCACATGCTTTTGCACATTCAATAAGTATTTTTATGCAATCTGTTTTTTCACTAATGTTTTCCTCATCTAAACAAGCGTCAAAACATTCATAACAAGCTTGCATACATTTTAAACATGCATCAATACATGATTGATAAGTGTTATCATTAGATATTATTCCCATTTTATCCTCCAAAAAAAATATTGTAAGAAATCCTTACAATATTATTTTTTTCTGTTTTATAGTATTTATACCTATAATTAAAAGTATTGGTTTTACTTTATTACAATATTTACTAGTTTGTTAGGAATAACTATTAATTTTACTATATCCTTACCTTCAACATACTTTTTAATATTATCAATTGAAAGAGCACATTCTTCCATTTCTTTATTTGAAACATTGGTTGGCATTTTAACTTTTCCTCTAACCTTACCATTAACTTGTACAACCATTTCAAATGTATCTTCTATTGTTTTTGATTCATCATGTACTGGCCATGAACTTTCACATAAAGATTCACCCAATGATTGTAATTCATTTATTTCTTCTGTAATATGAGGTGCTATTGGATTAAGTAAAGTGATAAATACTCTTAAATCTGCTTTAGTAATACTATTTTGTTTCTCATATTCATTCAATAGTGTCATCAATGCTGAAATTGCAGTATTATATTTCATGTTTTCAATATCGTCACTTACTTTTTTAATAGTTTTATGAATACTTACTTCAAGATTAGGTGAAAATGATGCCCCATCTACAACTTTTTCTTGAATTCTCCATAACTTATCTAAGAATCTTCTACATCCTTTTAGGCCATTAGTACTCCAAGCTGTATCTATTTCATAATCACCCATAAACATTTCATATAATCTTAAAGTATCTGCACCATACTCTGAAACAATTTCATTTGGATTGATACCATTTCCTTTTGATTTACTTATTTTTTCCCCATCTTCACCTAAAACCATACCGTGAGCTGTTCTAATAGAAAATGGTTCTTTAGTTGGGACTAAACCAATATCGTAAAGAAAACGATGCCAAAATCTTGCGTATAATAAATGTCTTGTTGCATGTTCCATACCACCATTATACCAATCTACTTTACCCCAATATTCTAATGCTTCCCTACTTACAAATTCATCTTTATTATGTGGATCCATATAACGAAGCCAATACCAAGAAGATCCAGCCCAATTAGGCATTGTATCTGTTTCACGACGAGCACTCTTACCACACTTTGGACATGGTACTGTATACCATTCTGGAATGTTTGCTAGTGGGCTTTCACCGTTATCTGTAGGTTCATATTCTGCAACGTCTGGAAGTAAAACAGGTAGATCACTTTCTGGTACTGGAACCCATCCACAGTCATCACAATATATCATTGGAATTGGTTCGCCCCAAAATCTTTGTCTTGAAAAAACCCAATCTTGAAGACGATAATTAACTGTTTTTTTACCAATACCTAAATTTTCTAAGTGTGAATTTATTTTTTCTATCGCTTCTTTTTTATTAGTAATTCCATTTAAAATATCAGAGTTGACCATCTCGCCATCACCAATATATGCTTCTTTTTCAATGTTCCCACCTTTGATGACTTCAATAATTGGAATATTAAATTTACGTGCAAATTCATAATCACGACCATCGTGAGCAGGAACAGCCATAATAGAACCTGTACCATACCCCATCATTACATAATCTGAAATATAAACAGGAATCTTTTCATTAGTGATAGGATTTATAGCATTTATACCTTCTAATTTAACACCTGTTTTTTCTTTAGATATTTCAATTCTTTCAAATTCAGATTTTTTAGAAGCTTCTATTTGATAATCTATTACTTCATCGTAATTAGTTATTTTATCTTTTAACTTTTCAAGTATAGGATGTTCCGGTGCTATAACCATAAATGTCACACCATAAATAGTATCAGGTCTTGTAGTAAAAACGACTAGATTATCATTTGTTCCATCAATTGAAAATTTAATCTCAGCCCCTTCACTTTTACCTATCCAATTAATTTGAGCTGTTTTTACTCTATCAATAAAATCTGTTTCGTCTAAACCTTCTATCAATTTATCAGCATAACTTCTCATTTTAAGCATCCATTGTTCTTTTTCTTTTTTAACAACTTCACCACCACAACGTTCACAATGACCACGCTCTACTTCTTCATTTGATAAACCAACCTTACAAGATACACACCAATTTATAGCCTTTTTATCTTTATAAGCAAGACCATGTTCATAAAACTTTAAAAATTGCCATTGTGTCCATTTATAGTACTCAGGATCTGTTGTTGCAAATTCACGACTCCAATCAAACGAAATACCTAAGTTTTTCAATTGATTCTTAAAGGTACCTATATTTTCTTTTACAGCTTCCTTAGGGTGAATCTTATTTTTTATTGCATAATTTTCAGCTGGCAAACCAAAAGCATCCCACCCCATTGGGAATAATACATTATATCCTTGCATTCTTCTTTTTCTAGCTAATGAATCTAAAGCTGTATAACTTCTTGGATGTCCTATATGAAGACCTGTTCCTGATGGATATGGAAATTCAATCAAAATATAATATTTTGGTTTAGTACTTCCATTAACAGCTTCAAAAGATTTGTTTTCATCCCAATAGTTTTGCCATTTCTTTTCAATTTCCAAATGATTATACATAAACTCCCTCTTTCTAATATAAATATAAAAAAAGTCCTATACTATAGGGGTGTTTTATAACACGGTACCACCCTATTTCATAGAAACTATCTCATTACTTTAACGCAGTTAACGATATATACTTATCATATATATAACTCCAAAGCGAGTTCGTAACTATTTGTTAAATGTTTTCACCAACCACATTCTCTCTTGAAACAAAATCATTACTACTACTCTTTTTCATCGTTTTTAATGTTGTTTTAATTATATTATAAAAAAATAACATTTGCAAGTTTAATTTTCCCAAGTTTTATAGGTATCATATTATAATATGAATTTTCTTTTATCTTTATCCTTAACATATAATTTATTCTAATTTTATTTCAATACTACTGTATACATTTAATGCATCAGTAACATTATATTGTTCCGTTCTAGTATTTCCTTTAGCACCAACTGTAATTAAAACGTATTCTCGGTCATCGATTTTGGCAAGACTTGCAAGGCATAAACCTGCTTCATCTGTAAAACCTGTTTTTCCTCCTATAATCTCACCATTATCAAGATTTTGACTATCTAAATGGTTAAACATAGTATTACTAATTGTTCTGCCATTTGGATATTTATTAGTAGGTGGTATTAAATACTTGCTAGAAGTAAACATCTCACGAAAGGTTACATTTTTTAATGCATACTTTATTAGAATAGTTAAATCTTCAATTGTTGTGTAATGATTATCATCATGTAAGCCAGTTGTATTATTAAAATGAGTATTAAGCATTTTTAATTCTCTTGCTTTTTCATTCATTAACTTTGTGTATTCCTCTTCTGAACCAGCTACTAAATGAGCAATACCAACACATGATTCAGCACCACTTCGAAGTAAAGTTCCATATAAAAGATCAATTGCCCTTACTTTTTCGCCTGGTACAAATCCTGCCATTGCTGCTCCTGCTTCATACAATCCAGAAAACACTGAATTAGTAAGTATAAATTCTTCATTTAAATCAGGCAAATTTTCTATTGCAACAATAGCTGTCATTATTTTAGTTAATGATGCAGGATATATTTTATCTTTAATATTCTTTTCCATTAAGACAGTTCCTTTACCTAAATTAAAAAGAATTGCATTAGAACTATATAATTCATCAGGAGAGAATGTAACCACTTCAACTTCTTCTTTAATTTCTTCTACTGGAACTTGAGTTGTATTGTCATCCTTTTCTTGATTAAAATTATGATTGTTTGAATTTGTTACAACCATATATGTAAAAATAGCAATTATCACTAAAACAAATGCTAATAATCCTACTTTTCTATTTCTTGTTTGCT
>DUQO01000056.1 GCA_012837765.1 Mollicutes bacterium | reverse complement strand
TATCTTTCTTTAATCCTATTTCTAATGATTTGTCAGCTCCAGCCACATTAAAATATCTAAATATACAATAATTCATATTGTGAGCATTACAAACCCATTTTATCATATATTCACTAGCAAGTTTGCTTGCACCATATGGATTAATTGGTACTGTTATATCTTCTTCCTCACAAACGTGCTTTATAGGATTTCCGTATACAGCTGCAGTTGATGAAAACACTACATTTTTAATGTTATGTTCTACCATTGTCTCAAGCATTAACCTTACTCCCTCAACGTTGTTATAATAATATTCAAGAGGTTTTTTCACACTTTCTGGAACAATTAACTTAGCTGCAAAATGCATTACAACATCAAATGGTTTTATAGCACATTCTTCATCAAAGATTTTAGTTAAATCTTCTTTCTTAGTGATATCACCCAAGTAAAACTTTGCATCTTTATGGACAAATGATCTATCACCAGTAGATAAATTATCCATTACTACAACTTCATTACCATCTCTAATTAATTCATAAACAGCATGACTACCAATATAGCCAGCTCCGCCAATAACTAATACTTTCATCTTTTATCCTCCATCTCAATTATATCATGAAAGTAAAAAAAGATTAATCTCTTAATCTTTCACATACCAGTTTAGATATTTCCATTATTTTATTAATGTCATCTAAAGTTTCAATTATTATTTCGTCATTTTCAATGATTTCTTCAGCTATAACAACTTCCTTTTGAGTTTCATCAACCAAATAAAGATATCTTTTATTATCCTTTTCAACAACTTCAACAACTACATAACGTGCATCATCTTCAAGTGTTATAAGCTCGCCCTTAGTTATTCTTTCCATCTTATACCTACTTTCTTATCTTTGCCTGCCACTGTCTTTAAGGTGCTCTTCGTAATATCGTTCAGCTTCAGCTATATCTTCATCTGTAATGTTGACATTATAAGGTGCATCCTTTTCAGTAAATGCATGTTCTGAAAAAGCTTTTTCTTCTTTTTTTAATCCTATAGCTGCTGCAACACCTAAAATAGCAATTAAAGCTGTAACAGCTGCTGCTTTTAAGACTGTTTCTTTAGCTTTTTCTCTTTCTTTAACACGACGTCTTTCTCTTAATATATTGATGTTGTTTTCACGTATTATTTGAAACATTTCTTTTTCTTCATCTGTCCATTCTCTATCACCATAAAAGTTTTTTACATCTATATTCATGTTAACACCATTCCTTTCATTAACTATATTTATTATAACATGACTTTCTAGTTTTGAATGCATATTGTTCAAACGTTTTACATTACTTTATTTTATAATCAATCATTTTCAACTAAAAAATAATTTGTTTCAAGAACTTTTTCATTAACACCAAGCACTTCATTTATTTGCTTAGTTATATTTTTAACATATTCATTATCTTGATACTCTTCTTGATCATTCTTATAAAAAATATCACCATCATACCAAGAATAATCATTAAAGAAAACATATCCATTATAGTTATTATCAAAAATGTTTTTACCTATAAAATATCTAGGATCATGATCGAGTCCAAAAAGATATGCAACAGTAGGAAGAACATCAATATTAGAATTAACTTTAGTTATCTCTTGTGGTTCTATATCCTTACTCCAAATAAAGAATGGTACTTTTCCAATTAAATTATGATCACTTGTTCCTTTTAATTTATAAATTCGTTCTTTATCGGTATATCCATAAGCATAATGATCTGTTACTCCAACTATTACTGTATCATCTAACTTATTTTCTTCTTCTAATGTCTCTATGAGTTTTTTGAAAAAATTATCTGTTTCACGAGCTTGAGCTCTAATACAAATTGCTTCCTCATCTTCGCCGTTTTCTATTCTTGCCTTTTCTTCTTCGTTAACTGTTACTGCACATTGAGACCTTTTAATTAAATAAGGCGAATGAGCAGAATAAGTTATTACAAAATGCATAAATTTTGAATCATCTGGAATGAGTAATTCCCTTATCTTATCATTTGTAATAAAATGTGTATCTTTTACTATTTGTTTATATGGAATACCCATTTCAACACTACTATAATAATTATCATATCCAAATGTTTTTGACATTTGACCTCTATTGTAATAAGCTTTTTTGTTCTCGTGAAAAAAATTAACGTCATACCCCTTCTTTTTAAATAAATTAGGCAATGAATAAGGAAAATAATTATTACCATATTTATTAGATGCATTTTCCCCATTAAAAGGAGTCATATAACCTGTATTAACCATAAATTCAGAATTAAATGTTGCACCCCCACCATAGACTGGCGAAAAGTGATTAGAGAAATTTATACCAGTTTTCATCAGTTTAGCAACAGTTGGCATTACATCTTCCGTTACTAACCAACTATCGATACTTTCCATTAGTACAATTATTAAATTTTTATCTTTAAATATACCATTAAAGTTTTCATCATAATCAGTATTTTGATCTAACTTAAAATAATTGTTCAGAAATTCTATTTGTTCATCATTATTACTAAATAAATCTTCTATTTTAGATAAATATATATCCCTAACAATATATTCATAATAACCTGACACTTCAAGACTTTTTTTAGTATCAGAGTAAGAATTATATACATTTCTTTTATATGCCCATGTATTCCAAGCATTAGTTGGCGCTAGTTTACCCAAATCGCATCTTGCTAGATAATAAAAAGAAATAGAAGCTATAAGAAAAAACAATGCTAATACAAGATCTGTTTTGTGCCTATCCTTAGGTATAAATCTAAAT
>DUQO01000055.1 GCA_012837765.1 Mollicutes bacterium | reverse complement strand
AATAATTATTCCGAGCAATTCAACAATTGTGAATCCTTTTTTTTGAATCCCCTTCATATAGCCTCCTATTATAATTAATAGTGCAAATTAACAACAAACTATTCTACCTCAATTTTATCATTAATATAGTCAATAATCAATATTTTAAATATAAGTCTTTTTATCCTTATCTTCATTTGAGCAAAAATAAAAGAACTTACTTTTTAAGTTCTTTTATTTTTACCTTCTAATTGCAATTAAATCACTTCACTCTCTCTTCTTGACAACGACTTATATTTAAAAGAACTCCTACACTCATCATCGTAATCAATAAACTTGATCCTCCATAACTTAAAAATGGCAATGTAACACCTGTAACTGGTATTATCCCTACTACAACCATTAAATTTAAAAGAGATTGAAAGGCAATTTGAAACGTTATACCAAAGGCTAAATATTTTCCAAATAAATCTGTTGTATGTAAAGCTATTTTAAATCCTCTTATAAAAATTGTTAAGAAAAGACCACATACTAATAATACTCCAAGAAACCCTAATTCCTCTGTTATAATTGCAAAAATAAAATCAGTTTGAGGTTCTGGTAAATAAAAATGTTTCTGAACGGAATTACCTAATCCCTTTCCTAAAATTCCACCAGGACCTATGGAAAATAATGATTGAATTGTTTGAAAACCGCTACCTAACGGATCCTGCCACGGATTTATGAACGATAAGATTCTTTGTATTCGATACGGTGCCACAGCAATTAAACCAACCATGCCAGCAAGTGCTAAAAACCCTATTTTAGTAAAAAAGGATATTTTTACACCTGATACAAAAAGAAGCCCTATAACAACCATAACAATTATAACTCCTGTTCCAAAATCAGGTTGTAGCATAATTATCCCGAATATCAAAATGGTAATAACAAGAATGGGCATGACACCTCTTTTTATATCTTTTATTTCTTTTCTATTCTTTGATAAATACTTTGATACAAAAATAATTAAACCTAGTTTTACAAATTCACTTGGTTGAATTCCAAGACTACCAATTCCAAACCAACTACGACTACCATTTCTAATAGTACCTATACCTGGAATTAGGACAAGCACTAAAAGAAAAAAGCAACCACCTAGTATGATGTTTGCTTTATTTAAATAGTATTTATAGGGTATTTTCGATATTATAATCATTAGTATTAGACCTATTACAAAAAATAAACTTTGAGCTTTAAAATATTTTAATGGATCATCAAATTTATATTCTGCCCATACATATGAAGAAGAATAAATCATTATGATTCCTAACACACACATGCAAATGATACATGCGAAAAGCAATAGATCAAATTTTTTCATTATATCCACACTCCAAAGGCAATCCCTGCCATTCCTAAGATAAATCCTACAACCCAAAATAATTTTACAATGTCTGGTTCAGACCATCCTAATTTTTCGAAATGATGATGTAGTGGTGTCATTAAGAACACTTTCTTCTTGAAAAATTTAACTGATATAATTTGAATAATAGCTGATAAGGTTTCAATTACAAAAACACCTGCTACTCCAACAAGAGTTAATTCATGGTCAGTTAAGACAGCTATAGTTACTAAAGTTGCACCTAAAGCAAGTGAACCAGTATCTCCCATAAACACTTTTGCCGGATGAGAATTATATATTAAGAATCCTAAAAGAGATCCTACCAATATAAAACATAAAATAGCTATTTCTTGATATCCTGCTGTCCAATCTGCACCCCATGCAATAAGTCCAAAGGATAAAAACGCTATAGCAGATAAACCGGCAGCCAAACCATCTAGACCATCTGTTAAATTAACTGCATTAGATCCTCCAACTAATATAAATAGAAGAAAGAATCCATATAACCAACCCATATCTATTTTAATATTAAGTGTATATATTTCAAGTGTCGGATCGCCTCCCCCTTTCATATAAAGAAAGAAGAAAACCAAAGCAATTACGATTTGTAACAATAACTTTTGCATTTCAGTTAAACCTGCGTTTTTTTTGTTTTTAAGGCTAATATAATCATCTATAAAACCTATACAAGCATAACTTACAAAAACAAAAACGACAATTAATAAGTTATAACTAAATTCTAATTTACCCATTGCATATAAAACAATCATTGTTATAACTGTTGATAAGATAAAAATCAAACCACCCATGGTAGGAGTTCCTGCTTTATTCTTGTGTGAGTCAGCTAGGTAAACACTTATCCTTTGTCCTGCTTTCATTCTTTTTAAAATTGGTATTAAAATAAAGCCTATAAATGTCGATAATATAAACCCTATCATAAGTGCTAAAACAGCTTTTGCAAGTATTAACATAATATCACCTCATACATTTTTTTACGTATATAAAACTTTTCTATAAATTTTTAAATCGTGAGTTATCTAAAGTTATTTTAGATTATTTACTGTTATCACAATCACTTCTATCAATAATTATACTATATATTTTTCCGTTTGGAAATTGTTTTACAGTATTTAATATATTTAAAAAGTCTTTGTCAACAAGTTGTAAACGCAATATCATTCTTGATCACTTAAAAACAACCTTACTTTCTCCCCTTCGTATATTTTTGTTCCTCCTTGTGGTGATTGATCCAATACTTTTTTACCACTACCACTATATTCTATTTGAAATCTTTTTAATTCTTTTATAGCATCTGTTTTATTCATTCCAATGACATTAGGTACCGTATAATATTTTTTATCATACCAGTTGTATCTCATTTCACTTCCGTCTTCTCTTCTTTTTATATTAAGTGCATCAATCGCATCTAACATAATAGCTTTTGCTACTGGTGCTGCAACTGTACCTCCATATTGTGTTATTCCTTTTGGATAATCTATAGCTACATAAACAACAATTTCAGGATTGTCAGCTGGTAAAAACCCTATAAAAGATACTATATAATTACCTACCATGTATCGTCCACCACTTACTTTTTGAGCAGTTCCTGTTTTTCCACCTACACGATAACCTTCTATATATGAGTTACGACCAGTACCATTAGATACAACACTTTCAAGAGCATATCTTACTTTCATACTTGTTGATTCATCTATTACTTGCCTTACCATTTTTTTATCATTTTCTTGAACAATTGTATTAGTTTCTGGTTCAAGCAATCTTTTTACAATATAAGGCTGATATAAATAACCTCCATTGATAGCTGCACTAACAGCTGTTATCTGTTGAATGGGGGTAACAGAAACGCCTTGACCAAAAGCTGTAGTTGCAAGTTCGACTGGTCCTACTCTATCAAGCTTAAAGATAATACCTGTTCCTTCTCCATTTAGATCAATACCTGTTTTTTTACCAAAGCCAAAATCATCAAGATATTTAAAAAGTGTTTCTTTACCAAGACGCTGTCCTAATTCTACAAACCCTGGGTTACATGAATTTTCCACAACTTGTAAGAATGTTTGAGAACCATGCCCGCCGGATTTCCAACATCTAATTCTTGCATTCTCTACTCTTACATGTCCTGAGTCATAAAACATATCTTTATCTAAATCAACTTTGCCTTCTTGAATAGCAGAAGCAAGTGTAATTATCTTAAATGTAGATCCTGGTTCATAAGTAGCCCATATAGGAAGATTACGATTTATCTCTTCAACTGTATATTTTTGATAATTTGATGGTGAAAAATTAGGACGTGATGACATTCCAAGTATTTCACCTGTGTTTGGATTCATAGCAATTGCTAGCGCATTATCAGGCATATACTTTGATACAACATTATCAAGTTCTCTTTCAATAGATGTTTGAATCTTATGATCGATAGTAAGCATCATGTTGATACCAGACTGAGGTTGTTCATATATTTCTGTCATTTGAAGACGATTTCCTTTAGCATCTGAAAAATATTTAATAGCACCATTTTCACCCTTCAAATACTTATCATATTGCAATTCCAAACCACTAAGTCCTTGATTATCAATACCTACAAAACCAATTACATGAGACATGTATTTATCATAAGGGTAATTTCTTTTAGCTTCTTTAAGAAGGTAGACACCATCAAAATTAAGACTATTTATTTTATTTGCTGTTTCATAATCTAATCTTCGTCCTTCAGGATGAATTCGTTCAATTGAAACTCTTTTACTAACATGTCTATATATTTCTTCATATGATACTCCCAATATTTCACTTAATGCTTTACTAACAACTTCTTTATTTTTAATTTGATTGGGAACAACAATTAAACTAGTAGTTGTTATATTATCCGCTAAAACAACACCATTGCGATCATATATTATACCCCTATCCGCTTCTATGGGAAGATTACGATTCCATAAATCACCTGCTAATTTACTTAATTTTTTATATTCTATTAACTGAATATATAAAACCCGAATTATTACTGCTGAAATAAGAACAATGCAACCTATAATAACAATCCTTATACGAGAATGAATTGTAGAAAAAAACATGAATGTCCACCTCAATAATATATATGAACATACATAAAAAAAAAGAAATATAGAATTATATTTCTAAAAAAATCAATGATTATTTATTATCTACAATATCATATTTATTTTCTCTAATATATTTTATTAAATCATTTTGAAATTCAGTTATTTCATTTCCAGTTAGAGTTTTATTATATGACCCTATATTAAATCTTATTGTTATTTTTTTAACTGTATCTTCATATGTATCAATCAATTGATAGTTAAGTAGATACTTATGGTTATATTTATTTAATACTTGTTCCAAATTATTATATAACTCATCTTTTTCTAAAATAATAGTATAGTCTATATTAGTAATTGGATATTTTGATGGTTCTACATATTTAATATTGTTCTTTTCAACATTTAATAATTTTTCAATATAAAGTTCAACATTTACAACAGCTATTTTTTTATGGCAATCTCTAGCCATTTTTTTATCTAGTAATGAGATATATCCAATCACTTCATCATCTAGTAAAATATTTAAACTATAATTATTTTGTAAATATGATTTATCAATGTTAGAAGGAGTAAATACAACCTTTTTATTTCTTATGGTCTTAATTAAATTATATATTAGTTGTTTTAAATCATGATAATGACTATCAACACTTTGTTCTTGACATACATTTAAAATAGCTAAGACTCGTTCTTCATCATCACCTTTTATACAACTTCCTATTTCAAAGATTCCATATTCATTTATATATTTAGAATTTTCTAAACACATTTCAAATAATGATATGGTTAAATCATCTCTTAATATGTTGTTATCACTCTTATTTGTAATCTTTAAATTGTTATCTTTATTTATATTGTATTTATTTAACAAATCTTTTTGATACCATAAATATGAATGTACTTCATGAAAATTTGTAGTTGTTGCAATATATTTTTTTATTTCATACTCTAATTCGTATTTGTTTTCACCATCTCTTGCAACTAAATCTAACTTTAATGGTTTTGGTTCTAAATTATCATATCCGTAAATTCTAGCTATTTCTTCTATTATATCAGCTTCATTAGTAATATCTTTAGTTGATCTATAAGTTGGAGCTGTTACTAAATAAGCATTCTCTTTTACTTCAACTTCAAAATCTAATGATTTTAAGATAGAAGTTACAGTTTCATCATCTAATGAAACATCTATATATTTTCTTAACATTTCTTTAGTTAAAGTTACTTCTTTTTTAGTTAAAACATTTGGATATACATCCTCTATTCTAGAATTTATAGTAATTTCTTCATCTTGTTCTTTTAATAGATATAAGAAGCGTTTGATTGCTAAAATAGTAAGATTAGGATCTAAACTTTTTTCATATCTTGTACTAGCTTCTGTTCTAAGACCTAAAGCAACTGCACTTTTTCTAATAAATGTAGCATCAAAATTAGCTGATTCAAGCAGTATTGAATTAGTGTCCTCATCTATTTCAGAATTGATTCCACCCATTATACCTGCTATAGCAATTGGTTTATTATCATCATATATCATCAAAGTGTTTTTAGGTATAGTTCTTTCTATATTATCTAAGGTAACAAACTTATTTTCTTCATCACCTGTATTTTTCACAACAATATTATTTACTTTTTTACTATCAAAAGCATGCATTGGAGTACCAAGTTCGAGCATTAAATAATTTGTTAAATCAACAAGCAATGAAACACTTCTCATACCACAGTAATATAAGAAAACTTTCATTTCAATATCAGCTTCTTTTTTACTTATATTACCTATTTCAATACCAGAATAACGATTGCAATTAACTGAATCCTCAACTTTAATATTTAAACTTTTTGTTTCGTTTATCTTATCATATATATCAAGTGGTAATAAAGCATTTCCCGTAATAGCGGCTATTTCTCTTGCAATACCATAATGGCCCCACATATCAGGTCTATTAGTAAGTGATTTATTGTCTATTTCAACTACTATATCATCAATAGGAATATATTTTTTAATATCCTCACCTATTTGATAAGATTTATCTAATTCCATAATACCAGTATGATTATCACTGATACCTAGTTCTTTTTCACTAGCTAAAACACCATTACTTTCAATACCTCTTAATTTGATTTTTTCAACTTTTGGAAGGCCTTTTAAACTACCCCCTATTAAAGCGCATGGAACACGCATACCAACATATAAATTAGGTGCACCACAAACAATAGTTAAGTCTTCATTAGTTCCTGCATCAACTGTTACAACATGTAAATGATCTGAATTTGGATGTTTTTCCACCGTTTTAATTTCTGCTACAACAACATTTTTAATGTCGCTTCCTTTGATTTCAATACCATCAATTTCGGCAGAATGAATAGTAAACTTATTCCACATCGAAAGCCAATCAATTTTATCACTATTTTTGATATATTTTTTTAATCTATTGCTCGATATATACATAATTTCACTCCTATTCTATCCCTATTTGTTTTAATGAATTTATATTTCCTGAATTTAAAACTCTAATATCAGCAATGTTATATTTAAACATAGCCATACGAGTAAGGCCTATCCCAAAGGCAAAACCACTGTATACCTTTGGATCAATACCACTAGCTTCTAATACCTTTGGATGTACCATACCACAAGGACATAGTTCTGACCAACCACTATTTTTACAAGTTGGACAGCCTTTTCCATCACAAATTGGACATTTTATATCAAGTTCAAAGCCAGGCTCCACGAATGGGAAAAAACCAGGTCTTAATCTTACTTCAACATCTTTGTTATAAATGCCCTTTAAGATGTTTTTCATAACATAAATCAAATTATTGATAGATACTTCCTTATCAATAACCATTCCTTCTAATTGGAAGAATGTATTTTCATGACATGCATCTAGATCTTCATTTCTAAAGCATCTTCCTGGAGCTGCAATACGAAGAGGTGCACCATATTTTTCCATAGCCCTTACTTGACATGGAGATGTATGAGTACGAAGTAATTTACCATTTTCTAGCCAATATGTATCTTGCATATCTCTTGCCGGGTGATTTTCAGCAATATTTAAACCTTCAAAGTTATAATAATCACTTTCCATTTCAGGTCCTGTAACGATAATAAACCCCATTTTTTTAAGTATCTTCACTACTTCTTCAGCTACTATCGTAATAGGATGTAAAGTACCTGTATCATCACTTACTGGCATTGTATGATCAAATGAAATTTTTTTGCTTGAATTAGCTTCAATAATACTTAATTTTTCTTTGATTAAGTTACTAATTTCATTTTTAATTTCATTAGATAATTGACCCACTTGTTTTTTCTCTTCGATACTAAGATCTTTAAGTTGTTTCATTATAGAACTTATTTCACTATCTTTTCCTAAATAAGTAGATTTTACTTTTAAAAGACTTTGTTCATCATTAGACACATTTATTTCTGATTGTGCCTTTTCTCTTAAAATATTTAATTTTTCTATCACATCTATCACCTTTCCTTATAAAAAAATAAAATCCCTTACATACGTAAGGGACGAAATAAACCGCGGTACCACCCATATTCTAATAAATATATTAGCTCTCAATAGAATAACGCTCTAACGCGATATACGCTCGTATAGTGAAATTCACTTAATTCCTTCATAAAAAACTCTCAGCTTTAGTTTTTCTCTCTTTAATGAATTAAAATTAAGCTACTTAGCTATAGTCAGTGCATATATAAGTTTATATAATGATATCATAATATTTCTTAAATTTCAATTTATTATATTAAGATCATTTCTCATTAAACACATAAATCTGGAAGATCAGTTAATACACCTGCTTCAACAGCAATTTCTAAAATGAAAGTTATAAGAAGTGGTAATAAGAATAATAATACGGCTGCTATAATTCGTTTAGTAAAATTACTACCCGCCTTCTTTAGAGCTTGTTCATCTGATTGTAATGATGCTTTGGCAAAATCAAATCCACCAAGCACAATCGCTAAAATAGGACCTACAATCATTATGATATTAAAAATATCTTGTATTATGTTTACTCCCCCATCAGTTACAAAATCACTACAATTGATAGGTTCTCCTGTTTGTACATTATAATAATTACCATTTTTTATATTTTCTAAATTAGAATTATCATCAGTAACTAAGTTGAAAGTATAGTTTTGTTTTACATAGCCAGTTCCAAACACCCTATTATCAACAGCACAGACAAGAGCAGTATTTTCTATATCGGAACATTTAAAATCTGTTTTGCTTGGTGATATTACATTACAATTACTACTATATGTTGTATAACCAAAAACTTTCTCACAATAAATTTTATCCGGCCATTTCAATTGGCTAATCATTGGATTTAATACTTTTTCTTTATAATCATCATAGGTTCCATAATGTATAATGTATACCTTATTATTATCATAATCCTTATCTCTAAGAAAAGAAATATAATTACCAGCAAACCATTGTGAATTAGGTTCATATGCTATTTCATATGTAAACTCCTTACCTATTGCACTATGTTCACTTCTATATTGTTTAGAAACGACTGCCCTATTGCTACCAGGTTCTGGTTCGTCAACTGTACCATCTTCATTTTTTGGAGATCTTGTTAATTCCTTACAAGTATTAACTTTTGAAATGTCGTTAACGTAAGGATAACCTATATAAGGATAATTAATACATGAATTAGGAGTTTGAATCCCTGGAGTATATGCTTGATTACTTTTATTTGTAACATCAGTAAGAACTACAACTTTTTCTAGTCCATCTGAATTACAATCCCCTACTTTAAAATTTGCTTGCCCACCAGCAATATCATTTAAACTTTCCCATACTATATTTGGAATTGATATTGTTAATTTATTATTGTTTTCATCATAAAAAGGACACATAGTAGAAGGTTCTATTTGCAAGTAATTTCTAAGATTCAACACGTTTGTAGTTGAATCATTTATTAGTAATAATTTTTTAGCACCTTTTACCTCACCAAAGTTTATGTGATAACCTCCACTTTTTTTGAATGAAACATAAGCTGGACAAATACCACTATTTCTAATAAAGGCTCTTGTATTGCCTTCATCATTCGTCCAATTCTCTATTTTTTCCTTATTATTTTTCGTTTTTCCTTCATACATTGTAACTTTACCACTATGTGAAAAATCTTTATATATTTTCAGTTCATATATTGTCTTTTGATCTTCTGTTCCATACTTACAAGTCATTAATGGTACTTTTGCAGCTGAAACTGTAGGTATAAGAACAAAGAATGTAAATAAAAAACAACAAAATTTAAAAAGATTTTTCTCTATAGTAATTAACTTTTTCAAAAAAACCACCTCTCTATGTAGTAGTATATTATCACAAATAAACTAAAGATACAAACAAAATCATTACTAAATAATATTAATTTTAAGTTCCTATCTCTACTTTTTCACTTGTTCTTTGGAGTCTAATATTTATTTCGTCTAACTCACTTATATTAGTACCTTCTTTAGCACTTTGTTCTTTAACAAAGCCATAGCCTTCAATATTACATTTTAGATTAACTAAATTACAATATGTATTAACATCCCTTCCAGACCAATTGATCATATTAGGTAAGACAATATTCTTTCCATTAGTTATTAAAAATAATTTATCATTATCATTAATTAAAACATTTGCTTTTGGATATTGGTTTATTATTTTTTCTCCATCACCAATAATAATTTTTTCATGTTCAATATGATCTAAGACATCAATTTTATTATTGATAAGGTTAGGTATTGTAAAATGCTTTTTGCTAGTATTGATATCACTTGTAGTTGCATTGTTTATATTCAAATATTTTATTATGTCATTAACTAGTTTTACGGTCGGTGTAGAAACAGAGCTTCCTCCACCATATAAAGCTCTTTTTACAACAACGTAGACAATAACTTCAGGATCATCTTTTGGAAACAAACCTGCAAAAGACCTTAAATAATTTGTTGATCCAGTCTCATATTTACCTGTATTAGGATTAACAAATTGAGCTGTTCCTGTTTTACCTATTATTTCACAACCATCTACTTTATATGATGCTCCTGTTGCATAAACAGGTTCTCCATATATTACTTGATACATCAAATCTTTAATTTTACTAATTGTTTCCTTACTTGCTACTTTAGCAATTTCTTCTTTTTGACCTTTAAAAACAACTTCTCCTGTTTTAGGATTAACTATTTTATCAACTATATATGGTTTGAGTAATGTACCGTTATTTGCAATAGAAGTTAAAGCTTGAACATGTTGAATAGGTGTTGTTGTAATTCCTTGACCAAATCCTGCATTCGCTACTTCAACTTCATATTTAAAGTTTAATTTTCCACTCTCTTCATTTGGAAGAGTAAAATTTGTTTTCCTTCCAAAACCTAATTTTTCAAAATATGCTCTTAAATCAGTTCTATTGATAAATTTGTTTAATATATTAGTTATAGCAACATTAGATGATAAAGTATAACCTTGATCATAAGTAATAGTTCCCCAACCCGTATTATTCCAATCAGATATTATATCATCACCTATTTCAATACGACCAGATTCGAAAGTTTCATCACCTTTATATGTTCCTTTTTCTAATGCAGCCATATAAGTGAATGTTTTCATCGTAGATCCTGGTTCATACGTATATGAAACAAGAGGGTTCAAATAACTTTTAATATTTTTAATATTTGGGTCAAAAGATGGGGCTGAAGTTGTTCCTAAAATACGCCCTGTTTTCGCTTCCGCTACAACTGCAAGCATCCATTCTGGTTGATATGTTTCATATGCTTCTTTGACTATTCTTTCAGTAAATAATTGAATGTTTTCATCTATTGTAAGATATATATCCATTCCGTCTTCTTGTTCTTCTCTTATCTCTTTTGTGTTAGGAATTTTATAGCCTTTTAAGTCCTTTTGATATTTTAAGTATCCATCTTTTCCACTTAAATAATCATTAAAGTACTTTTCAATTCCCATTTCTCCAATTATCTTAGAATCTTCTGTCATTCTAACGTAACCTAAGGTATATGCTAAAAAGTCATTATTAGGATAATATCTTTTAAAAGTTTGAATAAAATCTATTCCTGGTAATTGTAATTTTTCTATTTCCTCTTTTTTTAATTCTGTAATTCCTCTTCCACCAGGTCTTAATTCAACTTGATATAAATTTTTTTTATTTAGTAATTTTAGTATATCTTCTTCAGTCATGTTAATTAAAGGAGCTAAAGCTTTTGCTGTTCCCTCTTTATCGACAACATGACGTGGCTCATCTAATCCTTCACTTCTCTTTTCTGAAAGATATGCGATAACAGTATATGAGTCAACATTTTGCGCTAATATTTCACCTGCACTTGTAAAAATTGTGCCTCGATTGGCATATAATGTTTCTTGTCTAGTATTACGATTATTTGAAAATTCTCTTAAATTAATACCATCTACCTTGGTTGATAATGACAAATTAGCCATTTGAATGCAAATTAGTAGAAACAAAAAAAAAGGTATAACAAATACAAACTTATTTATTGATAATTTGTTATTACCTCTTCTTTTCATTTTTTACACCACCCTATGTTAGTCAATAACTTTTATGTTATTACTATTATAAGCTAACCCCTGATTTTTGGCAACTTCTAAAATGTTCTCAAAAGATTGTAATTCATTAACTTTCATCGTTAAACTTTGATTTTTTCTCTCTTGAGCACTAATCTCTTTTTTTAATCTTTCAACTTCAAGATTAGTCTTTGATAACATAGCTTTACCAAATACACTAGATGCTGGAATCATAACCAACAAGAAAACACAAAACTTTATCAACATTCTTTCAATTCTTAGTAATTTTACTTTTCTTCTAGCCATGGTTAATCATCCTTTCTTATTTTTTCAGCAACTCTTAAAGTAGCTGACCTTGCTCTATTATTGTTATTTATTTCATCTTTTTTTGGTGTGTAACGACCAATAATTTTTAAAACTGGTTTGTATTGTTCTGGTATATTAGGAAGACCTTTTACAACTTCTGATACCTCACTATATTTTTTAAATGTTTTCTTACAAATTCTATCTTCTAGTGAATGAAAAGTTATAACACATATTCTTCCACCTACATTTAATAATTCAATTGCATCTTCCAAAGCCTTTGAGAATGCTTCTAATTCATTGTTAACTTCGATCCTAATCGCTTGAAATACTTTTCTAGCAGGATGTCCATCTCTTTTATACTTTTCTGGAACAGCTGAGGAAATGATGCTTACTAATTCCAAGGTTGTTTCTATTTTTTTATTTGATCTATATTCGACTATTTTTCTAGCAATGCTTTTAGCATATTTTTCTTCCCCGTATTTAAAGAAAATATCAATCAGTTTTTCAAGGGAATAATTATTTACAACATCATAAGCTGTCAGTTTATCTTCTTTATTCATTCTCATATCGAGTAAAGCATCATGATGATAGGAAAAACCTCTTTCTGCATTATCAAGTTGTGGACTTGAAACACCTAAATCGAACATAATCCCATCGATGCCAGTAACATTTCGTTTTAACAGCTCTTCTTTTAAATTGACAAAGTTTGAATGAATTATTTCATACGAATCTGAAATACCACTTAATACCTTGTCGCTATATGCTATCGCTTGTCTATCCTGATCAAAGGCGAATAAGAACCCCTTTTTTAATTTTTTCAAGACTCCCCTACTATGCCCAGCATAGCCAAGCGTTGCATCTACATAAATCAAATTATCCCTGATATTCAAATTTTTAATTGTTTCATTAAGTAAAACACTCTTATGCATTTTAAATCTCCACATCGAATAAGTTCTCAGCTATATCAGATAACTTATCATCATTACTTTCAAAGAAATTTTCAAAACGGGCTTTAGACCATATTTCTAAGCGGTCATTTACGCCGATAATAACACAATCTTTTGTTAAATCGGCGTATTCCGCTAGTGGAGAGGTAATGCTAATTCGACCTTGCTTGTCAAATTCACATTCAGTAGCACCTGATAGGAAGAAACGCATGAATATTCTTGCATCCTTTTTAGTAAAAGGTAGTACTTTTAATTTAGTTATGATGTTTTCCCATTCTTTTTTAGGGTAAACAAATAGGCATCCATCTAATCCTTTTGTAACAACAAATTTATCGCCTAAATCATATCTAAATTTAGAGGGTATTATTAAACGTCCTTTATCATCAATAGTATGATGATATTCACCCATTAACATAAAATCCCCCACTTTCTACCACTTAGTGCCACTGTCTACCACTATGATACTATCTTTTTACCATTTTGTAAAGCCTTTTTGACTGTTTTTTTATATATTTTACATACAAAAAAAAAGAAACTTTTTAGTTTCATTTTTAGCTAAATTTATAAGTTTTTTTATCCATTTATTCAACTAATAATACAGCATGAAAAGATTTTAAGACACTTGGAATACCATTACCAAAACTAAAAGCATAGACTCCCGCCCCTGTACCATAATTATAGGCACATCCCCTTTGAATCCATGGATAGTTTACATGTGCCATATAAGAATAATCACTATGCCATGAAGATGTAGAATCCCCATGAGAACTAGTCTCCCACATAGCGTCTCCATAAACCTTCGAATTAGCTTGATAATTGTCTAGCCTAGCATCTTGGTTGCTCACAGCATAAATATCTTTATATTTTAGATCAGCATTTACAAGAGAACTACCATTAGTTGCTAAATTTGAATTGCCATTATTTATGTACGCTGCTACATACTCATACGCACCACCTGACATATCATATATTCCATAAATATTGCCTGTTGTACTAACATTGACACCTAATTCTGTATTATATTCATTACAAGCACTTGTCTCAACAGCTGATGCTTCATTACCTGCACAACCTGTTATATAACTACTATTTAGATTAATCCATACTTCATCAGTTTTTTCCGTATCGTGATCCTGATAATAAAGCTACAGCTCCCCGTTCTGTATTTTTCATCAATGTGTATCTATCCCTTTTCCACTTGTTCCCCAACCATATCTTGAATTAGTCTCCATATTCATTGACGCATCAAACATATCTCCTATTTTTATGCTACGAAAAGAAGAGACGTTAGGTTTAAAATCAACTGCATTTGTTGTTCCACTTGCTTCAAATTTTGATACCCACAAACCTGGCAATTCAACATTACCTAAGGTAAAAGCTGGGTGTTTAACATATACATCTGCACTAGTTTGGTCATCATTTAACTTACTTACAATAGTTGCTTTGTCAATTGTAGTTGTAGTATCATCTATCAAAATTTTTACATAGACTGAACCAACAGTACTCTCATGATACCTATTTGTTATTTTATACGCATACCTTGGTATCAAAACCCATATAGTATTGATATTATCCATTGGAATAACAGTCCCAACAGCTATGTTTTTACTAGGCGTAAGTTTATATCCTAATAGCAAATTATTTTTAATTAAGTACACATTGTTTGAAAAATTAGTTTTAACTTCCTCATCGCTTAATGCCTTATTATATACACTCACATCACTAACAGTAATGTTTCCATAGTCAATTTTAGATGAAGCATTTATATTTGTCCCTGTTGCAAATGGAACAGCAGATATGCCAATATTTCCTGCAGCAGTTACAACATTTTCTAACGTGCCGTTTACATACAATTTAACGTTTGTACCATCAAACGTAAGAACCACAGTGTAAAATTTGTTTAATTCAACAGTCTGGATTGCTGTTAGAGTTTGATAACCACCATTAATATAAAGTGATGAATATATATAATTGTCTTTATTTACATATATCCCTCCACCACCACTTTCCCAATTACCAAAAATATTTTGAGAATATGATTTATCTTTTGCGTGAAGTTTAAAACGAACGACTAAAGATATAGCGTTTTTAAAATTATGATTAGATAACCCTGCATCAACATAGTCATCTATTCCATCAAAAAGCAAACCATCAGATTGTTGTGTAGCACCATATATAGTTCCATAATTATTATTATAAGAATAATCTATAATTCTTGTTTGATCGATCGTAACAGCGTTAGCCAAATTTTTATTTGTTGTATCATAATTGTACCAAGTAATATCATTAGCTGTTGTTTTTACCCAATTTTCACCATTCCATTTTACAGGTATCAAAGCTTCTGTAAGTTTTGGGCTATTTGCTTTCTTAATCACATTATAATCTATATATTGGATAGGTTCAGCTAAAGCTTCACAAGTAGTATCATCATTTTTATCCACTACTATCATACTTTGAAATGTTCCGCACGCTTTTAAACCAGCCCGTTTATTTTTACCACTAATAATTATATAAGTTTTGTTTTTTATTATTTCTATTTGTATTTTTTCGTAATTTTCATTAGAAAGGCCAATATTATTTAAATTGTTAACGTTTATTAGTCTAACATCAAAATCATCATTTTAAGTTTCTCATAATCTGATTGTTTCAAAACCATTTTAGCATCACTTTCGAATGATTTTTTGTTGTAAGCATTTTTATGTTAGATATGCTTGATACTGTAATCGCTAATATAACGGCTAAAACAACTATTACTGTTAATAATTCTATCAATGTAAATCCTTTTTTCATAATCACCGTCCTATTACTATGTATTAGCATGATAACAAAACGGAAAATTTATTTGGGTGCTTTAAGTTTTACTGTTTATATAACAAAAAAAGATCAAAAACTACGTTTTGATCTAAAATAATGTTAATTGATTTGTTTCGGGCATATCTTTAAAAACTCCCATTACTCTCATTTTATCAATAATAGTTTGTGATGCTTTAGATCTTTTTTGAAAGTCTTCGATACTTATAAAATTAATCTTTTCTCTTTCTTCAACAATTTTTCTTGCAACTACATTACCTAGTCCATCTATTGTTCTAAAAGGAGGAATTAAAGTATTACCTTCTATAACAAAATTTACTGCATCTGATTTATATAAATCAATCTCTCCTATTTTAAAACCTCTAGCTGTTAGTTCTAAAGTTGTATATAAGACATCTAAAAGGTCTTCTTCCTTATTTGTTTTATCAAAACCTTTATTTTGAATTTCTACAATTCTTGCCTTTATAGCATCATAGCCTTTTATCATCGTTTCAATATCAAAATCATGACAGCGAACACTTAAATATGCAGCATAATAATATAATGGCTTATGTACTTTAAACCATGCTACTCTACACGCCATCATAACATAGGCTACAGCATGGGCTTTAGGAAACATGTATTTAATCTTGGTACAAGAATCAATATACCAATCTTCTATTTTCTTTTCTTTCATTTTAGGAACCCAAACATCATTCCATTCTTCCTTCTGCTTGCTTGGTCTTCCTTTTCTAACAAATTCCATTATTTTAAATGCATCTATTGGTTCGACTCCATTATATGATAAATAAACCATAATATCATCACGACAACCAATAACTTCACTAAAAGGAACTATATTGTTCTTTATCAATTCCTGAGCATTACCTCGCCACACATCAGTTCCATGTGATAAGCCAGATATTTTTACTAATTCAGCAAAGGTCTTAGGTTTTGTTTCAACTAACATATCCATAACAAATTTAGTACCAAATTCAGGAATACCATAAGTACCTACTTCTGACAAAATTTGTTCTTTAGTAACACCTAAAGCTTCAGTAGATGAAAAAATACTTAATACCTTTTTATCATCAAGCGGGATCGAAGTTATATCGATTCCACTTAAATCTTGCAACATTTTTAATACAGTAGGATCATCATGTCCTAATATATCAAGTTTTAATAAGTCATTTTCCATTGGATGGTAATCAAAATGTGTTGTATACCATTTTGATGTTACATCATCAGCTGGATACTGATATGGAGTAAAATCTAAAACATCCATGTAATTTGGAATAACTATAATACCACCTGGATGTTGCCCTGTTGTTCTTTTTACACCAGCACAACCTAAAGCTAATCGTTCTTGTTCTACAAAACGCATTGTTTTACCTGTTTTTTCAAGGTACCCTTTTACAAATCCAAGGGCTGTTTTTTCTGCTACAGTACCAATTGTTCCAGCTCTAAACACATAATCTTCACCAAATAATTCTTTTGTATAATCGTGTGCAATTGATTGATAATCACCCGAGAAGTTAAGGTCAATATCAGGTACTTTATCAGCATTAAAGCCAAGGAATGTTGCAAAAGGCATGTCTTGACCTTCTTTATGCATCATTGTTCCACAATCACATTTTTTATCTGGCAAATCATATCCACTAGCATAAATGGAACCTAAAGACTTACCATCTTCATCTTCAAAAATACTTTTCTTACAATTAGGACACAAATAGTGTGCAGGAAGAGCATTAACTTCTGTAATTCCCATCATATGAGCTACAAAAGATGATCCTACTGAACCACGACTACCCACCAAATAACCATCATCATTTGATTTTTTAACAAGTTTTTGAGCTATCAAATAGATAACATCAAATCCCCCACCTATGATACCACTTAATTCTTTTTCAATACGATCTTGAACGATATCAGGTAGTTTTTCTCCATACAATGAGTGAGCTCTATTATACGTTAAATCACGAACTATTTTATCTGAATCTTCCATTTTTGGTGATAATGGTTTTGGACTGTTTTTAATTACAACAATAGGTTCAATCATATCTGCAATTTTATTAGTATTTGTTACTACTATCTCGTAAGCTAAATCTTTATCTAGAAAAGAAAACGCTTCTAACATTTCGTTGGTGGTCATAAAATATTGATTTGGAATATTTTTTATAGCATCCCTGCTTAGTGGATGTCTTCCACCTCCCGGAACTTTTTGATTGATAATTATCTCTCTATATATATTATCTTCTTTATCTAATTGATGAACATCACCTGTTGCTACAACAATCTTTTTATTATCCAAAGCAATTCTAATTATTTTTTCAACATGATTTTGTAATTCCATCTCATTTGCAAAATCATGAAGATCAACTAAATAGTTATAAATACTTAATGGTTGAATTTCAATGTAGTCATAAAAACTCATCAAGGCATTCGTTTCATCATCACTTTTGCTTCTTGCAAGTGTAAATATTTCACCATTAGCACAACTACTACCAATTAAGAGGCCTTCTCTATTATTAATTATTTCACTTCTTAAAATACGAGGTGTTTTATATAAATACTTAGTATTTGAAAGAGATACAAGACGGAATAAATTCTTCAGTCCAACTTGATTTTTAGCAAGTAATGTAACATGATAAGGTCTTCCATATTTATGTATATCTTCTTTTGATATCAATGTTTTAATATCACTAATGCGTTCAATGTTACGGTCCATCAACTTCTTAATCATTTTATGGAACACTAATGCAGTTGCTTTAGCATCATAGTCAGCTCTATGGTGTCCTTCTTCATCAAATGGTACATCATATCTTTTAACAATAGCTGATAAACTATGACGGAAAACATTAGTATCAAGAGCTTTACTTAACTCAAGTGTATCTATAACAGGATTTGAAAATGTTCCAAGATTATATTTATGATAAGCACTCTCTAAAAAAGATACGTCAAACTTAGCATTATGAGCAACCATTGGTAAATTACCATACCACTCTTTAAATCTTTTTATAACTGTTTCTTCAACATCTTTATCCTTAAGCATCTCATTTGTAATACTAGTTATGTTAGTAATTGCTTCTGATATTTCACGTCCTGGATTAACAAATTCTTGAAAGGCATCAATTATTTCACCATTACATATTTTTACTGCTCCAACTTCAATTATAGAGTCACCACTTGTAGCATTAAAACCTGTTGTTTCAAAGTCAAATACGACAAATGTTTCCTCATCAAGTCTAGCATCAGTTTCTCTTAACACGATATCAATATTATCATCGATCATATTCATTTCAACACCATAAATAATGTTGATTCCTTTTACTTTTAGATAAGCATCAGTAAATGCTTGACAACCGTTATGATCGGTAATAGCAATAGCTTTATGTCCCCATTTTGCAGCTCTAGCAGCTAAATCAGTAACGCTAACTAATCCATCCATTTGACTCATATGAGTGTGGGCATGTAACTCTACCCTTTTTACTGGAGCATCATCTTCACGGACAATATCTTTTGAAGGTATTTCTTGCATATCTCTAATATTAAGGACTAAATCATGAAGATATAAATCATTTTTTACACCACCACGAATTCGGTACCAATTACCATTTTTTATACGTGAAGAAATAGTGTTAAACTCTTCATTATCCCTTGTAAAAAACTTTGCATTAAGACTATCTGTATTATCACTTAATTTAAAGGTTGCAATTTTAAAATCTTTTCCTGGAATTTCTTTAAATTCAGAAGCAAACACATAAGCTTCAATTACAACAGATGATTCTTCTTCAATTACATCCCTAAGTTCTAAAATCCTTTTTGTTTTAATTTCGTTTCCTATTATTACAGGATTTATTTCCTTTGTCGGTTCAACTTTAATAAAAGTATCTTTATCTATCTCTTGTTTAATAGCGTTTTGTTCTTCTTCATCAATAACAATATTTAAAGTAATATCAAAGCCATATCTTTTAAATAAAAATTCTATTTTTTCTTTTAATTTGTTTATTTTATTGAATTCTATCTTGTTCAAAACCTTAATAGTTAATATTTGATTATCAAAACTAGTCTTATGGTGTTCAAACATCTTGTGTATATTTACTTTAGATAAGATATATTTAAAGTATTCTTCGATTTTATTATTATCATTTTTTTCATATTCAAAGGTAGCATAAACTTCTTTTAATTCACTATATGATTTTGATAATAACTGTTCAAATTCCTTTATAACTCTCACATCAATAGGTTCATCCAACTTGATAATAAAGTTCCAAATTTTAGCGTTTTTATCAATAACTAATTTTAATATTTGTCCATTATTAAAAAAAGTTTGATCTTCATTATTTAAACCTATTTTATCTAATAATAATTTTAATTTTTCACTCATGATACTCACCTACTACTTGTTTTTATTGTTACGTGTATTCTCTTTAATAACATTATAGCATGTATTTTAATTTTATCTAACTATAACATTGTTTTTTT
>DUQO01000054.1 GCA_012837765.1 Mollicutes bacterium | reverse complement strand
TGGTGAGTTATTCACCTTATATAAAAAGTATTATTATCCAGAAAATAACCAAGCTTGGTGGGATGAAATGGTGCAAGCATTTAGAGATTTACATAAAAAATATAATACAGACTTGTGCAAGGACTTAAGTTTAGCTTGCATAGATGCAATAGAGAGTAGGTATAAAACATTCCAACAATAGAGGGATGAGGCATTAAATAATGTACAAGAAGCTATAGTACAGTTATACACGCAGTAAGTAAAGGAGAATTTACATGAAAAATACAGTTAATCAAAAGACAAATTTATTAGTGCTATTAGGTATCTTAGGGTTACTAGGAGGCTTATTGGTGTTGCTAAAATTAAATAAGGTTAAACTATACTGATAAATAGAAATAACATAGGGAATAAAAATAACCCCTTATCAGATTAGTTATAGTCTGGTAAGGGGTTATTTCTATACTGTGATATATAATTTATTCAAGTGATTGATAGAGTTCAACTAGTTTTATCTTGTGTTGAGGCAGTAGGTCTTTATGGAGTACTATTTCTATAGCCTCCATTATAGTAATTTCAAGTTCCTTATCTATATCATGTTCTCCGTATAGATAATTGTAAATGGTACCATCTACTATATTCATTATTTGGAAATTGATATCATCATTGTGTATATAACCAGTTGGTAGATTGTTTGAGGCTATAAAATCGTCTATAGCTTTTCTCTTATCATTTGAGGCTAATACTTCATCTAGGAACTTAACCTGTAAGGTTATGTCGGCATCGAGTCTAACATTAGAAGTTACATCAAGTTCTGGTAAATAAATCCTTGTTTGTGGTAAATGCACAGTTGTAATCATACTTAATCCTCCTAAATATATGATGAGTGGTTTATTGGTTATAATTTATTATATCAGAAAATAAAGTATTTGTAAAGTATTATTTGAAGAAACATTAAAAAACTTTTGATAAGCATACATTAAAATACGATTGGCTAACATTAAATGTACTAGGCATGTAGAGCATTTAGGAAAAAGCAAAAGCTAAATAGAAAAGTATACAAACCAATATACATATTAGGCTAACTATTAAGCTAAAATAATACATTTAAAGGTGGTGGTGGTGGCATTGAGTAATGGAGATGGAGGGCTCGGAGATTTATATGGACTATTAAGATCGGGAAATATACATTTGAATATAGGTAATACATTGTTGGTGAAAGAGGGAGAGTGTAATATCTAAACAGGTATTACTCTTTTATTATGCTACTTAACAAACATCAAATATATTAAATAATAAATATAGTCAATTAAAAATAGCAAAGTTTTAGTGGTTAGTATATAAAGAAATTTTATAAAGAAATTTAAGGAGTATCAATATTAAATAATTAATAACGTAGGAGGTTTTTAATATGAGTCTATTTGCTATTGCAAAGATACGTAATGGAAAGGAAGCAGTAGGTATCAGATTGTTTGATACGACATCTGGAGCGACTAAAGACATCCCTATAAATAGCTTAAAGGCTGGAATAG
>DUQO01000053.1 GCA_012837765.1 Mollicutes bacterium | reverse complement strand
TGGAGCAGATGATGGGAATCGAACCCACGTCTCCACCTTGGCAAGGTGGCATTCTACCATTGAACCACATCTGCATGAGTGGTTATATAAAATAACCACGATAATAATACCATTTTTAAAGCTTCTTGTCAAATTAAATAATTAGTTTTTAAAGATAATTAATGTTGTTTTTTTATGGGATTTGTAGCACTTGACCTATACTAAGTAGATCAGTTGTTAAGTTGTTTGCACTTCGTAGTTGATTTACAGTTAAGCCGAATCTATTTGCAATAGTCCATAACGAATCACCACTTTTTACAACATATGTCCTTCCTGTTGATGCCCCTGCTGCTGGTATAACTAAAGTTTGACCTACACTTAACAAATTACTTATTAAATTATTTGCTCTTTTAATAGCATCTACTGTTGTTCCAAAACGATTAGCTATTGAGTATAGATTATCCCCTCTTGCAACTGTATACGTTGTGATAGGGGTTGGTTCAACAGGAACTTCAGTTGTTGGTATAATTAAAGTCTGCCCTACACTTAACAGATTGCTCGTTAAATTATTTGCTTCTCTAATTGCGTTTACTGTTGTTCCAAAACGACTAGCTATTGAATATAGATTATCTCCACTTACTACTGTATATATTGTGCCTTCTACAGGTGGAGCAGGTTCTTTAATTGGAATCAATAATACTTGACCAAGACTCAACAAATCACTCGTTAAATTGTTCAAATTTCTTAATTCTTGTACTGTTACACCAAATTTTCTTGCAATACTCCACAATGAATCACCGCTTGCTACTGTGTACGTATTATCGCTTGGTGGAATAACTGGTGGGGTTGGTTCAACAGGTGCTTTAGGAGTTGGTATTTGTAAAACTTGCCCCACAGTTAATAGATTACTCGTTAAATTGTTGAATTCTTTTAATTCATTTGCTGTTACACCAAACTTTCTTGCAATACTCCATAAAGTGTCCCCACTTTTTACTACATAACCTTCAGTAGGTACTACACCCGTATATGGAATACCTTTATAAATTGCTACTGCCCTCACTACAGCTTCAGCATATCTACGCCAGTTGTTTTTTATTTGATCTGCATCAGAAGCATTATCTACAAATCCATACTCAACAATTACTGGTTCTGTTACGCCAGTATTACGATGAATAAAATAATAATCTTTTGATGTGTCTGATGGTAATCTTCGTTGATACCATTTTCTTATATTTTGACCTTCTTTTGCTATTTCTTCTGTTATAATTCTTGCTAGTGTATCTTTATTTCTAAGTGCATATATTACTTCAGCCCCATCGCCGCCACCAGCATTTAAATGATTCGATATTACTATTACATCTTGATTGTTACCAAATGCAGTCATTATGCGTGATACACGCTCCTCTGGTGCTAAGGTTTCATCAGTCGTTCTAGTTAAAGCAACCGGGACTCCTAAATCTCTAAAAAGTTCTGCCATAAATAGTGAAATATCTAAAGTATAATCTTTTTCAGTTATTCCATTCCCTGATGCACCAGGATCATTGCCACCATGACCAGCATCTATTACTATCATAAGATCCCTCCTCATAATATAGTATTCTTGTCATGGTTTTTGGTTATAGAAAGTTAATAAAAACAAGATTCATCATCTTGTTTTATTATTCACTACCTTTTAATTTAACTTCAACTTCTTTTGTTTTTCCATCTCTATAATATACTATTTTTAGTTTATCTCCAACATTATATTTATATAACTCGTATCTTAGTTCTGCTTTATTCTTAATTTTAACATCGCCAATTTGTAAAATAACATCGCCCTTTTTAAGGCCTGCTTCATTTGCTGATGTGTCAGCTAAAACAGACTGGATAACAGCTCCTGTTTTTATTTGTTCATCAACTCTTATATCGCTAAAAAACAAAGCATATGTTTCATCCAAGTCAAGTAATTGAACACCTAAAACAGGTCTTTGAATTGGCTTTCCTTTCTCTAATTCATCTGTATATTTCATAGCATCTTCAATTGGAATTGCAAAACCAATACCTTCGATTTCTTGTTTTACAAGTTTTAATGAAGTTATTCCTATTACTTCACCAGCAAGATTAATTAATGGTCCACCACTATTACCTGGATTTATTGCAGCGTCAGTTTGAATTACACGCATTAAAATGTCATTTGTTCCACTGCTAGACAAACTAAATGAAATCATTCTATCTTTTGCTGATATACAACCTCTAGTTGTTGTTCCACTATACTCACTTCCCATTGGAGCACCAATTGCAAAAACAGTACTTCCTACTCTAATATCATCCGTATTTCCTATTTTTGCCACTACAATAACTTTATCAACTGGAACACTCAACACTGCTATATCACCAAGTGCATCACTGCCAAGAACAGTAGCTTTTACTCTTTCACCATTTGTAAAGATAACTTCTACATCAGTTGCTCCACTTACCACATGACTGTTAGTTAAAATATAACCATTTTTATTATCTTTCTTATATACAAAACCTGTCCCACTTGACATTTGACTCTTATTCTTAAATGTCTCAACAACAACAACGGCATCATAAACATTATCAATAGCATCAAAAGTAATTGTTTCATCAACCTTATACTCTGTAATCATTTTTTCAACTATTTCTGTTTTTAAAGGGAAATAACTAATAACTAAATAACTAAATATGCAACCTATAAAAAAGGTAAAAATAATTGAAACACTTATAACAATTTTATTTCTCATATAAATCCTCCTTATAAATTTCTTATATCATACCAGTTATTTGGAAATCCTATTCTATTTAATATTTTTTCAACTGGAATAGTTGAAACTTTTCCATCTAATAAAGCTATTTCATAATCTAGTTCACGAAGTAATTCACAAAACTCTTCATCTCTAAGTAAATATTTTAACATTATAACAAGAGCAAATAAATCGTTTTTACCATATATATATTCGTCATCCATCGTTGGAATATTTAATTTCATATGATATTCATTATCTAAAATAGATCTTTGTGTTTTATGATCAAAAAGTATATCTTCATGAGCACATAAATTGCGATAGTTTGCTATCAAAGGTAAGAAAATGCTAAAATTTTCCACATCAAGATCGTAATAATTAGCAATCGTAACTTGATCCTCTGGTTTTAGTATCGAGTAAAGTTCACTAATAATACCAAACGATAAGACTTTTACTAATATCCATAATGGAATATATCCATAATTAGTTAAGTAGTGCATTGTTGCTGAATGCTTAGAAGCATTAACTCTGATTTGTCTTCTCATCTTATTTAAGACATCATTTACTTGTCTTACTTTTGATCTATCTTTAGTAAAGTTGTTCTCCCTTAAATAATCCTTTTCTCTAATACCATATTGTTTAGAAAGCTGGTAACTAAAAATGGATTTTAAATTATTTTCTACTACAAGAATATGTTTAAAAAAGATATTTCTAATATTACGATCAAACACAAAGAACGCATATAATTCATCAAAAGTTGTACCATGAATAAAATGCTTTTCTTTTGGTGATATCATAAAAATATGTCGATACCCATTAATGAAAAAATAATTTTCCCTGAGGAGAATTTCTTTTGTTTTTTCAACATCATTAATTATTAGACCTTTACTTCTAAATATATCTATTTGTTCTTCAAGGGTTTTAAAGACCTTTTCTCTTCCCATATCATTCACCTTAATAAATTATAACATAAGTGATATAAATTGT
Organism: Mollicutes bacterium; assembly: GCA_012837765.1. Classification (GTDB taxonomy): domain Bacteria; phylum Bacillota_I; class Bacilli_A; order RF39; family UBA660; genus UBA5348. The sequence goes on along the minus strand of DUQO01000053.1, from coordinate 11,478 downwards.
GAATTTTTTATAATATTTTTTGTCATTTTTTCGTTTTGATAACATATATAGTTTTTTGACTTATACACCATTAGTTAAATAACATAATATATAGGCGAAGGAGGATTATGATGTATAACTATTCTAATTGCTATGATCAAACAAAAGGGCCTGATCAAAATACGCTACGCTTTATTGATCAACCTCAAACCTTAATCAATTCACAAGAGGGCTTTATTAGAGGAAACATGTTCAACGAGCTATATGACCCTTACTTACCAACTGAACCATATAGATTAACACCCCAAACTGAAAGAGAAGCGATGTTGAATAAAGTTAGAGAGTATACCTTTGCTCTTATCGATTTAAATCTATATTTAGATACACATCCTAATGATGTGGAAAAAATAAAGGTTTTTAATCAATATTCGACTCAATTAAGACAAGTGACAAATGAATTTGAATCGAGATTTGGACCACTTAGTCTATCAAGTGAGTATCTAAACTCTTATCCATGGGCTTGGATATCGACTCCTTGGCCTTGGGAGGTGATGTAAAATGTGGAAATACGAAAAAAAACTTGAATATCCTGTAAACATAAGAAATAAAGATGTTAAAATGGCAAAATTTTTAGTAACACAATACGGCGGCGCGAATGGTGAGTTGGCAGCAGCTTTAAGATATTTAAATCAAAGATATACAATGCCTGACGAAAAGGGAAAAGCCTTGTTGACCGATATTGGAACCGAAGAACTTGCACATGTTGAAATAATTTCAACCATGGTCTATCAATTACTGAAAGATGCCACTGTTGAAGAAATGATAGAAGCTGGTTTAGGCGGTCATTTTGCTGAGCATGGTAAAGGTCTATATCCAACAGATGCTAATGGTGTTCCTTTTACAGTTAAATATTTTTCAACAACAGGAGATCCAATTGCCGATTTACAAGAGAATATGGCAGCTGAACAAAAAGCCAGAGCTGTGTATGAAAATTTAATGAATATGACAAATGACCCTGACGTATTAGCCCCACTTTCTTTTTTAAGACAACGAGAAATAATTCACTTTACAAGATTTAAAGAGTTACATGATGAATATAAAGAAAGAGGTTTATAAAATAAACGATTTCCTAATGGAAGTCGTTTTTATTCAGAAAAATAATTAATTACACCTTCAACAATAGCATTAGCTACCCTTCTTTGATAATACTGTTTTTGTAAAATATATCTTTCATTAGCATTTGATAAAAATCCTACTTCTAATAATACACCTACTCTTTTTATCATCCTATACATATATAAATTATTTATTTGTTTTAATTTTCGTCTAGATGCTAAATGTTTTTTAAAACTAGCTTGTATTTTTTCGCCTAATATTTTATTTTTCTCATTAACATCATCATAAAATACTTGTGCACCACGCCAGGTAGATGAAGTAGTTGCATTTAAATGTATAGATAAATACAAATCGCATGCCGATTCATTTATCATTCTGATACGTCTTGATAAATCACTTCTTTTTCTCTCTGCTATATTAGGTCTTGCTAAATCATAATCGCCCTCCCGTGTTAGATAAACAATAGCACCCTTTTCTCCTAATTGACCAGCTAGAATTTTGCTAATTTCAAGATTAATGTTTTTTTCTAAAATATCCTTATGATTAGCACCAGGATCTGCACCACCGTGTCCTGGATCAACATATATAATTTTACCAAGCAAAGGTAATTCATTGATTTGGCCATATACCTTATCCGTTGCAACAATTGATATTAAAAATAGAAAAAAAATAATAATACGATATTTTTTCATTTAACCACCTATATAATTATATGACTAAGATAATTGTTAATAACAAAAAAACGCCCATATAGGACGTTCATTATTAACGTTTTGAGAATTGAGGCGCACGACGAGCTTTTTTAAGACCATATTTTTTACGTTCTTTTTCCCTTGCGTCTCTTGTAATAAATCCGTTTGCTTTTAATATTCTTCTAAATGAATCTTCACGTTTTTCATCATTAGGACTATCAAATTGAAGTAATGCTCTTGCAATACCTAAACGAGCTGCTCCTGTTTGACCAGAAAAGCCACCACCAAAAGCATCAATTTCAATATCAAATTTGTCTTTTGTACCAGTAACTTCTAACGGTTGCATTAAATCCATTATTAATGTTGGAAAAGGTAAATATTCATGTACATCTTTTCCGTTAATAGTAATTTTACCTTTACCGGGAGTCATTCTGACTCTAGCAACTGATGTCTTACGACGCCCAGTTCCCATATAAACTTTTTTATTTGTCATTACCTTTTTCTCCTTACTTTAAATTTAACATTTCTGGTTGTTGCGCCATATGTGGATGATTTGCATCTTCGTAAACAAATAGTTTCTTTCTCATTTGTCTACCTAATCTTCCTTTTGGCAGCATACCTTTTATTGCTCTTTCAATCATTTCTACAGGATATTTATCTCGCATAACTCTTGCTGTTCTTTCTCTTAGACCACCAGTATATCCACTATGATCATAGTATATTTTCTTATCTAGTTTATCACCAGTCAAATCAATTTTTGATGCATTAATTACAATAACATAATCACCGCAATCAATATGAGGTGTATAAATAACTTTGTTTTTTCCTCTTAATATACTAGCAATTTTTGATGCTAAACGCCCTAATGGTTGACCAGCTGCATCAACTACATACCATTTACGAACAACATCTTCTTTTTTTTGCATGTATGTTCTCATATTATATCTCCTTCCATTCATATAAACAGACCCCGCAATCTGTATATGTGGGATTTAATAAAATGTACCAGTTAGAATTTTACTAGAAATAAGGCGGGTTGTCAATCAATTATATGAAGTTTCTAAATATATTTACCAATTTTGATAGTTAAATAGGTGAATAATGCTATTCACCTATTATTATCTTTTGTTTTGTATAATCAATGTAACTTTCTTTACTTTTGGAACATAATTTAATCGTAGATCTGTTCTTTCGACAATCACGTCGACTTGATGTGAGCCGACACCATAACCTTTCAGATTAACATACGCTCTTATAGTTGATGGATCTAAGGCATCAAGAACTTCTTTTACACCCTTAACAATTATTGATATTTTTTGGTCTTCAGCTGCTTTAGCATTAACTGAATAACCACTTCCTAAGTTTTCATATTCAACATCAATATTTTTAAATTCTCTTGATATTTCATTTCCTACAGAAACCTTTACATTAACTATAACATCACTCATATGTCTAACTCCAACAGGTTTAGCTAGAGTTAAATTCATTTCTTTGTTTTCTTTTAAGCCATTAACATCGATTGGTGCTTCAATATAAGAAATTCCTTCTAAAACATCGTTATCACCATAAATTGTGATTTCATTAACATTGCTTTCAATACTACTAATAGCTTTCCCAAAACTGAGCGTTCCTTTAGGAACAAAGCGAATCGGAACTTTCTTGTGTGGTGATGTTATTGTTACTGTTGCCTTTATTTTAGATGGTACAATTTCTACATCTATTACATTACCACTTTGATCATATGCAACAAGTGGCACATCGTTTAATTCTAAATCACCAACTTTAGTATCAATAAAATTATTAACATCAATCAATGCTTTAACGGTTGCAACATTTCTAAGTACATCTTCAGCACCTTTTATAATAACCTCATCACGATTAACCTCAGTTTTTTCAATAACTAATTTTGTGTCAAGATTATCAGTGTTTAATAAATCGACATTTACAGTCCTTGTTTGAGAGACCTTAGGATATATAGTTACTGTTACTACAGAAGGATCTAACTTATAATTGATCGTATCAAGTGCCCTTTTATATTTCAAAGCAACTTCGTGGACACCTGGTTTTAAACCTGTTAAATCCAGCGTAATCTCATGGGTTGAAATTTGTTTAGCTAAATACAAATCGTAATTTCGACCTATTAGTGTAATGTCAACTTTTTCTGGTACACCTTTTAATACGTATGCCTCCTCGTTGTATTGCACAACAACAGGTTGGTTATATAACATCTCAGCTGATGTTTCTATCATTTCAATCGTTTTTGAATCAACAGCTATAAAAATAGCTATAGCTAAAATTAAAGTTATAATTAATAAACTATTTTTACTACTCAACACCTTCTCGAAACGTTTGCTATCCTTTGAAAGTGCATCTTTAAATATAACAGCAAATTTTGTAATAGGAACAATTATATAGCGATCAAACAAGCGTCCTATTTTAATAAAAAATCTTTTAATACTATTCTGTTTCATCATCATTACCACCTTCTATTTCTTCGGATGTTATGATGTCACTTTTAGGTTTTAATTCATCAAGTAAAATTTCACTAAAATCATCAATTGTTAAATTATAATTTAATTCGCCATTCGTTGCAATAGATACACGACCTGTTTCTTCAGAAACAATAATCGAAATACAATCTGTTTCTTCACTTATTCCTAACGCTGCCCTATGTCTTGTTCCTAATCTTTTTACTATTTTCATTTCGACACTTGTTGGGAATACTGCTCCTGCACAACTAACTCTGTCTCCTTGAATGATAATTCCACCATCATGTAAAGGATTGTTTGGGAAAAAAATAGATATAATTAATTCACTTGATATATCTGCATAAATTTTCTTTGCCCTTTCAATATAATCCCTTAAACTAACATCTCTTTCAATTACAATTAAAGCACCAATTCGAGCTTTCTTTAAATATTCGACAGCTGCTGTTATTTCATGAACTAGTTTTTCTCGTTCTGAAACAGTAAGAATCTTATGTCTTCCAAGTAATTGTGTTTTACCTATTTGTTCTAAGACATTTCTAATTTCAGGTTGAAAAATAATTATTAAAGCTAAAGGTCCCCACATAATAACATATTCAAGTAATAATCCTATAGTTACAAGACCTAACCAATCACTAAAAACTTTTATAATTAAAATAAATATAATTCCTTTGAATAATAAACTCATTTTCACATTGTTTCTTATATTTTTAAATATATAATATAATACAAACCATACCAATGCTACATCGATAATTTTCTTAATTGTTGAAAAAATAAAATCTAGAGTCATAAAATCCTCCCACTAATGTATACTCACCAAAATTATATCATAAAAGCACCATTTTGGATATTAAAAGTAAAAATTTCTCAACAAAAAAAGTTCTTATCGAACTTTTTTTACTATTATATTCTTGGTTCTTCAGTAGACCCAACATCACCATTTAATAAGTTGTTGCCTTCTTTATATTGTGAATTATCGACAACAAAAGGCGCTTCATTATCTGGCTTTGGGATTGAAGTTATTTCTGTTTCGTTTAAAGGCGATAAATCAATAACTTCTGTTTTTTCAAGATCTACACCAGTAACTGGTTGTATATCTTCAGCAATTGGTGATACAAATTTTGGGTTATCATCAATTGGAGAAGTCACATTTACAGCTTCATTTGTTGGAGACTCATTAAGCGCAGGACTTGGTGTAGCCTCAGGTTGAACTGCATTAACTTGTGCCCCTTCAGCAGGAACAGAATCCCTTTGATCATTTACTGGTTCTTGAGTAGGAAAAGATCCTAATTCAGTAACCATTGGTTCAGGCGTAACATTAGGTTGACTTTCTAAAACATCAACTGATTCAGCTGGTGGAGCAATAGGTACTTGTTCAAATTGAGGTGCTTCAGGTTGCACTTGAACTTGTGGTTCAGGCTGTACTTGAACTTGTGGTTCAGGTTTTACATTATTTTCAGGAAATGACACAATGTCAACTGGTTGAATCACATCACTTTGTAAAGTATTTGCTACATCATTAATACTTCCTGTACTTACTTCATTTATGTTAGCCATTCCTTCATTTTGTCTAGCTGTTTTTTTATTTTTTCTACGGCTAGCTAAAAATCCTATTAACATCAATATTATTATTAAGCCAATGCCTATAACATACACATAGTTTTCTTCTAAAAAAAGAACAACTTCATCAAAATAATTTCCCATTTATTATTCCTCCTATTCTAAGGATATCATTAAAATTATTTTTTTGCAATATTTTCATTTAATATTATGCGTTAAAATAATTCAATATACATCACATTCTAGCCCTTTTTAATTTATATTATTATATGTAACCTATTATATAAAACCACTCTTTTATATAAACAAAATTAAAAAAGGCTCTAAAATGAACCTTTATACGTATTCTTTTATTGTTTTTATTACTACTTTTGATTTACCTTGTATCATTTCATCAATTGCTATTCCTTCTATCTTATCCTCTATTACTTTCTCAATTTTCCTTGCCCCAAAATCATCACAATTAGATAGTTCAATTATCTCATTTATTACGTGTGAATCAATTTCTATCTCTATATTACTAAATCTCTTTTTCAATATATCTATATCTTTATTTATTATGCTTTTTATTTCTTTTGTATTCAATCTATTAAAAAAGATAAATTTGTATATTCTATTGATAAATTCCGGGCTAAAATGTTTTTTTAGTTTCGATAACACTTTTTCTTCACCCTCGTTATTAAAACCAATAACATTTTTATTAAAACCAACATTTGTTGTCATTATAATTAAAGTGTTATCAAATCTTATCGTTTTATCATTGGCATCTTTTATATATGCCTCATCTAATATTTGAAAAAATAAATTTAAGACAGAAGGATGCGCCTTATCTATTTCATCTAAAATAATTACCGAATGCGGTTTATTTCTTATACTTTCTAAGACATTTTTATTGTCTTCGTAACCAATATACCCTGGAGGAGCTCCTATAATTTTACTAACAGCATGTGCTTCACTATAGTCACTCATATCAAGTCTAAGCACATTTTCTTCACCCACTAACTCTCTTGCATAAGCTTTAGCAAGGGCTGTTTTTCCTACACCTGTTGGTCCACAAAAAAGACATGAATAACATTTTTCTTTTCCTCTTAACCCCAACCTTATACGTTTAGTTATATTCATCAAATCTTTAACTGCTTCTTTTTGACCTATTATTTCGTTATTAAGGGTTTTTTCTAACTTTTTAAAAATCGTAAAGTCATTATTCATTATTTCGTAAACTGGAATTTTAGTACGTTGATGAATAACATTAGCTACATCTTCTTTTTTTACTTCTTTAACAATTCTGTTATTAGCTAAATTAAGTTCTAAATTATTAATCTCACTAGTTAACTGTTCCTCTTCTTTTTTAACCTTATAAGCATTATTAAAATCCTGTTCCATAATTAAATTGTTTTTGTTTTTCTTAACTTCATCAAGTCTTTTTTGTAATTTAAACAGTTTTTTCCTTTCACTTGTTTCCTCTAGTGATACCCTTGCACATACTTCATCCATTATATCTATTGTCTTATCCGGCTGTTTTCTATCATATATATATTTATTCGTTAATTGTATTATCAAATCTATTATCTCTTCACTTATTTTTACTCGATGATACTTTTCGTATATATCCTTTAACCTTAACATTATTTCTTTTACTACAGCTTGATTAGGTTCCTCAATATAAACCTTTTGAAACCTTCTATCAAGAGCACCATCATATTCTATATATTTTTTATATTCTGCTGTTGTTGTTGCACCAATGCATCTAATCTTATTTCGTGCTAAAACAGGTTTAAAAATATTGGAAGCATCAATTGCTCCTTCTGCTCCCCCTGCCCCAACCAATGTATGAATTTCATCTATAAACAGTATTATATCGTCAGTTTCTTCAAGTTCAGTTAATACTTTTTTCATTCGTTCTTCAAATTCACCACGATATTTTGTACCTGCAACCATCGAAGCCATATCAAGAGATAAAATTCTTTTATTTTTTAAAGCTTCTGGCACATTGCCTTCCACTATCATTTTACTTAATTCTTCAACAATAGCTGTTTTTCCAACACCAGCATCACCTATTAACAAAGGGTTGTTTTTTGTCCTTCGACATAGTATTTCCAAGATTCTTTTTGTTTCAACTCCCCTACCTATTACAGGATCAAATTCATTGTTACTCGCCTTCTTAGTAAAATCAACCGCAAGTTCTTCTATCAACAAAACTTTTCTGCTTTTCTTTTTATTCATTATTTTTTTAGAAAAGGAACCATACAATTTATCCAGATCAACGCTCATACTAAGTAATATTCTAATAGCTACACCTTCACCTTCTTCTAATAATGAAGAAAATAAATGTTCAACAGTTACTTCACCATCATTATTTTCCCTACTATCAATAATGGCATTTTCTATTACCCTTTTTAATAGTGGAGTGTATAAAAACCATTCACTTTTTTTAGAACCTATTCCAATTATTGAAACAAGTTTTTCTCTAAAATTTTTATATTCCACATTATATGCCTTTATTTTTTTGCTAATAGGATTTTCAGACTTCAAAATTGCTAATAAAAGATGCTCGCTTCCAACATAAGGATGTTTAAGATCACTCATCTCCTGCTTAGCTAGTACTAATACCTTCTGAGCCTCTTCAGTAAATTTTGCAAACAATAACATTTCCTCCTCTCTTGATATCCTATGCATATAATGTTCAAATTAGCTTATTTTTAATCAACAAAAAAAGAAGAAATATTTTTTCTTCTTTTTAATTCTTTTTTTATAGTGCTATAGCTAGTGTTAAAACCATCAATCCAAGTGTTGCTAATATAATTAACAATAACCAGGTTTTTTTAAGCCATTTAGTATAATCTACTTCTAGATATGATAATCCAGCTAATAAGAAAATACTTGTAGGAGCAACTAACATAGCTAGTCCATACATTACTTGTTGAATCAACAGTAATAGTGGAAGATCGGCAGAACCACTAAGAATACTGTTAAATACCCATGTTACATTACTTGCAACATAACTTTCGTTTACCAATGCACCACCAATAAAAGATGCAATAGAATAAGCAAAGACGTTAATACCTTCTGTTAAACTTGCAAAGAAATTGATGATTGTAGTAAGTATTCCAGTTTGTGAAACAAATACAAAAGTCATATTACTTAATAAAACTAAAATTGCTACAGGTAACATTTTTGTAATACCATCAATCGCTGCTTTGAACGCTTCTTGCCATTTGATTTTATAAGCAAAAATCATTGCAACTGTTAAAATTCCTATCAATGCAGCCATATCGAATATATCCCAAGCTCCAAAAGCTGCAGCACTCGAGCCAATAATATTTTTAATAATGGCAAAATTACCAATTTTAACACTTCCTATAGCTTGATGTATTTTTTCAAATATAGTAATGTTATACGCTTCACTCCAAGGCGTCATACCTATGATAAGAAGTACTAAAAGGATAATAAATGATGTAACAAGAGGCCATACTTTTACTTTCTTTTGCCCTTCTTTTGCAATAAATAGCATCTCTTCATCAAATTGTTCTTTATTTTTTCCTTTAGCTATATTCGATGTAAAATATAAATACAAATTAACGATAACTAGACCTGCTAAAATCAATCCTAATTTGTACCAACCATACGCAATGCCATTATCCATATAATTGCTTAATGCAGAATATAAAACAGCAGAGTATAAACTTCCCATTGTTCCAACTAAGATAGATACTACTGTGGTAATTAACGCAGTGATTTTATTAAACCCTAACAATAGAACAATTCCTATAATAAAAGGTACAAAAACCATTAATGGAAAATTAATTCCTGTTAAACTAGTTACAATAATAAACAGACTAGAACTTATTAATAAAAATATTTTTTCTTTCTTCTTGAAAAATTTTACAATTTTTTCTTCCAAAATTCTTAGCGCACCAGTATAATTTATCACACCATAAAATATGGCTACAATTAAAATATAAATAAAATTTTGACCAAACCATAGAGGTAACATCGATAGGTAATAGAACACATCCCAAAATCCTGTTGGATTAACTACCCCTAATGCTAATTCACTCCCATTACCATAACTTGTTGATGGTATAACCCATGTTAATAAAAATACAATACCAATTGTTATGATGAGGGTCAACCATAATTTTTTGTTTTTCATTAAAATCACTCCTTATTTCTTATCTTTCATATGTGGAAATAATATTACTTCCCTTATACTTTGTGCGCCTGTTATTAACATAACTAATCTATCTATTCCAATACCTAGTCCACCTGCAGGTGGCATTCCATATTCCAATGCTTCGACGAAATCCTCGTCCATCTCATTAGCTTCATCGTTGCCAAGATGACGTTCTGTAAGTTGATTTTCAAACCTTTCTCTTTGATCTATAGGATCGTTAAGTTCAGAAAAGGCATTTCCATATTCATCACCACAAATAAATATTTCAAATCGTTCTGTAAAACGTTCATCTTTACTTTTTTTAGCTAAAGGACTTATTTCAGTAGGATGACCATATATAAATACTGGTCCAACTAAAGTCTCCTCAACATATTTTTCAAAAAAGGCATTAATTATATGGCCAACGCCAAAGTGGTTTTCAACTTCAATATCGTGTTCTAAAGCTATTTCCTTAGCTTCTTCTAAACTCATTTCCTTATAGAAGTCTATTCCACAAGCTTCTTTTATTGCATCAACCATATGAACTCTAGGCCATGGTTTACTAAAATCAAGTGTTTCATTTTTCCATTCAACAGTATAAGTTCCCAAAGTTTCGCAAATCACGTACTTGAATAAATCCTCTGTAAGTTGCATCATGCCTTCCATATCACTATACGCTTTATATAATTCAACAGTAGTAAATTCAGGATTATGATTACGATCCATACCTTCGTTTCTAAACAATCGACCAATTTCATAAACAGCATCCATACCACCAACTAAAAGTCTCTTTAATGGTAATTCAGTAGCAATTCTCAAGTACATATCTAAATCAAGTGTATTGTGATGAGTTACAAAAGGTCTTGCAGCAGCACCACCTAGAACTGTTCCTAATATTGGCGTTTCCACTTCTGTATAACCTAAATCATCTAAATACTTTTGAATAGTACGAATAATCTTTGGTCTTAAGAAAGCAATTCTACGCGCTTCCTCGTTTACGATTAAATCGACATATCTTCTTCGATACCTCTCTTCGATATCAACTAATCCGTGATATTTATCAGGAAGAGGTCTTAAAGCTTTAACTAAATGAGAGTATTCCAAAGCTTTAACACTTAGTTCTCCCATGTTTGTTCTAAAAACTTTTCCTTTAATACCAACTATATCGCCTAAATCAGCCTTATCAAATAATGTATACTGTTGTTCACCAACATTGTCTAATCTTACATAAACTTGAATTTGACCATATTTATCTTGAATATGCATGAAACCAGCTTTTCCTTTACCTCGCTTAGTCATAATACGGCCTGCAATTGATACTTCAACATCTTTTTCCGCAAGTTCTTCTATTGTATACGAATCATATAAATCTTTTATTTCCTTTGAATTCGAAGTTACATTATATGAAGAACCAAATGGATCAATGCCTAAACTTTTAAGTTCTTCCATTTTTTTTCTTCTTACAATTTCTTGTTCAGTAAGTTCACTC
>DUQO01000052.1 GCA_012837765.1 Mollicutes bacterium | reverse complement strand
GAATATGCTCCGTCTACAAAACTACAGATTTTTTATTTCTTATATTCATTTTAATTTCATTCAATATATACGAATAAGGCTCTAGCTTAAATATATTAGAAATTAAAACATAAGTTATCATCCCTATAAAAACTTGAAGAGGTAATCTTAAGTATACTGATAAATTAAAATATTGAATAGAATAAACAACAGCACCCATAAAAAGCGATGTTACGAGAGAAGGCAGTAAGTCTCTTAACTGTTCACTGTAACTGTAATCAACTAATCTTTTATTTGGAAATATATTTATTGCCATTGATATTAAACTAGCAATTAATGTTCCCATCGCTATGGCATAAACACCAAAATTCATACTTATAATTAGTATAGTAAGCTCAACTACCTTTTTGATTATCTCTAATTTTAATATAATTTTACTATAACCTAAACCTTTTATTGCCTGTAAATTTGCCGAATGTATTGGCTTTAACATATATGAAATACAAAAAATTTGCATGAAAGGGACACTAGGTAACCAATTCTCTGTTAAAAGTATTCTAGTTAATGGTTCGGCAATTACTGCAAGCCCTATCATTATTGGAAATATAATGTATGAACTTGTAGTAATAGAGCGTCTCATTATTTCCTTAACTCTTTTTCTGTTATCTTGATTCAAAGAGTAAGCAGGTAACATTACTGCTTGAATCGAATCATCAATATTTCTAATTATTAAAGTAGGGAATTGCTTTCCTCTGTTAGAAAAAGCTAACATAGATGATGTATACAGCTTTCCTATTACAAGTCCTCTTATGTCGTAAGATATTGTTCCTATTAAATTAGTAAGAAGCATATTCGTACCATAGTTAAATAGACCTTTTAGTCTATTTGTTGAAAATACAAGTTTAGGCCTCCATTCAACTGTAAACCACATTACTAGTGTTACAACAAACTGATTTATAAGTTGTTGTGCTATAAGTGCCCAAACACCATACCCTTTATAAGCTAATCCAATACTTATACTACCTGAAACGACAATTGCGGTTAAACTACTATATAATAATTTCTTGAATTGAAACTTTTTTGTAAGTATGGAAATTTGTACGGAGTTTATAGCCCCTAAAAATAAGGTAAGGGATAATATCTTAAGCAAACTCGCTAGTTGCGGTTCACTATAAAAATTAGCAATGAGAGGCGAAGTGTACACCAAAATAATATAAATAACCCCCGCCATTATCAAATTCACGTAAAACACAGTTGAAAAGTCAATATCATCTGCATCTTTTTTCTGGACCAATGCAGTGCTAAAACCTTTTTGAACAAAAACATTTGCAAGACCTATGAAAATGGTCATTAGTGCTATAACACCATATTCTTCTGGTAAGACAAGTCTTGCTAATATTATAGACACTATAAAACTGATTCCTTGTGTGCCACCACGTTCTAAAAACTTCCAAAATAATGATTTAATAACGGTATTCTTTGTCACTTGATTGTCATTCATGTTTACTCATCCTTTTATGAAAATTCCTCCCAGAATATTCAAGCATAAAAATTCATCATTTTTATCTAGTTTTTATAAAACTCTAAGAGTAGTTAACTTTTAAATTTTTATCTATTATCCTCAATAATTAAACATACTCTATTTAAAATTTCTTTTGGAAATGGATTGATTTGTACTTCCCATATAGATCTTTGCATTATAAAAACAATGAAATACAACATCCTGCTCTCTCTATCATAATCCATGTTAAATATTTGAAACAACTCACTTAATTTATCGTCAATTTCCCCTCTAAAGTAACAATCCATGTTTCTTGAAGTGTAGAAATAGTTTAGGATATCATAAAAAAATACATACTCATTCGAATCTTCCCAATCAATAATGTAACAATTGCTTTTACTCAAAAGGATATTATGATACCCTAAGTCCCCATGCTGGTTTACTAAAGGCCACCTTGTTTCATTGTGTTTAGTTTTAATAAGGATTTCCTTGATTAAATTGACTAAAGATCTATGATCAACTTTTTTTTGGAATTCACAGAATAAAAGCTCTGTTTTGAGTGTTGCAGATTTCTTTATTTTTTTTGTGTCTTCAAAATATTTCTTATACGAAGAAAATATTTCTTTTACAACTCTTTCTTTATCACTTAGACTCCACAAATTATAAGGCGTAAACTCTAAATATTCCTCTGTATAACTAAGTTTTTCAAGATTAAAGCAGGTTTTAGGAATTGAAAAATATTTCGAAAAATCCTCATAATTACTATATAGCTTTCGGAGTTTGGATTTATTTGTTAAAATTACCAAGCTCCTCTTTTCCATAAAATCAAAAATTCTAATATCATGGTTTCTTGTAATCATAAGTAGTGAACCTTTGAAGTCTTCACTGGACATATTCTTATTATTTGATATAGTTAATAAGTTTCTTACTACTCCCTTAATTATTACCTTAAGATAGGCCGGCTTTTGTTTAGATAAATGCATAACATTATTTTTAAGAAAATTTTCTGTCAAATTATCATTTAAATATATTATTTTCTTCCCATTAGTAGCCGTAACTCTATACTTTCCAGGCATTAAGAATTTTTGATTATCTTTTATTATCTTTTTTAACACTGTTCTCTCTGATATGGCCCTAGTAAAATATCTAAT
>DUQO01000051.1 GCA_012837765.1 Mollicutes bacterium | reverse complement strand
TTTATTACTTATATTTATATACTTCTACAGTTTCAGTTTGCGTACCAGTTAAATCTAAAACTGGTGGTACAAATTCATTGTTATATTGTATACCTTGATTTTGTGTATTTTGATAGTTAGTGGTGTTATTGCTGCTATTATTGTTATTATTATTGTTGTTGTTAACCCCAACTTCCTCATAAGTTATTATACTTTCTTCTTTAGTCCACTCACTTGGGCTATCATAAAATCCATCATCATATTCATCAACTATAATTGTTGTGTTTTGACCTTGAGGTACATTTTCTATTGCTTCTTCAACCTTATCTGAAGGTACTGTAATTGTAGTGGCTGGTTTTGTGATATTATCTTCAATGATGGTTGACGCATTTTTTGTTAAATATGATGTATAACCATTTTGAGCTCCATTCATAATAGCAAATGTTAATGGAGTGATTTTCTTTCCGTTGTATTCTATCTTTGTATAATTTTCATCTGTTTCTTTTAAGTAAATACTCATTTTTTGTTTATATAAAGTTTTTCTTTGTTCATGCTTCTCACTAGTTGTTGGATATAAATCAGTGTAGTTCTTTTTGAACGACTTCAGCCATTTGTTCAATTCTTCTTCAATCATTTTTACTTTTATTACATCCATATCAATATAATCTGTGATCATTGATCTTTTATATTTGTTTAAAGCTTCTTCAACATGCGCAGGTCCAACAGAACTATTATTACATAACTTAACGACTTCTTTTTCAACGAATGCTGAAACAGCATCTAAATAACTTTGAATTGCAACTTTTGCATCTTTAGCTAATCTTTCATTAAATTTATTTTGTTTTTCAAGATTAGCGTCTTTCTCATTAGTTATTTTGTCTGCTTGCTTCTTTTCTTCTTTTGTCATATCCTTATAGTTTGTTTTAGTACCTTTATCTTTTGGGGAAGTTTGTTTATTATTGTGGTTACTTTTTGTAGTATTATTTTTAGTATTACTAGATTCTTTCTTTTCTTCTTTTTTTGCTTCCTTAACAACTGTTCTATTTCTATACACAAATTCTTCATCTATTGGTCTATTATATGAAGGAATATATCTTAATTCAGACCTTAAGTATTCAATAAATGTTGTTTTACCATCAAAATATTCATCTATCGCTTGTTCAATTGATATTTGTTCTCTTTCTTTACCATTGATTTTTAAAGCTTCATCACGTTCTAGTTTGTACGAAACTATTAAGTCACAAGTATAAGTATCTATTGCTTTTTCATAATCTTTTCTCTCTTCATTTGTCATTTTAAATCCTGGAACACCAGTTAAATGATCTAATGCTGGAGACACTGTAGATGCAACAAATGATTTTAATCCATTACTATATGAACCATTCAAAATTTCATTGATTACATTTTTAGCATTATTTATATTTGTTTGATTTAAATTACCATTCATTTCATCTTGGTTAACGATTAACATAGCGTTTTCTAATGTTTCAAACAATCTTCTTTCGTCTTCATTTGTAATAAATTTAGATAAACCTGACTTGCTAGAAGCATAAGTATAATTACTACTTGCTCTCATATAAAAACTCATTATTATTCTATGCATTTCGTCATAAGTAGGAATTTCACCATCATATATATCTTCCAATTGTTCAGCATTACGATTATTTGTTAATACTTCAAACGCCAATAATTCTTCAAAAGTAAAATTATATTTAGGATTATTTTCTTCATAATACTCTACAAAAGTATCTTTTAAAGCTTCAAGCGCTTTTACATCATCTGTCAAATCAATTGTTTGATCTTGCGCTT
>DUQO01000050.1 GCA_012837765.1 Mollicutes bacterium | reverse complement strand
TTAAAAAGAGTGAAGAAAACTTTAAAGCAAAAGAAATACCAGTAGATGATGCTAAAAAAATAATAGGAAACATTGAACTAAATTGGAAACATTTGAATAATAAAGAGAGAAAAACATTTCTTGAAAGATTTGTTAATTTCATTGAGGTAAAAAAAGACGATAAAGAAGTAAAAATATTAAGTATAAAATTTAATAATTAACATTTATTTATTTAGGAATTTTATATGCTAAAGTTTTGTATGATAGGGGGCGGATTTTGCCGAAAAACGAAAAGAATGTTGACAATTTGTCGATTTATGCTAAAATATTAAATGTATATTAGATAAGGATATCGAAATATTATTTAATTAATTTAAAAAGCAACGTTGAAAAGGAAATAGATAAGAATGAATGGCAAAATTATATTAAGTGCTAATAGGGTTAAGCGTAAGAAAAAAATTATAAAAATTGCTAAGTTAGCATTACTTATCTTTATATTATTATTACTTGTTTTATATGTCGTCGTTAGTATTATTTATAATAGTGGTAATTTTAGTATAACCCTAGATAAAAATTTATATTTACAAAACAATATAATTATTTATGACGATCCTGATTACAAGGTTTTTAGAACAGAACTTTTTGCGCCAACTGTTGAATCTTTTGACAACATTTCTTATAAGTGGCTTCCTGATGATCTTGATGATTATGATGGTTCACACAATGGGGAGAATTATGTGTCGTATACATTTTATATTGAAAATCTTGGGGATAAGATAACTAACTATTGGTCTGAAATTGTTATTGATGATGTTATAAAAAATGTTGATGAAGCTGTGAGAGTTAGAGTATATAAAAATGGAGAATATGCTACATACGCTAAACTAGCTAAAAATGGGCAACCTGAAAAGGAAACAGTTCCTTTTGAATCAGATAAAATCATCAAATCAGAACGAGTAGAAAATTTTAAACCAGGTGATAAAAACAAATATACGATAGTTATATGGCTAGAAGGAAGTGACCCAGAATGTAATGACAACATTTTGGGCGGTGAAATAAAAATTCATATGGCATTTAATTCAGAATTTGTTGAAAAATAAAAGGAGTGATTTGTGTTTATGCCAAAACAAAATAAGAGGCGCATGAGGCGCATTAAAAACCTTATAACTGTTAGCGTTCTAACAGCAATAGTTATATCAGTATCAACCTTTGCGTGGTTTATTGGTCTGAGAATTGTTAACGTGTCTAGTTTTGATGTTGAAATTGCAGCTACAGAAAGTTTACTATTATCATTAGATGGTAAAAAGTGGGCTACAACAGTAAACATTTCTGAAGCAACACTAGATGAAGTATCATATCCAGGACATACCAATAGTTGGGGAGGAAAAGGCTTGCTTCCTATGTCATCAATTGGTGAGATGGATACAGTTGCTTCTCGAATGAAAATATATGAAAAGGCGAGTTTAGATCCAACAGCTGGAGGGTATAGACTTTTAGCGAGCCGTGTTAATAACTTTGAGAATGGTGACCCTGAGCAAGAAGGATATGTAGTATTTGATTTATTTGTTAGAAATATTACAGGATCTCAATATATTGTAGATTTAAATCCATTAGATGAAGAATCAATTTATTTAACAACCGATTCTGAAGTAACAGTAGCGTCAGACGGTGTTAAAAATACAGGAATCGAAAACTCAGTTAGAGTAGCGTTTGCTCAAATCGGCCGTGTTATTGGAACAACAACAGATCCAGACGTTATAACAGGTATAACTTGTGCAGCTGATGAAGAAACTAAATTACCATCAGTTCAAGGAAGTGTCACAGGTATCTGTAGAACAGCACAAATTTGGGAACCAAATGATAAGTACCATGTAAGTAGTGCTATAAATTGGTATAATGAATCATGTAAAGCTAGAAAACCAAACCCAGCTGGAGCTAATTTAAGAGCTGAAGGTGCTTATGGAGGAGCTTGTGGAACAGTTGAAAATGAAAACTCATATCCAACATATGCAGTAAAGAGTCCAATTACATCAGCAGACAATGTGGATGTTTATGATGGTGAGTCATACAATACATATACAGGAACAACATTACTACATCCATATCCATATTTTACTGATACTCAAAAGATGGAAAAAGGTACAGAACGTCCACCATTTATGAAATTAGCACCAAACAGTATTACAAAGATAAGAATATATATTTATATTGAAGGACAAGATATAGATAACTATGATTTTGCATCAATAGGTAAGAGAATTTCAGTTAAGTTTGGATTCACAAAAGAAAGATTTACAGATGAAGATGTTCCTCATACACCAAATCCTGATGATGATACAACCAGACCAGTAATTACATTATTAGGAGATGAAGTAGTTACAATTCCAGTTGGCACACCATATATAGATGCAGGAGCAACAGCAACTGATGCTGAAGAAGGTGACATAACAAGAAAAATACATGTAATCAATCCAGTTGATACAAGTAAACCAGGAACATATTATGTAACATATGATGTTAATGACTTTGCACTTAATTATGCTGATCGAGTAATTAGAACAGTAATAGTTGAGTAATCAGAATATAAAAGTATTGAAACGAAGAGAAAAACTCTTCGTTTTTTGTAGTTTAATAGTGAGTAAGAAATATAAGTTTAAGAGTATATAAAAATAGTTAAAAATTTTTTTAATAGTATTAAATAATGTTGACAATTTGTCGATTTATGTTACAATACAATTGTATAAGATATAGGGTAGTACATCATTGACCTATGATTATATGTTACGTCATTAAAATTAAAAGTAGAAACAACAAGTAAAATAGCAAACACGATCTTGTTAAAAATGAAATAAATAAAGGAGTGATTTATGTTTATGCCAAAATTAAGTAGAAGACGAGCAAGCCGTATAGGAAAGATTGTTGTTCTTACAACTTTAACCGCAGTAATGTTATCTGTTTCAACTTATGCGTGGTTTATTGGTATGAGAGTTGTTAACGTATCTAGTTTCGATGTTGAAATTGCATCAACAGAAAGTCTATTATTATCATTAGATGGTGAAAACTGGGATAATACTGTATCAATTTCACAAGCAACACTAGATGCAGTGTCATATGATGGACATACTAATAGTTGGGGTGGAAGAGGATTGATTCCTATGTCTTCTATAGGACAAATGGATTCGTCTGTTTCACGAATGGTTTTATATGAAAAAGCCAGCTTAGACCCAACAGCTGGAGGATATAGACTTTTATCAAGTCGAGTTCCTAACCATATTAATGATAATCCTGAACAAGAAGGATATGTAGTGTTTGATTTATTTATTAAGAACATTACAGGTTCTCAATATATTAAAGAATTAAATATACTGGATGAAGAATCAATTTATTTAACAACCGATTCTGAAGTAACAGTTGCATCGGATGGTGTTAAAAATACAGGGATCGAAAATTCAGTAAGAGTAGCATTTGCTCAAATCGG
>DUQO01000049.1 GCA_012837765.1 Mollicutes bacterium | reverse complement strand
TAGCTCCTATAATTGTAAAACATAAAATAATCCCCATAATAGTGGCAATAATACCAGATATTTTTAATAAAACTTTGTCCATAAATACCTCCAATAAAATTATATCATATTTTGATAATCTTAAATATCTAACAACTTCTTTTTCTTTTTCTCAAATTCTTTATCTGTAATATACCCTTCTTTTCTTAGTTCTTCCAATTCTTTTATTTCTTCAATATATTTTATTTCCACTTTAGAGTTATATTCGTTATTTATCATAAAATACGAAACTAAACCTAATACACCAGCTACAGGTGTAGCTATTGTAAAGTAAATTGACCAAATCAAAATATTTTTTTCCTTACTTTTTATTTCTTTAGGAGAAAGATCTTTGTACTTAAGAAAGACGAACCCCCCAAAAACGGATATAAAAGAACATATTGCAATAAAAAGAAGTATTATATAGCTATATATATTATCTCCAAAATAAAAGTATGATACTACAAAATGTACTCCTATAAAGACAAAAATGTTAATTAAACCTAAAACAATTGCTGTTAAGCCAGAAGCTTTTAAAAGTGTTTTATTCATAATTATCCAACTCCTCTATATAATTATTTAATAAATCAATAACTTCTTTTGAATTGTCCTTTTTACATATCGCATCCTTTATTTCTTTACTATGCGGCAATCCTTTAAGATACCAGGCTATATGACCTCTCATTTCTAAGACAGATTGTTTATCTGACTTTATTTCTTTTAAGTAAGAGAGATGTTTTAAAGCCATTTTTATTTTTTCTATAGGTGTTATTTTATGCTCACTTTCTTTTCCAGCTAATAAGTTTATCGTTTCTTTTATTAACCAAGGATTACCTAATACCCCGCGACCTATCATTATAGCGTCACACTTCGTTTCCTCAATCATTCTTTTAGCATCATGCGCTTTTTTGATATCGCCATTACCAATCACTGGTATAGAAACAGCTTCTTTTACTTGTTTTATAATATCCCAGTCTGCTTTTCCTGCATAGCCTTGAGCCCTTGTTCTAGGATGAACAGTTACAGCACTAGCACCTGCTTTTTCACATATCTTAGCTATTTCTACTGCATTGATATTATTAGAATCCCAACCACTTCTAATTTTTACTGTAACAGGACAAGGAACACTTTTGACAACAGAAGAAACAATATCAAATACCTTATCATGATCTTTTAAAAGTGCAGCTCCAGCTTGTGCCCTTACAGCTACTTTAGGAACTGGGCATCCCATATTTATATCTATTATATCAGGTTTCATTTCGTTATAAATTATTTTAGCTGCTTCAACAAATGACTCTTTGTCACTTCCAAATATTTGTTGAGCTATCGGCCTTTCTTCAGCAGTTAAATATAACATTTCTTTAGTCTTTGCATTGTTATAATAAATAGCTTTATCACTTACCATTTCAGCAAAAACAAGACCACAACCCATCTCTTTAGCAATTCTTCTAAATGCACTATTAGAAATGCCTGCCATCGGAGCTAGACAAACTTGGTTTTTAATTACTATGTCTCTTATTTTAAATTGCATATTTATCATCCTTGTTTAAATATTAACACAGCATTTATTTATAGTCAATTTATTATTAGTCATTCATTTGTGCTTGAACAGAAGTGACTATAATTGTCATGAATATATCATCAATTGAACAGCCTCTTGATAAATCGTTTACAGGTTTTGCAAAGCCACTACATAATGGGCCTATTGCTTGAGCATTAGCAAGCCTTTCTACTAATTTATAGCCTATATTACCAGCATTTAGATCAGGGAATATTAAAACATTAGCTTGTCCAGCAACATGACTGTTAGGAGCTTTTTTGGAAGCCACTTCAGGAACTAAAGCAGCATCAACTTGTAATTCACCATCCACATTAAGATCTGGTCTTTTTGCATTAACTAAATTTAAAGCATTTTTTATTAAATCGATAGATTCATCCTTAGCACTCCCTTTAGTAGAAAAAGACAATAATGCCACCTTAGGATCTATTTCACATAATTTTTTTGTTGTATCAGCAGTTTGAATAGCTATATTAGCTAATTCATCTGCACTAGGGCGAGTTACCAAACCACAATCAGCAAATAT
>DUQO01000048.1 GCA_012837765.1 Mollicutes bacterium | reverse complement strand
TCTAAAACACTAGAGTATATGGCATCGGGTACACCTTTATTAACTACTAAATTAAAAGGAATTCCTAAGGAATATTATGATTATATTTATTTATTTGAAGATGAGGATATTGAAGAAATGGCTATCAAAATTAAGTCAATTCTTTTATATAACCAGGAAGAATTAGATAGATTTGGTTCGAATGCAAGAAAGTTTGTATTTAAAGAGAAGAACCATAAGATCCAAACTAAAGCCATTATTGATTTTATTTATAAAGAAATAAGGAAATAAAGTAGTTAAAAACAAAATCCTAGAGTTCAAGCAGAAAAAATATTTAATTTAATAGTTAGGAAGAGATAAAATGATAATATTACAAATTAAATGAAGATTAAAACTCTATGTGTGCTAGTTGATTTTAAAGAGGAGGTATTTATAAAATGGGAAAGATTATGCAGATTAATCTTACTTGTGGAGTTGGTAGTACTGGTCGTCTTGCTATGATGCTCCATGATGAAAGTATAAATAAAGGTTATGAATCTAGATTTGCTTATTCTACTTTTAAGCCTATATTATCAAGTGCTTTCAAGATAGAAACTAGATTTCAAAACTATATGCGTAGAGGATTAAATAAATATATCGGTAAAAAACAAATCCACTCTACACCAGGTACTAACAGATTAATTAGATATATTGAAAAAGAAAACCCTAACTTAATTCACATTCATAATATCCATCTAAACTCTGTTAATTATATTATTTTATTTGAGTACTTAAATAAAAAACAAATACCTATAGTCTATACACTTCATGATTGCTGGTCTTTTACCGGTGGTTGTTATCATTTTACAAAACTACAATGTGATCAGTATAAAAATGGATGTAAAAATTGTCCTGATAAATCAGTTGTAGATGATGTCACAATAGGAACAGAAAAAGCATATGAGATAAAGCAGGACTTAATAGGAGGCAATCAAAATATTCATATAACTTGCGTATCAAACTGGTTGCGGGAATCTGCACAAAGTTCATATATGGGTAAAATGAATGATGTAAGGACAATCTATAATGGTATAGATACATCAATTTTTAAACCTACAATTTCTAATATGAGAGATAAACTAGGAATATCTAAGACTGATTTTGTTATTTTGGGTATTGCTAGTTATTGGGACGAACGTAAAGGGTTAGATGTGTTCAGAAAACTTAAAGACACACTGACTGATAATGAAAAAATAGTGTTAGTTGGTTTAAATGAAAAACAAATTAATGATACAAAAGGATTTGCATATGGACTTAAAAGAACAGACTCCTTATTAGAATTAGTTGAATTATATTCATGCGCAGATGTCTTCGTTAATGCTTCCATAGAAGAGACTTTTGGACTAACAACTGTAGAAGCAATGGCTTGTGGTACACCAGTAATTGTTTATAATTCTACTGCATCTCCTGAGCTTGTGAGTAGTGATACAGGATTTGTATTAAAATCAAATGATATTAAAGAAATAGATAGGGCCATAACGGAAGTTAAAACTAAAGGAAAAGCTCATTATTCTAAAAAATGCGTTGAGCATGTGAAAAAAAACTTTGACAAGAATATAATGGTAAAGAATTTTATGGATTTATATAGGAGCGTCTTAAGTGGAAAATAATATACAGCTAGATAATAATAGGAAAAATAAAATGAATTTATTCGAAATAAGTTTATATATTACAATATTTGCTGAATTTTTAATTTTTTTTGGACATCCGTATAAAAATAATATTTTAGTAAGTAGTGGGACAAGGTTGTTAATTATAACAAATATACTTTGTACTTTAATATATTTTATAAATATACTTAGAAATAATCGTTTGAAATATGTAGATATAATAGTTTTATTTATCATATTTACATCTTTTATAGCCCTCGTTTTAAACAATAATAATTCCATTTATAGTTCGTTAATTGTGTTAGTTAGATATTGGGCACTACCATTTTATTTAACATATTACAAAAACATATCAAATAAAACTAGAGTAAAAGTATTTATTTACAAGAGTTATATTGTTTTATCACTGTTTTATATTTACTTATCTTTTACACCATTGAAAAATATAGGATACAATAAATGGGGGATTTACCAAGGTTACTTAACACTAGGATACAGTAATCCTAATGAAACAGGAATGTATCTTTTAATATGTTTTATTGTATTGCTTTCAGCAACTATGTTTTATAAGAACAAAATTATAGTAACATTTTTATTTTTAGATTCAATGTATTTGTTATACTTGATATATCAAACAAATTCAAGAACAAGCTTTTTTATTGCATTATTCATTTTAATTCTATCTTTTACAGGAAAGAAAATAAATAAG
>DUQO01000047.1 GCA_012837765.1 Mollicutes bacterium | reverse complement strand
TATAATAGTGAAGACTATTAATCCCAAAACAATAAACAATATATTAAAATAAAATTTTAATATATAATGAAATAAATTTTTCTTTGATTCGAACCTTTGTTCTAACAAGTTATTTCCTAGGAAACTTTTAAATATAATTAAGTTTATAAGTAACCCGGAGATTATTGTAATCAAACTACAATAAGGTACACTCACAAATATCCCGTTTATAAATTTAAAGTAATTTGAACCTTTCAATCCATTTGTGTAAGTTATTGTGAATATAACGGCAGTAATAAATATTGCGGTTATTGTTAGTATCTTATTACTCGTTATTTCATCGAATAGCATCTTTTCGTTAGTTTTCATTTTCATAATTCAAAACAACTTCATTAGGATTATTATAAATCTTATTTAAAATTAGAGTAGTTATAATTACTAAAATAAAACCATGGATTAAAATTGAAATGATACTTCCAAATCCGAAAATCAAACCATTAATTAAATCAAAACCCTTAGCAAATTGCTCTGAGAAAAATGCTTTTAATAATTTTGGGAAAATAAGTTGAGAGATCACCGAATAAATCAATATTATTATAAAAGATAAAATTGTGGCAACTGCAAAATTCTTTATTTTTTTAGACACTATTAATGTCACGTTAGAAATAATAGTTGAATATATTATTGTTATTATACAAGATTTAAGAAGTATTAAAAGTGAATTATACATTGGTCCATCCGTAGCAAGATTTATTCCTACACCTTTGGTAGGAAAAACAATAAAGCAAACAATGTATGTGAGTATCAAAAATACAGGATAGAAGAAAAAACCGCTTAACCATGTATTTGCCAAAATACTTTTCTTAATATTATTAAACTTTTCTCGTTGAAGCATATTTTTTATCATTCCAGAATGATATAAGTCATGAACTCCTTTACATGATGTTATTAAAATTAGTGTTGCTGCAACTAAAAAGGTTGAACTTGTATAAATATATACATCAAACCATGCGTAATCAAATGGCACTCTGTCCATCCCCAAACCATCAGGGTATTGCGAATTAATGGAAAGGAATACCATCACAATTGAAGCTATTACAGAAGTTATTAAAAGATAAAGATTTTTTTTACTATTTTTCATATTACCTCCAATAAAAATAGGGAGTAAATAAAATATTTTTATTATCATACTACTTACATTAAATTAATTATTAATTGGATTAATATTTCCACCAAAATCCAGTAACATTAGTCATGCCAATTGTCCAACCAGTCTTTTTAAATTGTAATCTATACTCATGCGGTGCTAATTTTGAAACATAGGTTTTCCACTCATAAGATACACCCTCATTCAACCAAACTCTTATATTGTCTGATATAGACCCCTATGTTATACCTTGTAATACCACCTCTGGGTTTCCACCATTTGATATAGCTACAGTTTCCCATCTTTGCGGTGTATCTGTTTCTTTATTTTCATATGCGGTATTAATAGTTTGAGTTCCCCAGTTTTCAAATAAGATTTCATAGGGTTTATATGTCCAAGCATTCACACCAATCGATGCCAAACCAAATGATAGACATAAAATTATTGCAAGAAATTTAAATTTCCTCATAGCTTTTCTCCTTTCACACGATTCTTTTACTGCTATTTACTACTTAAATACTGCTTTATTTTATCTACCCTCTTACTTATTTTATCATAATATTGTCATATTTTGTCATATAATTTACTTTTTGATAATCTGTTTTATCATATTTCATAATTGAATCATAAAACAATAAAGAAAAAGGCCTTATAAATAAGGCCTTATTTTTATATTTGGTGGAGAATAAGGGACTCGAACCCTTGACCCTCTGCGTGCAAGGCAGATGCTCTAGCCAACTGAGCCAATTCCCCATAAATTGTGAAAAGGTTATGTAGGCGCAAAACCTTCTCGGTATCACAACTTAACAGTTGTGCCTTGATTATAGCACAACTGTTATGAAAATTGCAATATTTTTTGTGATTTTTAATAGAAAAAAGTTGGTTTATTACTTTTTAGTAGATTTTAAGATGTTATAAACGTCTTTATATTCATTCACAAATATAAAATTTAATTCATCTTTGATTTCTGGTGGTATCTCATCTAAGTCACGTTCATTTTCTTTAGGAAGAATAACTGTTTTTAATCCACTTCGGTGAGCACCAATTGCTTTTTCTTTCAAACCACCTATTGGTAAAATTTGACCTCTAAGTGTTATCTCACCCGTCATACCAACACTATGATTAACTGGTTTTTTTGTAAATGCACTTATTAACGCTGTCGTTAATGTTATTCCAGCACTTGGTCCGTCCTTTGGTGTTGCACCCTCTGGTAAATGAATGTGAATATCATTTTCTTCTAACATTTTATAATCAATACCAAACTCGTCATAATGGCTCTTGATATAACTTAAAGCGATACTTGCTGATTCTTTCATCACTTCACCTAAAGATCCAGTTAATACTAAATTTCCCTTCCCTTTATAGAATGTTACTTCTATTGGTAATATATCGCCACCAAATCTTGTATATGCAAGTCCATTTACAACTCCTATTTTATCTTTTTTATCATTTTCAGTATAAAAATACTTTTTCTTTCCAAGATATTTTTCTATATCTTTTTTTCCTATTCTGTATGCTTCTTTTTTATTTTTATTTGAAATCATATCAGTGACAATTTTACGACAGATTGTCGCAATTAAGCGTTCTATTTCTCGTACACCAGCTTCTTTAGTATAGTATCGAATTATATCTAATATCACACTGTCACTTAATTTTATGTTTTTATTAGTAAGACCATGATTATCTAATTCTTTTGGCAGAATATGTTTTTTTACAATATCTAATTTTTCAAATTCTGTATACCCAGATAATTCAATAATTTCTAAACGATCACGAAGAGGCTCTGGTATATTATATAAATAATTAGCTGTTAATATAAATAGAACTTGTGATAAATCATATTCTTCTTCTATGTAATTATCATAGAATGTTTTGTTTTGTTCTTTATCAAGCACCTCTAGAAGAGCACTAGCAGGATCTCCTTTATAATCTCGTGTCATTTTATCTATTTCATCTATTAGAAAGACGGGATTTGAACTACCTGCTTTTTTCATGCCAGAAATAATTCTTCCTGGACTAGCACCAATATATGCTCGTCTATGACCAATAATTTCTGCTTCGTCATTAACTCCTCCAACGGAAATCTTTACAAACTTGCGATTCATACAATTAGCAATACTTTTAGCAAGTGACGTTTTACCAACACCTGGAGGACCTACTAAGCAGATAATAGGTGCATTTAAATTATCTTTCATTTGTCTAACAGCTAAGAACTCAACAATTCTTTCTTTAGCTTTTTCTAAACCGTGATGTGTTTCATCAAGTAATTTTCTAGTTTTAACAAGATCATTATTATCTTTAGTAATATTATTCCAAGGCAAATCAAGTAACCAATCAATATAATTTCGTGTCGTACTTATCTCTGGTGAATTAGTAGATAACAATTCATACTTTTTTAATTCTTGATTAATTCTTTCTTTTATTCTAGATGGATAATATGATTTTTCCATTCTTTTTCTAATGTTATCAATATCATCATCTTTAATATTTGCTTCGCCAAGTTCCTCTTTTATGACACGTAATTTTTCACGAAGAATAAATTCTCTTTGTGTATCATCTAATTGTCTTTTTACTTCGATATCAATCTTTTGTTCTAATTCTACTATTTGTCTTTCTTTTTTAATATCTTCAAGAAGCATTAAAAGTCGTGTGTAAGGATTTACTGTCTTTAAATATTCAATTTTTCTCTCATAAGATACTGGAACAAAAGTAGCTATTATATCAGTAGCTTTAGCAATACTTCTAATTCCTGTTATTTCATTTAAGATACTATTACTTATATCATGACGTGTATCAATATAATCTTCAAATTCCTTTGTTAATTTACGAATTAGTATTTTTTCATCTTTAGGTGTAATAGCAAATTGTGTTGTACTTCCAACAACAGCCATCAAAATATTTGAATCATCACCATAATCACTATAATTATAAACACTAACTCTATTTAAACCGGCAATAACAACACGTGTTATCCCGTTTTGTAATTCCATTTTTAAATTTATTTTCCCCATTACTGCAATCTTAGACAATTCATTTACTTCAAATGATTCATCTAAAGGATTTGAAAGAGGTACAATCAAGATGTTGTTGTCATGATTTTCTTCAGCTAGTTCTAATATCTTTTTATCTATATCATTATTTATTTCCAATCTTATTTCAGAATATGGTAATAAAACCATGCCCCTAAGTAGGATAACTGGTAAAGTTGTTTTAACCATTGATAGACCTCCTAAGGAAATATTTTTGTCACTGCAATTGTCTTATTAAAAATTAATTAACATTTCTTTTTAATAACATTTATTATATATGATAAATCTTATTTGTCAACAAAAAAAGCCATAAATAATGACTCTTTTTGTAATACTTTTTTAATTGTTTTCAAGTAGTAAATTAAAGATTTTTCTTGTTTTTAAATCGCTTTTAATTGCATCTTTCAAACCATCTAATTTTTTTATTTCTTCAACAGGGATTTGATAATTGAGTGCTAGTACTGGTATTTCTGTTTCAATTTCTTCTTCTGTTACTTCAATACCTTCTAGTTTAGCAATCTCATTTAATATCAATGCATGCATAACACGTTTTTTAGCTGGTTCTTCATATTCTTTATGCAATTGTTCTTCGGTTTTACCAGTGATTTGCATAAATTGTTGTAAATTAACACCTTGCATCATTATATTTTGTTCAAATTGTTTTAACATGAAATGTATTTCATCATGTATCATTTCATGTGGTATTTCTGTATCAATATTCTTTGCTATTTCATCTAATATTTGATCAACATAAAGTTGATTATTACTTTCTTCTTTACGTGATGTTATTTCATTTTTAACGTAATCATATAAAGTATCATAAGATGAAACTCCTTCAATACCTAAATCTTGATAGAAATCATCATTTAATTCAGGAATAGATTTTGTTTTTACTTCATTTACTTTTACTTTAAAAGTAACTTCCTTGCCTTTTAAATCTTCGCTTGGATAATCTTTTGGGAAAGTAACTTTAATGTCTTTTTCATCTCCTGCTTTTAAACCTACCAATTGTTCTTCAAAACCAGGAATAAATGTTTTACTTCCGATTTGAAGTGGATAGTTTTCTCCTTTTCCACCTTCAAATGGAACTTCATCTTTAAATCCTTCAAAATCAATTACTGCAGTATCTCCAGTCTCTATAGCATCTTCTTTTATAATTATTTCTGCATAATGACTTCTAAGTTCTTCTATTTCTTTTTCTACTTCTTCTTTTTCAACTTTTGTTTCAGGCTTTTTTAAACCTAAATTCCTATATTTTTTTATTTTTATTTCTGGTTTAGTAATAACTTCAAATTCAACTTCTACACCATCATCACTAATACTTTTTATATCAATATTAGGATTTGCTACTGGTTCTAAATTATTGTCCTTTATTAGTTTTGAATATGCATCTGGTAAGACAAAATCAATAGCATCCATGTATAATGATTCCTTACCTACTTTTTTCTCATATACATCACGTGGTGCTTTACCTGGTCTAAAACCATCTATTTTTGTTTTTTCAACATTCTTCTTGAATGACTTGTCTAAAGCTTTTTCCCATTCTGCAGCTTCAATTTTTACAACGTACTTTTGTTTACTCATATCTCTTCTCCTTCATTTTCAAACACCAAAAAGATTACATAAAGTAATCTTATTTAATGTCAACTATTTCAATATCATATTTTCCATTTGGGCTTTGTACAGTAACGATATCACCAACTTTATGTCCGACTATTGCTTTAGCAATAGGTGATTCGTTTGATATTTTATTTTCAAATGGATCAGCTTCTTTGCTGCCCACTATTTTATACTCTTCTAATTCTTCATCTTCAACATATTTAATTGTTACAGTAGCACCAAGTCTAACATCATTACATTTAGATTCAGTAATTATAACAGCATTTTCAACCATTGCTTCTAAATCTTGAATTCGTGCTTCTAATATAGCTTGCTCCTCACGAGCTGCATGATAATCAGCATTTTCTGACAGATCTCCTAAAGCACGAGCTTCTTTTATAGCTCTAATAACCTCTGGTCGATTTACTGTCTTTAAATGAGCTAATTCTTCTTTTACTTTGTTTAAGCCCTCTTGAGTTAAATAAATTACACCATGTTTTTCATTTGTCATTTTCATCACCTCATTTAAATGATTTTAAAAAGAATACTACAAATTAACAAATATGTCAACCGCTTAACTTTATTCTCATTAGATCATTTTTTTCTACTTTTATATTTAATGGAACTCTAATAATTTGTCTTGGATGCCTAGCAGCATCTAATAAATTTCCCTTATTATCTTTAATGTATTCAATCTTAAATAAATGGTTATCGATTTTTGGACCAAATATTTCAACTTCGTCTCCTATTTTGAAAAAATTACGCTGTTCAATAACTACTTCTTTTGCTTTCTCATCATAATCAAGGACTACACCTAAAAAGTCTTGATTAGAAACTTCATCTCTTCCAATGTAATATTGTTCAAAGAGTCCTGGCTTATGCTCAAAAAACTGAGGCACTGTATCTCTATTAGCACAACGATATAGAATTTTTTCATAGTCCTTATTATATTCATAAGTACTTTTATTATCACAATATTCATCAATTACTTTTCGATATGTATGTAACATTGTAGCAATATAGTATATCGATCTCATTCGACCTTCTATTTTAAAAGATTTTACTCCCATATCAATAAGATCCGGTATATATCTTAACATAGATAAGTCTTTTGGTGCAATAGCATAATTGCCATCATTTGATACCTTCCTTGCTTCTTCATCCCATAATTCAAAACTCCAACGGCATATTTGACTACATCCACCACGATTTGAATCTCTCATTGTGAGATAGTTAGAAAGAACACATCTTCCACTATAACCACTACACATTGCACCATGTATGAAAACTTCTACTTCAAGACCTGTTTTATCTATTATTTCTTTTATATTAGAACCAGACGCTTCTCTTGCAAGTACTATTCTTGTTACACCTTCGTTTTTCCAATAAAGAGCAGCCTCATAATTTAATGTAGATTGTTGAGTACTTAAATGTATTTCCATCTTTGAACCAATCTCTTTTAGAAGTTGAATTACTAATGGATCAGATACTATAACAGCATCCACACCACATTCATCTAGACTTATTAAATATTCCTTTAAACCTTCTACATCTCTATCATGAAAAATAATATTTACAGTAACGTATATTCTAGCATTATGTTTATGAGCATATAAACATGCCTCTTTTATTTCATCAAGTGTAAAATTATCGTTATTAGCTCTAAGACTATAGTTACGGCCTCCTATATAGACAGCGTCAGCCCCATAGTGAATAGCATATTTTAATTTTTCTAAATTACCAGCAGGAGCTAATAACTCCGGCTTATTTACATTATTAGTTATCACTGTTCTTCACCCTATACACTGTTTCTTTGTATAAAAAACCTTTATCCGTCTTATGATCACTTTCATTGGAAACGTCTTGACTAATTTTTTTCAACTCTTCTTTATTATCAAGAAATGATAAAGCCTTAATATAGTACTCATAAATATTAGTAAATTTATCTTTACTAATATTTAAACTGCTCAAAATTAAATAATCGACCATTTTTGATATATCTGGTAATTCTTCAATAGTATTTATTATGTCGCTACTGAGAATAATAGTCCCTTCTTCATTTTCAATTGTAGGATAAGTTTTATTACGTTGACTTTCATACATGTTATAGACTTTTTTTTCATAAGGTTTGTTTATATGTTTAAAATAACTAGTTATTAACGGTCTTGCAGAA
Organism: Mollicutes bacterium; assembly: GCA_012837765.1. Lineage (GTDB taxonomy): Bacteria > Bacillota_I > Bacilli_A > RF39 > UBA660 > UBA5348. Next base: position 326 of record DUQO01000047.1, on the reverse strand, counting down.
ACAAACATTGGCAAATATCCATAGCCATACATCATTGTAATCAACTTAGTATTATTACTTATCTTTTTTATTTGATCTAGGGTTATTTCAGTACTTAAAACACCATATTTTACACCTTTTTCATACCAATAGTTAGAAGTATAATAATTAGTAAAGGAATGTATTCCAAACCATACTAATGGAATATTTAGTTTTAAGTTTTTAACTATATTTAATACAGCTAAATCATCATATATAATTCCTGTAACATTAATGCTGTCCAAAATTAATAGATATTCCTTTAATAAAGGAATATCTTCGTTATACATCATTTTATTAACACTTAC
>DUQO01000046.1 GCA_012837765.1 Mollicutes bacterium | reverse complement strand
GATTTTTTATACCTTTTTTACATCTTTTGTTGTATGATAGTTAAGCAATGTCCCCATAGCTCAGCTGGATAGAGCAACAGCCTTCTAAGCTGTGGGTCGGGCGTTCGAATCGCTCTGGGGACGCCATGGATACAATGACGACATTTTATCTCATTTCAATTGAAATGCTATGATAAATTGTCTTTTTTTTATTTTTTATCGTATAACTAAGCCAATATTTATTTTTTTTAAAATAAGTCTAAGCAAATTTTTAAGTCGACAATGTCGATATTATATATAGCTAATTTTGGTTTTTGATGATAAAATTGAATCAGTAAGGATGTGTTAACGTGTATACAAAAATGCTAAGAGAATATATTATTAAGAACAAAGGTGAATTATTTGATTCAAGTTATGAGCATAAAAAATTGTTTCAATTAATTCCTTATAAAACCTATTTAAAAATTATTCAAAGGTTTGTTAATGAAAACCAAATGATAAGAATATCAAAAGGTATATATGCTATTCCTGATGAAAAGGGAGAATATAAATCAGTTAAAACTTATTACACACAATATTTCAGTGGGATGGTTGTTGGTGAGGAAATGTATTTTAAATCTAATTTGACACCATTTGAAAGTAGTGAAATTTTAATTTACACAAATTTATTGTCAGTTAACACAAGAAATATAAATGAATATAAACTTAAATATATTGACTTAACATTTTTTAAAGAGCGAGTAAATATTATAACAGCTCTAGAAATTATTGAAAACCAATATAAAATAAGAGATATTAATATTAAAATGTATGCTATGTTAATAGAATTAGCTGTATATTCTTATAGTGATAAAGACTTTGAACAAATTATTAAAAAAATCGATTATCAATATTCTACAATTGAAAAATTTGAAGAATATTTAAAAGTTAAAGGAAAATACGGCAATCCTCTTGATATATTTAAAAAACTAGAAAAATGAAATTTAACGTAAGAAAGAATAAAGCCAGTTTTGGAAGATGGCACAAATATTATATAGGTGACGCTAAGACAATAATAAAATCATATGAGGAATCCTCTAGATTTTATGGCGGAAGAGAAGATTTATACCATGAAGCAAAAAACATATTAAACCAATATGAAAGTTTAAAGTTATCTCTTACTAAAATTGAAATTAGAGTTTTAGAAGAATATTTGGTCGGTTTGGATAAAATAACGGATATGGATAACACTTATCTAAATAAAACAGTAGAAATGATATATAGGAAATGGATTTTAATTTGTTTCCCAGATGAAAATATTTATAGGAAAAAGATAACACCAAAAAAACTAGGAAAAATATTAAGACAATTAAGACTTAATAAAGGGTACAGTGTTGTGTCAGTAGCTGATCAACTTAAAATAAATGAAAGTACTTTAAGAAACTATGAACTTGGTAATAGACTTCCAAGAATTGATATACTATACGCTTTAGCTGAAATATATAAAAGTTCAATTGATGAAATAATCAAAAAGGTTATAAAATAGCTAGATGAATTAGTATCGTTGATATATAATAAACATGAAAGTAGTTTATTAGTCATCAATGAAGCAACAATACAAGTTAAAATTAATTTAGTGCGAATAAAAGAGGTTTATTTGCACCTTATTATATGAAGGTATAACATAAATGATTAAGGTCTTAAAAAATATTTAATAGGTTTAAATTTTATGGTATAGTAAAGTTAAGATAAATTTATTAAACCATTTTGGGCAAAAAACTTTGTTTTGAGTATTATTTATTGAAGGGAGAATATTTATTATGAAAAAAATATACTTGTTTTTATTACTTGTTTTAAGTGTTTTTGGGTTATCCTCTTGTGATCAATTTGAAAGGAAACCTACTGAAAGGACTGATCCAACAGAAACTAAGGAAATCCCACCAACTAATAAACATGATGAAAATGTCGCTGTTAAGTTGTTGTATTCAGGGTCTTCTATTTCAACAAATGGTTCTAAAGAGTTTATTGATAATTATGAAGACTATTTGTTTTATGGATATAATTTAGAACTAGAAGAATCATTTTTTGAAAATAATATTTTATATACATATAGCTTTTTAAACAATAATATTGGTTCTGAACTTTATAAATTGTATTCATTTAGTATAGTAAATAAAACATTAAATATTGAACTAAAAGAAAATATGATTGCATATTACCCTGCCTTTGGCGGTCACACCTTAGTTTTTTCTATTGAAAAAGATTATTTTAAATTAGTTGAAAACATAAATGTTTCAGGTGTATGGGGTAAAGATGATAAAGAAAAATATTATCTATTTATTGACGATGAAATGAGTTATATAATTAATGAATTAGATTTATATTATTATCATGGTGATGAAATTATAATTCAAACTCATGTTTTAACAGATGTTAGTTTAGAACTTTATATTAATGATGAGTTTCACTCAACTCAAACAGCTGTAGAAACTAATAATGGTTATATATGGGAATATTATTTAATAATGCCTAATAAAGACATTAAAATATCATTTAAAGTTGTTGATGGCTTTTTACCTTATTATAAACCTCTTGATACAATTACTTTTGCGAATGATGATTATAATTATAAAAATGTTTATAGCCCTGCGGGTAGTTTATTAGAACATAAAGATTATTTTCTACAAAAATATAATCTTAACTTAAATGAAGATGTTGTCGTAGTTGAAGATTATTATGCATTTTCAGAAATATATGAAATATTAATGGGAGAACCGTATCTTCATGATTTAACACCAGAAGAATTTGTTTGGATATTAGTTTATAGATTAGCTGGTGGATCACAGTTTATAAGTATTGATTATTATTTTTATGACACATTTATTGGCTATAACTATCCTTATGGTAAAGCAGCAGGAGATGCTGCAATATTTAGTTGTCTTGATGTTATAACGATATTAAAAGAAGATTTTAACAACTTAGAAAGTTTAGAATTTAATATAATAGAAGAAACAATACCTATAGACGATAAAATATATTGGCAAGGCTCAATCGATGATAATTTCACCGATAATGAAGTAATTATTTGTATTGATGGTGCTTTTACAGCTAAAAAATTTACAATTGATGATTTTAAAGATTTCATAGACATAGAAGAAATAGAGCTACTAACTTACAATTCAAGTTATGATGAAAATGACCCTTTCTATGATACGTGGCGTAATGTCTATCTTATTACTTTAAAGAACTCTAATAAAGAAAAAGTAATTGAAGCAATTAATATTTTAATTACATCAAAATATATTTATTATGCTGGTCCTAACAGAATACTTGAAATTGATGATCCGGTAGAAATTGCACCTCTTCCTGATAATTATTTACAATTTATTAAAGCAAGAATGCAATTTATAAATGAAGATGGGAGTTACAATGATTATTATGGTGGAGCATATGTAGAAAACCAAAATGAATTTATTATATGTGTTTACGGAGACTATGTTCCAATCGAATATGAAGGTATTATATATAAATATGTAGAATATTCATATAATTATTTTCTTTCAATTATGGAAGAAGCTACAAATTTTGCGACGGATTATAGTATAGTATTAATTGGTATTGATGAAAAAGAAAATAAATTGCTAATTCAACTTAAAGATGAATTGGATGTCTCTTTAATTATTAATAGATTAGATGAATTGATAGAAGATTTTGACGCAAATTCAATCCATTTTGATGTTAATCCTGAAGGTGAAATTATACTTACTTAAAAAAGTGTTTTTTTATGTATCTCGAATAGCCTCTAATCATAAACCCTAAAAAATAATACTTCAACATTTTAATGATTTTATTAAAGTTTTTATTAAATTATTGTTTAATAATCAATTGAATTGTTGGCTTAATTGAGACATTTAAGTCAAAAGTTACCAATGTTACAATTGCTTCACAACACAATAGCGATTTTTGTAGTATTTGCTTCACAACACTATAAAAAATCTGTAGCATTTCGCTTTCAACACGACACTGTAATGTTAACAAAATGCTACGGTTATCCGTGGCATTTTTTACTAAGTAAGGGGTATTTTCGCATAAATTCCTCTTTTTTTGTTATATTTAGGCTATTTTTGCAAATAATAAGTTAATAAAGT
>DUQO01000045.1 GCA_012837765.1 Mollicutes bacterium | reverse complement strand
TGCAACACCATTTCTATAATTGTGACTGGCATATTAGATGTGTTTATTATATTGGCTAAATTAACTTTTAATTCTTCTATCTGTAAATTAATACCCTTTTCCATTTAATCTTCCTTTCAATTAATTTTTTACATAACAAAAGAGCAGAAGATTATTGGTAATTCTGCTCTTTTAACTGTTGTATTCAATTTAAACTATATTTTACTCCGATACAGACACATCACACCTAAGAACAACTTTTTGATTTGTTTCGGGGATTGTTATTGTACATGTTATATAAGCCTCACCACTTGCTATAGCAGTTATTTTGCCTGTTTTACTAGTTACTTTGGCTATAGTTTTATCGCTTGATTTCCATGAATATTCAGAGTCAATTATTGTATTATTCACTTTTAATCTAAAAACATCACCGATATTTAACTCTAAGCTATCATCAGATAGAATAGGAGAGTCTTCATCATATCCTACGATTACTTTACATTCAAGAAACAACTCACTCTCATCAGGTAATAAAATCTTACACATTATAATAGTTTCACCATTACCTACAGGTGTTATGACTCCATTTTTAGCATTAACTTTAGCTACTTTAGGATTAAACGATTGCCATGTGTATTTTGATCCTGATATCTTATTATTTACATTAATATCAAATGTAGTATCTAAGCCTAATATAAGATTGGTAGCATTAAGAGTTGGGGTAATAGTGTCAACTTCTTTTAGTGAAGCGGTTTTACTTAATATATTTTCCGTTAATAAATTTGTATTTTTTTCAATTACACTACCATCTCCAATAGCCACTTCAAAAGTACCTTTTACCACATCATAGATATTATCCTTTTTTAAATTCTTAGTATAAAACCCTATTTCATAAGGTACTGTATAAATTCCTTCTTCTGATTGAATTTCATAAATGTCTACTATTGATTTTTCATAGTTAACATCTAATTTATTTCCAATATTATTATAAAAATTTACTTCTTCTATTTTACTCCATAAATACACCTTTGCAGACTGTCTTATATCTTTTATGTTATTATCTTTATTAAAACTGACTTGAGGGATAATAAACTCATCGTAATTAACTGTTGAATCGAAAGGTTTAATGTCAATATCAATAACACCACTACAATTTTTACCATTATCGTAAATAACATATTCACGATTTTTTAAATCTGCTGTATTTGGAATATAAATATTTTTTGTGTTGATATCAATTATGTTATTATTTTCATCTTTACAATACCCATTTAATATAACGTCATCACGCAATAGAATATCGCCATCATAATACTTTTTCGTAGTTATCACCTCCCCTATAAATTTTAAACCATTATTATATACTGAACCAGCAAAAGTTAAACTTGTCCACAAATTAACTAATGTAATTGTAATAATAAATAATGTAATTATTTTTTTATTTTTCATATATAAACACCTCCAACCTTATTATACTATATATAAGAAAAATATGCAAGATAACATAACTATTCTAATGCCGAAATCCTACTTTCTAGGCTACTTAGTATCGAAGATAAGCCAGAGACATCAGATATTGAATGTGAGTGTGAAGATAAAGCGTATTCTGAATGATAATGAACACTTGGAGGAAAAGCATACGTACCTGAGTCATAATTAGCTGCTGTTATAGGAGTTCCACCATTAATAAAATTACATGTAACATAACCAAATATATCTGCTATAAAACCTGTTATTGCTCCATTTGGTGTAGTGGATATTTGTAAGGGATTTAATTGAACATAACCGGATGAGTTAGGTGAAAATTCTCCCGTAATAGTACTAAGAGGTCTAACATACAAAGAGGCTGTAGTGAGTTTTCCTCCGTCTATTTCCGTCTTATAAGAATAAGTAGTTCCGTCAATCATTCCTATCGATGCTATTGTGCCATAAGAGGTTAGATTTCCTAATTCATTAATATATAATTTATTATTTATATTCATAGAGCCACCAGTGATTTTACCCCTAAACACCAAATCATTTGAAATGGTATCTAAATAAAATTTATTTACACCGTTAACTTTTACATTAATGATATCACTAGGCGTACTTGGATTGATACCTACACTATATGTATTTACACCTACAGTAGCATTAGCTGTAAATCCGTTATTATCAATTAAATATGTACCAGAAGAATTTGTGATGTTAAGTTTTCCACCAAGTAGAAGAGAGCCAACTATTACCTCAGTATTTAAGCCATAATATTTACTTCCATCAGGAGCAGTTAATAATCCTAATCCCATAGATGCCGTTTTCCAACCATCTGAAGTCAGTAATATTCCATTATTATTTATCCACAATTGCCTATCGTCATATTTATTTTGGTCAGTTAGCCACTTTCTACCATGTAAACCAAATTCATCATATATCATTTCTTGATTATCATTAGTTTGAAAAGAGTTCAATGTTGCTTTTAAACTTCCGTTCATAAACTCTCTAACTT
>DUQO01000044.1 GCA_012837765.1 Mollicutes bacterium | reverse complement strand
TTAATTGTTATTTAAATTATAAATATTTAAAGTATAATTTAATTATAATTATTAAAGAAGGTGTGCTATGAAAAAAAGACGTAAGAACAAGATGTTTAAAAAAATAATAGCATTGATATTTGTTGTTGGTATAATTTTGTTTGTATATACAATGCTAAATGGTAAAACGCCTTTTTTTATAGGTAATTTACATAAAAATCAAAATCCAAATGATGTTTCATTTGATCCAGATGATGAACAAAAAATCCCTACTGAACCCAAAATAAAAATATATAATATGGATTCTAAAACAAGACCAATAGCAGTTATGATAGATAACGAAAAAAATGCATGGCCTCAACAAACTGGTCTTCAACAAGCATATATGGTATATGAGATAATTGTTGAAGGTGGTATAACTAGATTGTTGGCTCTCTATAAGGATCAAAACATTAGTAAGATTGGTCCTGTTAGAAGTGCGCGTCATTATTACTTAGATTATGCTTTAGAAAATGATGCTATATTTACACACTTTGGTTATAGTCCACAGGCTTTAAATGATATTAAGGCCCTTAAAGTTAATAATATTAGTGGAACACAAGCTGATGATAGTGCATTCTGGCGTGATACAAAAATAGCAGGCTGGCAAAATATATATACGACTACTAATAATCTTACATCAAGAGCAGCAGCTAAAAAATATAGAACGACAAGTACTACTAAACCGATATTAAATTATTCGATAAATGAAATAGATTTATCGACTTCATCAAATGCTATACCAGCTGATTTAGTTAGAATTCATTATTCAAATTCTCATTATGTAGGATATGAATATGATGAAGAAAATCAGTTGTATAAAAGATATATGGTTGGAAGAGCACATGTTGATACAGTAACAGGAAAACAGTATACAGTAAAAAATTTAATTGTATATAATGTGCGAAATTATCCTTTAAATGATGGATCAGGTAAGGGAAGACAAGGATTAGATAATTTAGGTAATGGAACAGGCTATTACATAACTGATGGATATGCTATACCTATTAAATGGGAAAAATCATCTAGAGCAGGTAAAACCATATATAAAGATTTAGAAGGAAACGAAATAAAAGTGAATGATGGTAATACTTTTGTTCACTTACAACCACAAAATCAAAAATTAACAATCGAATAAGAATTATCTTATTCGATTTCTTTTTCTTTCAATATCTTCTATAAGATTAAGTATAAGTTCTAATTCTTCTTGAGTAAATTTTAATCCTATTTGTTCACCTAAACGATTTATACTTTTTAATCTAAATTTTGTTAACTCATCAGGTGAGAGTCTAGTCAAATCGTTTTTTTCTTTATACATATTTTTATCAGCTAATTTGATAATAGCATGTGCATATTCTACAACTTCTTCTATATTAGATATATCTATATTTTTAGGTAATTCTATATCTGTTGTATCAGCTATTCCAATGGATAAAGAAGCGCCATCAAAAAACTCGATTTTTTCATCTATTATATTGTAAATATTTTCTTTAATTGCTCTAGCTTTTTCCTTGTTGCATTTTGGTAAAACAACAAGAAATTCATCACCACCAAGGTGAATAACTTCATTTTTTCTTTTATCTGATTCTTGAGAAGTAGGATTTGTAATATTATCTGATAAATTATTGCCTTTTTTAACACAATTTCTAATTATATTAGCTATCCTTCTAATAATTTTATCACCTTCTAAATGGCCGGAACTATCATTAACTAATTTCAAACCATTTATATCACAAAACATAATAGAAGAAACTTCACCTTTATAGATATCTTTGATCATACGAAGGGAAATTAAATATAAATTGTCAATATAGTAGTTCTTGTTGTGCATTAAGGTTAATCTGCTAATATAATTTGAGTTATTTTCAATATTGTTAAATTCCATATAAGACCTTCTTTCTTATATATTTTTAATTATAACATAACGCGATAATTATAGTACAAAGTTTATATATATTATAAATAAAGCATATAAATTAAATACAAAGATAGTGAAAATAATTTAAAAAATTGATATAATGTAATATGTAGATATATTTTAGTTAGGAGAGCATCTATGAAATTTATTAAAAATGTAATTATTGGAGCAATAATTGGTGGCGGTATGATACTACCAGGTGTAAGTGGTGGCGTTTTAGCTGTCGTGTTTGGTATATATGAAGATATGCTAGATGCTGTAGCAAACTTCTTTAAAGATATTAAAAAAAATGCTTTGTTTTTGGGACCAATTATTTTAGGACTTGTTTTAGGTGTTTTCTTATTTGGGAAAGTATTGTTTTTTGTATTTGAAAATTATCCGATTGAAGCAAAATATACTTTTATGGGACTTATATTAGGTGGTGTTCCTATCTTAGTAAAAGAGATTAAAGTTAAAGGAAAAGGAAAAGGTAAAGCTAATCCAGCTCTTCTTATTGTTTCCTTTTTAATAGCAATTACACTATTTGTTTTAGGTAAAGATACTTTTAATATAAATTTCTCAGGTCAAATAGATAATAGTGTATTGTCGTTTGTTTTACTTTTCTTGACAGGTTTAATATTTGTTGCAGGAAAAATAATTCCGGGAATAAGTAGTTCATTTCTTTTAATGTTGATTGGTATGTATCAATTCATATTAAATATATTAAATAATCCTTTTGGTTTATCAATAGGTGAATACATGCAAATTATTCCATTTTTATTAGGAGTACTAGGAGGAGCTGTTGTACTGATAAAAATCATTAGATATTTATTAAAAAATTACTTTGCAGGTACATATAGTGTTATTATTGGTTTTGTCATAGGATCTATTACTGCAATTTATCCTGGTTTTAGCTTGGATTATCATGGCTTTATTGGTATAATATTATTTGTATTGGCAATGATTATATCTTACTTGTTTAGTTTAAAAAGTTTAAAAGACACTAAAGAACATTAAAAGTATTGACAAAAATATTGTTTTTTAATATACTAAAAAGGCAAGTTGAGATTTAATTAGTTATTTGGTTCCATAGTGTAGTGGTTAACACGTCTGCCTGTCACGCAGAAGATCGCGGGTTCGAGTCCCGTTGGAACCGCCATATGGCTCTGTAGCTCAGTCGGTAGAGCAGAGGACTGAAAATCCTCGTGTCGTTGGTTCGATTCCAATCGGAGCCACCATTTTTTTTCGATTTGGAAATGCGCCCGTAGCTCAATTGGATAGAGCGTTTGACTACGGATCAAAAGGTTATGGGTTCAACTCCTATCGGGCGTGCCAGTATCGGGAAGTAGCACAACTTGGCAGTGCACCTGGTTTGGGACCAGGGGGTTGCAGGTTCAAATCCTGTCTTCCCGACCATTTTGTGAACAAGTCCTTATTTGATAAGGATTTTTTTGTGCTTAAAATTAGCTTAGTCTTGCTGTACACAAACAATTAATATTACACAATAATTTTTAAACATAAAATAACATCTCTATCTTGAGGTGTTATTTTATTATAAAACCACTTTTAGTTTTAATAATATGAGTTTCTTTCAGATACTTCTGCTTTGGTTTTGTGAACTGTTCCAAATGGATGTTCTGGTGGGGCATAAATACTATATAATTTAAGTGGCTTATTACCTGTGTTTATAATATTATGCCATGTTCCAGCAGGTACCATGATAGCAAAGTCATCGGAAACTCTTGCTTGAAAATCCATTCTATCCCTAGATTTTCCCATTCTAACTAACCCTTCACCTTCTTCAATTCGTAGAAATTGATCTGTATTAGTATGATTTTCCAACCCAATATCATCTCCAACATTGATGCTCATCAATGTAACTTGAAGGTTGTTTCCTGTCCATAAGGCTGTCCTAAAATTGTTATTATGCTCAGTTGCTTCCTCAATATTTACAGCAAATGGTTGACGTCCATGATCTCTTAAGCGAATTGAACCATTCCCTCTTGCATTAAAATTTAAATTATTATTTAGTTGGTTAGGAAAAGAATTGTAAGAATCGTGAAATTGACTTGTAAAAGGTGATCTACACTGTGATTGATTCATAGGTAAAGAAAATAGGAAATTATCAAATGGATAATAAGTATTATGCATATTCTATTCATTCCTTTCATATAATTTACATTATTATCATATGTCTAAGAAGTGAATTAGTGTTTTTTTATATTTTAATTATTTTATTTGTTAAAAAAAGTGTAAATAATTTAAGGTTATAACATTTATGTGTGTTATTTTATGATAAAATTTTACTTAAAGTGAATGGATGAGAAGATTAAGAAAAATGTTGGGTAATTATAATGATACCCATATAATAGAGTTGATGCGTCTAATTGAAACGCAAAGCAAAGAAACAATTGCTAATTGGTGCCTGGATTATGCGGAAAAATTTATTTTACCAATATACAAAAAATACTATCCTAATGATGATAGACCTAAGATAGCTTTAGACGCTTCTCGTGATTGGTTTAATGGATTAAAAAAGTTGCCAGAAGTGAAAGATATTATATTAAATTCATGTCATCAAGCAGCACGTGAAGCAGAAGATAATCCCGCTGCCCAAGCTGCAGCAAGAATAATTGGACATGCAGCGGCATGCTTTCATACACCAACGCATTCAATAGGGTTAGCATTTTATGGTGGGGCAGCAGTAGCATATGACAAGTTAGGAATAGAATCTACAAGAGAAGAATACGATAAAGTTGCCCATGAAGAAGTTATTAAAATGACAGAAGCATTAAAAAAAGTGGCAATAAAATATGAACAAAATAAAGCAAAAATAAATTGGAACTGTTAATTAAAATAAAAGCGAGTGATTGAATGAAAAAAGAAGATTATGAATTATTGGACAATGCTATATCGAATAATATTTCATTGCTTGAAAAAAATGATCCTTTTTTTGTTTATCAACATTTCATATTTAGAAAATGTTAAGAAAATTGATTATAATGAACCATTAAAATATATTTCATTAGAAGAAAATATAAAATATGTAGAAGATTTCTTGAAAAAGATTAATTTTGCCTACTATATTAAGTTTCAGAAGTATTTACAAGAAGGAAAGATTAAATTTCATAATAAAAAGATGAAGATTATGACAAGAACTGTGAAAATGCATTTGTTGTCGATGTAAATACAGGTGAAAATAATATTGATATAATCTTAGAACACAATATTAATGATTGTTATAATATTATTCATGAATATTTCATTACTTAAATTTTTCTAATAGATTTAGCTATGCAAGATATATATTGACAGAATTTATCTCTATTTTATCTGAATTTATATTATCTGATTATTTATATGAAGAAGGTATATCTCCATATGATATCCAAATTAATAAGCAAGAAAGATATGGAGTTTTCAAAGATAATATATTTGCGTTCACAACTGAAAGTTTTTTGATTAAACAAAAATTAAATAATAAGAATATAAATGACTAGACCTTTTTGGACTTTCCTTATGAAAAAGGAATCCTTACAGCTTGTTATGACTTTTTATTGAAAAGCATTAGAAACACTTCAAATGGAAAATTAGTTAATTTGGAAGGAATTAAATCTTATTGACACTCAATTGGTACTTTATTTGCTTGCTTTGTTCATCAGCAGATATTAAAAGATCCCAATATTATTAACAACTTAATTTATTTAAATGACAATATAAATGATATGAAATTAGGTGAAGCTTTAGGTATTATGCAGTTAGATATAGAAAAAAGAAGTTTTAATCAAGAAATAGTAAATTGGTATAAAAAAGAAATGGAATATGGTATTAAACTAATTGATTCCTCAAAAACGCTTACTTCTATCAAATGAAACCATTATTATTTAATTTGTACAAGATAATAAAAAAGTCTTTTTCACACTATATAAATTAAAATAGATACATCATACAATTATAAGTGAATAAAAAATTTAATAAAACTCTTAAATATTAAGAGTTTTATTTTTTTGTCGTCAATTTTATTACTTTACACAAGTAAAGTTATAAAAAATATATTATAATTGCAAATTGTGATATGATAATATTGTAGCAACCTATTTGGATGATGGAGGTACTTATGAATGTAAAAAGTGTTGTAATAGATGTTATCAAATCTGTATTACCAATTACTATTGTTATGTTTTTATTGCAACTTTTTTTGATTGATTTCACATTAGATAATTTTTCAATATTTATGTTTGGAACGTTAATCACTATTTTAGGTTTTACCTTGTTTTTGATTGGTGTAGAAAATAGTTTGATTACATTAGGTGAGTTAGTAGGAAAAAAACTAATTGAAAAAACAAAAATATGGTTTATTTTATCTTTTTGTATTGTTCTAGGTTTTGCTGTTACAATAGCAGAACCTGGTGTTCAACTTTTGGCTAATCAATTTGCTTCAATTTCAAAAGGGGCTATTGTAAATAAGTATTTGTTTGTAATTGTTATATCCTTAGGTATTGGGATATATCTAGGTTTAGCTGCTATACGTTTTATATATAAAGTCTCTTTAAAGAAGATTTTAATATTCAGTTATATTCTAATTTTTGTTCTTGCGCTTGTTAGTCCTAAAGAATTTTTGGCTGTAGCTTTTGATGCTGGTGGTGCAACCACGGGCCCTACATCAGTACCTTTTATTCTATCGCTTGGAATAGGTATGGCCTCTATCAAAGGAACAAAACAAGAAGCTCATGAAAGTTTTGGTTTTGTTGGACTTGCTTCAGTAGGACCAGTCCTAGCAGTACTTATATTGGGGGTGCTTTTTAGATGATAGAAGATTTTTTAAGTGCATTAAAAGATTCATCTTTTGCTATTGTTCCCTTACTAATCATTGTTGTGATTTTTCAATTTCTAATATTAAAACTTACTAAAAAAGAATTTTTAAAAGTTTTATATGCCTTATTATTAACTTTTGTGGGATTAACATTGTTTTTATTTGGAGTTGATATTAGTTTTGTTAATATTGGAAACAAAATAGGAGTTGCCTTGGGTGCGATCAATGAAAGGTGGATTACAGTCATAATTGGCTTTGTCTTAGGTTGGGTAATTACATTAGCTGAACCAGCGGTTAAAATTTTGAATGAACAGGTGGAAGAAGTAACTTTTGGTTACATAAATAAGAAATTAGTATTACTGTTTCTGGCAATTGGGGTTGCTTCATCGATTTCTCTTTCTATAATTAGAATATATACAGGTATCCCGTTATTATATTTTATTATACCTGGCTATATATTGGTTTTTATATTATCAAAATTTACAAGCCCATTATTTTTATCGATGGCAATAGATGCTGGTGGGGTAGTAACAGGCCCAATGATCGCTTCAGTTCTCCTTTCTATAATGATTTCAATGTCAAGTGTTATAGAAAAGAGTAACCCGTTGTTAGATGGTTTTGGTCTTATAGCATTAGTAGCTTTGATGCCGATATTGTCGATTGTTATATTGGGAATAATATATGAAAGAAAGAATAAGGAGGAAGTTAGTAATGAAGAACAGTAGCCTTAGTTATTTAGATAATTATAAATTGATCGTAGTTATTGTGAAAAAAGGACTTGCTTCAAGTTTAGTTATGAAATTAAAAAAAGAGGGTGTAGAAGGCAGTACTATTATGTATGGAAAAGGTATGGCTGAGAAAAGAATATATGAACAAATTCTAGGTATAAAATATGAACCAGAAAAAGAGATAATTTTAATGGCTGTGGAGAGTTCTAAGGTAGACAATGTGTTAGATACCATGATTAAAAATGAACGTCTTAATGAACCGGGACATGGTATAGCTGTTGTTCTTAACTTGAATAAATGTGTTGGAATTGCAAGGCTTTTAAAAAATCAACTATAAGAGAGGAGTTGTAAATATGAACAATTCAAAAGAGTATGATTTAATTGTAGTTATTGTAAAAAATGGGATCTCAGAAAAGGTCGTAAAGGTTGCTAGGGAGGTTGGTGCAAGTGGAAGTACAGTCATAAAAGGTAGAGGTTCAAGCGTTCATGAAACTGCCAAAATCCTTGGTATGCCAATAGAACCGGAAAAGGAGATCATTCTAATGGTTGTTGAAAAGAAAGATGCTGACAACGTACTTAAGGAAATCGTTGATAAGGCTGAGTTAAATAAGTCTGGTGTAGGTATTGGATTTGTGTTAGATGTTGAAAAAGTAGTTGGAATGAATTGTGATAAGTACGAGGATTAGTATAATTATTTAATTTTTTGTTATAAAGAAATCTTGTACACATACAATTTAAGGAATCTTTTATATTAAATAGAGGTCCTTATGAGTGTAATTTCATATAACATTATAGTAGCTTTTATATTATCTATGATTGCAGGTTTATCAACTGCTTTAGGAGGTTGTATTGGCTTATTTGCTAAAAATAACAATACTAAATTTTTATCAGTTGCACTAGGTTTTTCAGCAGGTGTGATGATTTTTGTTTCATTAATAAAAATATACGATGAAGCTTATAAACTTCTTACTACTTCGTTTGGCGAAAAAGTAGGGAACCTATATACACTTATAGGTTTTTTTGCTGGAATGTTATTAGTTCAATTGATAAACAAGTTTATACCCAAGGATATAAAAATACATAATGTAAATAACAAAGAGCAAAAATCAAAATCAAATTTAATGCGAACAGGAATTCTTACAGCTATTGTAATAGCTATTCATAATTTTCCAGAAGGTATAGCTTCTTTTATTTCTTCTTTGCATTCTTTTTCTTTAGCTATTCCTATTATTTTAGCGATAGCACTTCATAATATTCCTGAAGGCATTTCTGTTTCAGTTCCTATTTATTATGCAACGAACAGTAAAGAAAAGGCTTTTTTATATTCTTTGATTTCTGGAATGGCAGAACCACTTGGTGCAATAGTTGGTTATTTAATGTTGGCACCTTTTATGAACAACATTGTATTTGGCGTGTTATATGCTGTTATAGCAGGTATTATGGTCTTTATTTCATTTGATCAACTATTACCTGCTGCAAGAGAATATGGGAAGCATTCATTATCAATTTGTGGGTTAATTGCAGGGATGATTTTTATGGGATTAAGTTTATGGCTTTTTATATAATAATTAAAGAAGTTGTTATATTGCTGTATTATTTTTCGGTTTTCTATTATAATTATTATTGTAATTTAAATATTATTAGTGGAGGTTTATATGTTAAGTGAAGATCAACAAAAAAGAAAAACAGCGAATGTTTTGAAAGCGGCTAGATATTTTTTAGCACATGGTGGTAGCATGATAGAGATTGGAAAAGCCCTTAACATGTCTAGTTCTAGTGTTCAAAGGTACTTAAATGATGAACAAACAATTAAAACATACCTAGGAACTGAATGCTTTGATGAAATACAAAGAAAACTTCTAGAAAATAAAAAAGAAGGTCTTGTTAGAGGCGGAAAAAATTACGCTAAAAATAATGAATTTACCAAAGATGAGCTTGGACGATTTACTGGTTCAAGAAGAAAATAAAATTACAACAACTTAATAATTTTACAAAGTAAGAGTTTTAGTATGTAAAGCAACAAACAATTTAGATTGGTTGATTGCTTTTTTATAATGTTTCTATTATGATTAAAATGGTGATATAAATGAATGAGCATATATTTAAAGCTTATGATATTCGTGGTATTTACGGAGAAGAATTAACAGATGAATTATCATATTATATTGGACTTGCTTATGGAAAGCATATACTAGAATTAGGAAAAGATCGTGTTTTAGTTGGTTATGATAATCGATTGTCATCAATTCCTCTTTATAATAATCTTACAAAGGGAATAACAGAATCAGGGGTAAATGTCATTGATTTAGGACTTGCTACAACACCGATGGTTTATTATGCGAAGGAATTTTTAAAAATACCTTCATCTATTATTATTACTGCAAGTCATAGTCCATCTGCTTATAATGGGTTTAAGTTTTCATTTGATGAATCAGGTTCTGCGTATGGAGAACATATAGCAAATTTTAAAGAAGAAGTAAAAGAAGTTATGAAGAATCCTTTTACCGGTAATAAGTTAGGAGAAATAACTTCATATGATATTAAAACGCCATACTTAGAAATGCTTAAAAATAAAACTACACTAGGTAAAAGAAAGATAAAAGTTGTTGTTGATTGTGGTAATGGTACAGGTTCAATTGTAGCGGTAGAAGCTTTTAAAAATGCTGGCTGTGAAGTTGTTCCGCTATATTGTGAATCTGATCCAACGTTTCCTAATCATTATCCTGATCCTGCTGTTGAAGAAAATGTAGAAGATTTGAAAAAAGTGGTAGTACGTGAAAAAGCAGATATTGGAATAGGTTTTGATGGTGATGCAGATCGTGTTGGAATAGTAGATGAACAAGGCAACATGATATTTGCTGATTACTTATTAGGCATTCTAGCACGAGAATTATTTAAGAAAACAGATGATAAGAGACTTTTATTAGATATTAAATGTTCTAAAGCAATAGAAGATGACGTTATTCAAAATGGTGGAAAAGTAACATATGTAAGGACAGGACACTCATATGGTAAAAAAGCTTTAAAAGAAGGTAATTTCTTATTAGGTGGCGAACTATCTGGACATATCTATATGGCTGATAATTTCTTTGGTTATGATGATGGTATATATGTAGGTCTTCGTTTTGTAGAAATTTTATCTAATATCGAAAAACCATTTTCATCATTATTAGAAGGATTTAATAGATATCATTCTACACCAGAGATTAAAATTAAGGCATCAGATAAAATAAAGTTTAAAGTAATCGATGAAATAAATTCGTATACTAAGGATAAAAAATATAACACTTTAACTTTAGATGGAGTAAGAGTTTTATTTGATGATGGATGGGCATTAGTTAGAGCTTCTAATACAGGGCCTAACATCACGATGCGTTTTGAAGCTATAAGCGAGGAAAGATTACAAACTATAAAAGAAGAATTTGAACAAATTTTACAAATTACAATGAAAAAGTATGATATATAAGAGTTGCTAAAAACAACTTTTTTTAAATGTTAAACAACTTGTATTGAAGGTTTAAATATGTTAATATATAAGCAGAATAGAGGGGATATCATGAGTCAACCTGTTTTTAATATGGAACTTGGAAAAGCACAAGAAAAAGCAATAATTAAGGGCAAGTTTTATCGTATAACAGTACTTACTGAAAGACTTGTTCGTTTTGAATATAATAAAAATGGTCATTTTGAAGACAGACCAACTCAATTGGTATTGAATCGTTTGTTTGAAGTGCCAGAAATGACTATAAAACAAGATGAATATTACCTTGAATTATCAACCAAATACTTTAAAATAGAATACGCTAAAGAAAAGCCGTTCGTTGGTAATAAATTAGTTCCTGGTGGAAATCTTCGTGTTTCACTTTTAAATTCTTCTACTGAAAAAGTGTGGTATGTTAATCATCCTGAGGTACGAAATTATAACTCTTCTAACGTTTCGTTCGATGTGTTAGAAAGTAAAATGAAATTAGAAAAAGGTTTATATTCTGACGATGGTTTTGTAAGTATTGATGATTCCTTAAGTCTTGTAATTGAACCTGATGGTAGAGTTGTACCAAGAAGTGAAGAAACTGTTGATATTTACCTTTTTGCATACAATAAAGATTTTGCTCTATGTTTAAAAGATTATTTTGATTTAACAGGAAGACCACCATTATTACCTAGATATGCATTAGGTAACTGGTGGAGTAAAAATTATAGTTATACGGAAGAAGAAATTCTAAAACTATTTGATAAATTTAATCGTCATGAAATACCAATATCTGTTTTATTACTTGATAATGACTGGCACCTTCGTAATTTTGATAAACAAAAAAAATTAGTTACTGGTTTTACTTTCAATAAAACTTTAATTCCGTCTCCCCAAGATTTTGTTTATAAGATGCATTCCTTAGGTGTTAGAGTTGGATTAAATATCAACCCAATACAAGGAATCATGCCACATGAAGAAGCTTATACAAAAGCAGCTTCTTATATGGAGCAACCTGATAATAAGGTTATTCCTTTTAACGTGTATGATCCTAAATTTAGAAAAATGTATTTTGAATTATTCATTTACCCTTTAGAAAATATAGGTATCGATTTTTTCTGGAATGATTATTATGATAAAAAAGACAATACAGCTCTTTGGTTATTAAACCATTATCATTTTTTTGCATCAGGAAGAACTGATGCTAAAAGATCTATGTTGTTAAGTCGTAACGCAACAAAGGGTGGTCATCGTTATGGAGTTTTATATTCCGGCCGAACAAAAGTTAGTTGGGACACATTAAAAACAATTCCGGCTTTTAATTCATCGTCATCTAACATTGGTCTTTCATGGTGGAGCCATGACATTGGAGGCTTTCATACAGGTGTTGAAGATAAAGAATTATATTTAAGGTATGTTCAATTAGGAACCTTTAGCCCAATTTTTAGAATTCATGTTGATAAGGGGAAATATTATAAAAGAGAGCCGTGGCGTTGGGATGTGCAAACATATCAAATAATAAAAGATTATATGCGCCTCCGTCATCGTCTTATCCCATATCTATATAATGAAGCTTATAAATATCATAAAATTGGGACGCCACTTATTCAACCACTTTATTATAGAACACAAAAAATATATGATGAGCCATTATACAAAAGAGAATACTATTTGGGTTCAGAATTATTAGTATCACCTCTAACTTATAAAAAAGATCCTGTTATGGACCGTGTTATTCATAAATTTTATTTACCTTTTGGTACTTGGTATGATTTTAAAACGGGTAAAAAATTTCCTGGAGAAAGAAGTTATGTATCGTTTTTCCGTGATCAAGATTATCCTGTTTTTGCAAAATCTGGTTCAATCATACCACTATCTAACGATATAGGAAATAATACTACACCACCAACTAATATGGAAATCCATATCTTCCCAGGTCGTAGTAATACATATCACTTATATGAAGATGATGGTGTGACTAATTTATATAAACAAGGCTTTTACATTAAGACCTCTATTGATTATAATTATCAAGCAAGTAATTATACTGTCATCATTAGAGCAGAAGAGGGTAAAAGTGGTATCATTCCTAAAGAAAGGAATTACAAAATAAGATTTAGAAATACAAAAGAGACCAAAGATGTTGTAGCATACGTTAACGATATGCCAATTGATACTAAGTGTTATGTAGATGAAAATGATTTTGTTGTAGAAGTAAGTAAAGTATCAACCATTGCTCAGTTAACGATCAATTGTAAGGGGAAGGCTATAGAAATAGATGCAGTTCGTTTAATAAATGAAGACATAGATGGTATCATTAGTGACTTACCAATTGAAACAGGACTTAAAGATACAATAGCTGATATATTATTTAGTAATTTACCAATAAAAAAGAAGCGTATTGAAATTAAAAAACTAAAAAAATATAAATTAGAAAATAAATTCATAAGAATGTTTATTAGGCTTCTTGAATATATTGAGCAAATATAAAATCATAAAGATTAGATTTACGAAAATCTAATCTTTTTACTTTTAAAACTTATTAAAAGCATGTATAATTTAACTATGGAAGTGATTGTATGAAAATATTGTTTACTGCAATTTTATATATTATATTGTTTTATTCCATTTTTAAAATTGCTTTTCAGATATCAAAAAGAAGGGGCAAAAAGAATTTGTATAAAATAATAGAAATTTATTTTTTAGAAAAGCAATTTAAAGTTGATGTTAAAAAAATTGATATCAATGTATTGCTAAATATTGTTGCAATATGTAACGCTTTTGTATTTACATTTGTTTTGATTGTTACAACATTTATAGATAATTTAATTATTAGGCAATTAGCAACTTTTGTTTTATTATTTCCTGTTATATATATTGCGTATTATATTGTTTCAGTGTATTTAAAGAAAAAGAAATAAGGAGTATATATGATATGAAAAAAGTTGTAGTAATTATTTTGTGTTTATTCTTGACGGGTTGTGGGGATATTATAATTGACAAGCAAGTTAGTGAATATAACGCGTTTGTTGATTCGGCTAAAAATTATACAGGTCATACTGACTATATACCTTTTGATATAACTGTTAATTTTGAACAAATTTTAGATGATGAAATAACATATCGTGTTATTATTGATAATCCTAAAACTAAAGTTATGAATATAAAGGCGATAGCCATTCATGATTATCAAACTGAGGATATTTATCCTACTACAGGTATCTTTGAAGAACCCCTACATCTTGTTCCTAATACCATCAATTTAGAAGATAATTATGTTAAAGGACTTATTTTAACAGGCTATATAGACTTTGAAGAAGAATTTGATGCCTTTGATGCTAAAATAAAAGTATTGATTAAATATGTAGATGAAAAAGGAAATAATAAAGAAGTTTATTATGAATATGAAAAATAGACAAAAACTTTAAATGATATCATTTATTATTTTAATAGGTGATATTCATGAAAGTAAAAATATTTGATGAAAACCATGAAAAAGATTTAGAAAAAGCTATAAATGATTTTTTAAGTACTTTAGAAGGAGAAGTAATAGATATTAAGTTTCAAGTTGGAATAAGTGTTTTTGCAGAAGAACAAATATATTGTTTTTCTGCCATGATTATATATCAATAGGAGGTAGAAAATGAATATTAATTATATAGACGAAATAAGAAAAATCGAAAGAGCAATTGAATTAATAGATGAGTCATCTCCTGAAAAAAATTTAGGGGTTAGAAGCAAGTTGGTTGCAATGCTTGATAATTTAAAACTAGTAGCAGCTGAAATGGCTGATTACATAAATAACGGTATAGATGAAAATGTTGTTGAAATGATTAAACAAGGGAAAAACACCTGCTATAAAAATGGTGATTATATAGGATATCTTAAAAATATGGGAGATTTGATGAGAATGGAAAGAATTTCTTCTATTTGTCGTAATCAAATGCCAGATGAAAAAGCATATTTTTTAAGAGAATATAGCAAATATTTAAAGGAACAAGATAAAAAGGATCCAAAAGTACTATAGTACTTTTTTTTTGCATTTTTTTGTTAAATCATTCCATACTATAATTGGTGATAATTATGAATAAGAAAAGGTATAACGATTTGGTACAAAACCATATGCCAAAACCAGGTAAAATGTATAATGCTATGAAAGCATTTATAGTTGGTGGAAGTGTAGGGGTTATTGGTCAGCTACTTATCGATGTTTTTACAAAATGGCTTGATATACCTGAAAAAGAAGCAAATACCTACATGATAATAGTTCTTGTCTTTTTTGCTAGTTTATTTACAGCAATGGGCTTCTTTGATAATTTTGTAAGTTGGGCAAGAGCAGGTCTAATAGTACCAATAACAGGTTTTGCCCATGCCATGACTAGTGCTTCCTTAGAATATAAAAGAGAGGGTCTGATTACCGGTATAGGTTCTAACATATTTAAAATTTCAGGTAGTGTTATATTATACGGGGTTGTTGCAGCTTATGTTTTTGGTATAATCAGATATCTTTTATTTGGAGGGTAGGATATGACAATAAAATTTAATAATGTTTATGTAAAAGAAGCCAGTACAGTAGCAGGTCCTTATGAAGCTAAAGGGCCGCTAGGTAGACATTTTGATAAAACTTATGATGATCTATATATGGGTAGTAAGACGTGGGAACAAGCAGAAATGAAAATTTTAGGGGATAGCGTCGATATTTTACTTAATAAAACAAACTTATTAAAAAGTGATATCGATCTATTTATATCAGGTGATTTATTGAATCAATTAGTAGCATCAAATTATACATCAGCATATTTAAAAATACCATTTCTAGGTGTATATAGTGCTTGTGCTAGTTCTGCTGAAGGAATTCTAATAGGAGCTTCACTGTTATCTAACAATCAAATTAAAAATTGTATATGTTCCGTAAGTTCACACAATACAGGAGCAGAAAAACAATTTAGAAATCCAACTGAGTATGGAACACCTAAGCCTAAATATACAACATTCACTTGTACAGGAGCCGCAAGTATAATGCTTTCAACTGATAAAAGTAATATAAAAGTAGAGAGTGCCACAATAGGTACAACTATTGATCCAGGTATAAAAGATGTGTTCAATATGGGGGCAATTATGGCTCCAGCAGCAGCTGATACAATATACAAACATCTAGAAGATTTAAAAAGAAAACCAGGTTATTATGACTTAATATTAACAGGAGATTTGGGTCAATATGGTAAAAAAATATTGATTGATTATATGCAAACACAATATGGTTTTGATATTACAAACAATTATGATGATTGTGGTGTAATGCTTTATGATGTAGAAAATCAACCTGTTTTTGCAGGTGCTAGCGGACCAGGTTCAAGTGCATTAGTTACATATTCATATATCTTAAACAAAATGAGGAAGGGTGAACTATCGCGTGTATTATTGGTTGCAACAGGTGCATTAATGTCTCAAACAACAGTTAATCAAAAAATGAGTGTTCCAGCTATCGCTCATGCTGTTAGTTTGGAGGTGGTAGAATGATTTATGTATACTCATTTCTTTTTGCAGGTTTTGTATGTTTAATTGGTCAAATTATTTTAGACAACACCAAATTAACACCAGGTCATGTAACATCAATCTTTGTCGTTGTAGGAGCTGCCCTTGATGTCTTTTCCATATATGACAAAATAGTAGAGTGGGCAGGAGGTGGAGCCTTAGTACCAATCACAAGTTTTGGACACCTGCTTATGCATGGGGCGCTTGAAAAGGCTCATGAACATAGTATCTTAGGATTAAGTATGGGAATGTTTGATTTAACAGCAACAGGTATTATTTCAGCTATAGTTATAGCTTTCTTCCTTACACTTATATTTAAGCCAAAGCATTGAATCATAAATATATATAACACTAATATTTAAAAGCCTTTATAAAAGGTTTTTTGTTATTTAAGGCTAAATCATGTTATAATATAAACGTATACTTATGCATGTGTCTTGTGAGTTTGAAGTATATAGTAAAAGATAGATAGAAATAAATTTAATTTAATGGATTTACCTAACAATAAGTTATAAATGATAAGGCAAAATAGTATTAGGGTGTGAAACGATGGAATATAAAGTTAAGATAGATGAATTTGAAGGACCATTAGATTTATTATTACATCTAATAAAAGAATCAAATATAGATATATATGACATTCAGATAAGTGAGATAACAGAACAATATTTAGATTATATAGAGACCATGGAAGTGTTAAATTTATCAATAGCTAGTGAATATTTGGTTATGGCTGCAGAATTAATAGAAATGAAATCTAAAGCATTGTTACCATCTGTCGATGATGGAGAAGAAGATGAATTTGAAGAAGACCCTAAAGAAACACTTATAAGACGTTTAATAGAATATAAACACTATAAAGAAATTACAAACACTTTTAAGGAGTTAGAAAAAGAAAGAAGCCAAATATATACTAAATTACCTTCAAGTTTGGAAGATTATAGAGAAAAACAAGAAGCTACCGAAACACATTCAGTATTATTACTTTTAGATGCTTTTTCTAAATTTCTTGATCGTATCGAATATCAAAAGCCACTAAACACCAAAATTACTTCAAAAGAACTTTCGATAGGAGATCGAATTACTAAAATCAGAAACATTCTTAATACAAAAAAAGAGGTTCATTTCGAGGCTTTATTTGATGAATGGAATAGAAGTTATGTAGTGGTTACCTTTTTAGCTATTTTACAAATGGCAAAAGAGCAAGAAGTAATAATAGCACAAGATGTTAATTTTGGCGATATATATATTAAAATAAGGGGAAGTGCATAAAATGAATTTTAAAGCAGTATTAGAAGGTCTGTTATTTGCTGTTGGTGATGATGGACTTACAATAGAACAAATTGCTGACATATTAGAAGTCGATGATGAAAAAGCAAAAGAGATCATAAAGGAGTTAAAAAAAGATTATACTAATGATGAAAGAGGTATTAGAATCAATTTCCTTGGTAATACTTTTAAACTTACAACAAAGCCTGAACATAAAGAGTTTTATCAAAAATTAATTGAAAATCCGCAAAACAATAATTTGTCTCAATCAGCTCTTGAAATACTGGCTATTATAGTGTATAATGAGCCTATAACTAGGGTTGAAGTTGATAATATAAGAGGTGTCAGTAGTGCTCAAATGATACGAAAACTAGTTGCTAAAGGTTTTTTAAAAGAAGTAGGGCGTTCTGATATGCCAGGAAGGCCAATTCTTTATAAAACAACTGATGAATTTTTGGATTATTTTGGATTACCTTCAAAGGAAAATCTTCCAAAATTAGAAATCCCTAATGATGATGAAGAGTTAGAGGAAAAGGATTTGTTTTTATCAAGGTATAAAGAAGAATAATCTTCTTTTACAAATGCCAGTGTGGCGGAATTGGTAGACGCGCCAGACTCAAAATCTGGTGGTGGCAACATCATGTCGGTTCAAGTCCGACCACTGGTACCATAAAGAATTTGAAAGAGGAGGATAAACAATATGAAAAAGCTAAGAATTGTTGCACTTGCATTTGCTGTTCTTTTATTAGCTGGTTGTGGTACTAATTATGCACAATTAGAAAAAGAATTAACTGAAAAAGCATCAAAATATTATGAAGAAAACATTAAGGATAAAGTTTTTAATATCAACAATCATGAAATAACTCTTGCATCACTTGAAGCAGCGAATGTAGATATTTCATCTTTTACAAAAGAAAGCTGTGACAAGTCTTCATATGTTTTGATTAAGTTAGAACTAGATGAAGAAGGAAAACAAAAAGGCGATTACCAAACAGAAACACATTTAATTTGTGGCGACTACGAAACAGGCAAAAAATAAAAAATTAAAATAAGCAATTACTATTGCCAAAATAATTAGTATTTGGTATATTAATATTGCTTCTTTTTTATGGCGATGTAGCTCAGCTGGCTAGAGCGATCGGTTCATACCCGATAGGTCGGGGGTTCGATCCCCTCCGTCGCTACCATAATTTGCAATATAAAAACTCAGTAAATATTACTGAGTTTTTTAGTGTTTCTTTTACTATTTTAAAACCAATTTATTTTCTATTGTTTTTTGATCACCAAAATTATTTATATCATCTATAAAATGCCGTGCTTTCTTTAAATTAGTAATAAAATCTTGCTCTTTAGCAAAGCTTATTTTTTCAACTATAGCATAAGTTATAATTTCTTTTAATATTTGATCACTTTCATATGTATCTAAGCAATGTTTAACTTCAGTCAAATCAACATTATTTGAATTAGATAAAAATATATATAAACTTTTTAATGTTAAAGGTAAAAATTTATTTTTTATAAATTCAGGGAAATATTTTAGGGCATCTTCTTGTCTAATTGCACCATTTTTATCTACCCCGATATATATAATTTTATTATTTTTCTTAATAGAAAGCCAAAAGTAATCTAGCCAATAATTTTCTCTTTCTACCTTTAAACTATCTTGACTGCTACCTATTCTATAATTAGATTTTAAAGTTTCCATTTCCCTCCATGTTGTTTGTCTGCTAATGTTGTCAGTTAGTCTTGAAAAAAGAAAGTATTCATTTAAAAGGTTAATATTATTATTTTCTATATCAACTAATTTTTTATCAGATGCCATTTTCGTATACCAAGAACTAATTTTTTCTACCATCCCTTGGATTTCATTTAATTCTAAATAAAAATGATACTTATGATTATTTCTTTTAAACCATCTTACAAATCTATTGTTTTCTTTTAAATCATAATAATAGCATTTTTGATTTTTATTCATTTTTTTATCTCCTTGCCTTTTCGTGTTAAAATATTATAGCACAATGTTTTTTGTTGCTCAAATAAAACGTGCATATTATTTATATAAATGAATAATATAGTAGTGCTATACAGTATGTATAGTGTAAAGGTCCTAAGAAATAGTTTTAGGACCTTTTTTGTTATATTACATAAAATATATTGGTGATTAAATGAAAATATTGTTTCTGGGATACAATGATGATCATTTGAAAATAATTGAAGAAATTCAAAAAACAATTCCATATAATATATGTGAAGCTGAAGTGTTTGTTTGTGGGTACGATGATTTAGGTAAACTGTTGATAGAAAAATTACTTTCAATGGGAGCTAGGGTAAGGGTTGGAGATTTTTTAACACAAAGGGCTCCCGATTTTGCAAATGATAATATCACCTATATTTATACTGAAAAAAGCGAATCCCTTAAAAAAATGATAAGTCCTGATGAAATAGTAATAAATACAATACCTAATTTGTTTCAGGTTAATGATGAAAATACTACTTGTAAATCGCGAAACATAATAGATATTGATAGTTATAATAGTACGTATCAGAAAACAAAAAAGTATCATTAGTAGTAATGTTAACTTTTCACATCTCGTGTTATAATTGATATGAGGTGTCGTATGAAAAGACAAGATTATATAGTACTAGCTATATTAAGTATTATCTTTATTGGATTAGTGTTTATTTATACTGGGTTTAATAATGTATATGGTTCGATGACAGATTGGGTTATGCAACATACTGTTATACCTGATTATCTTAGAACTCTTTTTTATGAAACAAAAGAGCTAACCCCTAATCTAGCTTTAAATATAGGAGCAGGTCAAAATGCTTATTATCTATCTTATTATGGATTACTTAATCCCTTTATTTTAATGTCATATTTATTTCCTTTTATGAAAATGATTGATTATATTATTGTCTCTAGTATAGCCATTGTAATAATAAGTTCGTTTTTAATTTATAAATGGTTATGTTATAACAATATAAATTATAAAATAGCTTTCATATCATCTCTATTATTCATGCTTATGAATGCCTTTTTTCATGCCCATAGACATATTATGTTTATAAATTATATACCTTTTTTAATATTAGGATTGATAGGAATAGATAGATATTTTGATAAAAAGAAAAGTGTTTTATTTACTATAAGTGTTTTCTTAATGATAATGACTAGTTATTATTATAGTGTTAGTGGCCTTTTATGTTTACTTATTTATGGTATTTATAAGTATATAAAACAAACTAAAAAAGTCACGATAAAAAGTTTTTTTGTCGATGGCATAAAATTTTTATGTCCTATGTTTATAGGTATTCTTATGGCATCTATTTTATTAGTGCCAACTGTTTTTGCTATTTTATCAAGTCGTTCTCAAATTAAAAACACAGTCGATTTACTATCTCTTTTTATACCACGTTTTAATTTTAATACAATGTTATACGATAACTACGGAATGGGTTTTACAGCTATTTCTGTAATAGCCCTTATTTATACTGTTTTTTGTTCTAAAAGAGATAAAAGATTTTTGAGTCTATGTTTATTAGTACTTTTTTCAATTCCTTTATTTATGTATATATTAAATGGAATGTTATATTTAAGAGCTAAAGTGTTTATACCAATTAGTCCATTGATAATTTTTTTAGTAGCATTATTATTAGATGATTTAAAAAATAAAAGAGTAAACATTATTGATTATATTAAAGTTGTGATAGTAATTTTAATTATGGCTTTAATCTTTAAGTATAATAATGAATACTTTTATACTGATTTACTTTTAACATCATTAGGAATCATACTTATAATTATAAAAAGAACTAAATTATTATATGTAATTTTAATTGTAATATCTCTAGTTTCTAACATTCCAAAAAATATGAATGATAATTTTGTCTCAAACACTACTTACCAAAATATAACATCTTCTAATGTAGACAATCTTTTAGAAACAATTTCTAATGATAAAACTTTCTATCGTGTTGAAAACTTAATAGGCAATACATCTTTAACAGTTAATAAGATATATAATTCTAGTTATTATCAAACTTCAATATATTCATCAACATATAATCCATATTATAAAGATTTTTATGATGATGTTATTAGAAATGCAATTCCATATCGTAACAATTTACTTAGAGCAGCGACAAACAACATTGTCTTTCAAACATTGATGGGAACAAAATATGTTATTACAGATGTTGATAATGTTCCAATAGGTTATGAGAAAATTTCAGGAACCAACGAAATGGGAATATATAAAAATGAGAATGTTTTACCTTTAGGCTATGCAAGTTCTTCGCTTATGAGTGATGAAGATTTTATGAATTTAAAATATCCTTACACAAATGAAGTGCTGCTTAATTATATTGTTGTCAATAAAAATGTTTCATCTAATTATGAAAGTGCATTAGAAAAAACAAATTTATCATATCAAATTATTGGAGATATTGATATTAAAAAAAGTGATACAAATTATATCATTGATACAATAAAAAAAGAGGAAATAACTTTAAAATTAAACGAACATATTCAAAATAAAATTTTGTTTATCAAATTCAAGTTAAATAAGGCCTCGAATTGCAGTGATGGTGATATAAGTATTACAATAAATAATGTTACAAATAAACTTACATGTAAGCAGTGGTTATATTTTAATAACAATTATGAATTTGAGTATGTTATATCAAGTCCTAAAGAAATAAATGAATTAAATATAATATTTAGTAAAGGTCATTTTGATATAAGTGATATTGAAATACATAAAGCGGATTATGATAAAGTGCTTGATGCAGTATTTAAAGTAGACAAGCTACTCATTGATAAAGATAAAACTAAAGGCAATATCATTGTGGGAAATATAGATGTAACAGAAGATAGTTTTTTTGCAACAACAATCCCTTATGATAAAGGTTTCACTATTTATGTTGATGATATTAAGACATCTTATGAAATAGTAAATAAAGCTTTTATAGGATTTCCAATATCAAAAGGGAAACATAATATTAAATTTGTTTATCGTTCTCCTGGATATAACGTTGGGGTGGTCGGTAGTTTAATAGGTACATTATTATTTATTTATGTTATAATAGCTGAACCCAAACAGAAATTCAGGGTGCTAAAGATAAAATAATATTAAAAGTAGGTTTTGTAATGGGAAAAAAATGTTTGAAGCAATTATTAGATGATCTGTCTAGACTTAAAATGCAATTAGAAGATAATGCTAATAAACATCTTGAAAGAGAAATTTTATATGGGATAATAAACATTACTTATTCTATTGAAAAATTTTATAAACCCTTAATCCTAAGAAATGGATTTTATGGTTATAAATATAAAAAAACTAAGGAAGACATTGTTAATAATGAAAAAATTGAAGAAGCAGTATCTTTATTAAAAGGAAAAAGCAAATGCTGTTCAAATGAGGACAAGTTAGATTTGTTTCTATCAGAATGTATAAATTCAACGTACCCTATAAAGGTTTTTGAAAATTCAACAACTAACTTTAACAAAAAAGATTATTATGGTGTCGTGGGTGACTTTTTAAAATGGTATAACGATGATGCGTTTCTACTTTTTAAAAATATGTGGCAAAACAAACAAATAAATTTAATTGATTCAAATAAATGGAGAGCAAGTGTTGGTGCTTGTTATCTACCAATTAGGTATTTAAAAAAAGGATATATCTTTTCACTTGATACAAAATCATTATTTACTATGGAAACTATTGTTCATGAGATGCAACATGCTTTTGAAGAAGAAATTTCAAATTATAAAAAGACACATGAAAATTTTTTAAATTTTAACGAAGTGGCAACAAATTTTATAGAGTTACTTTTTCTTAATTACTTGAAAGAAAATAAAATGTTTTTAAATGAAACACATAATCAACATAAAAAGAATATAATTGCTTTCCGTAGTACAGCCCTTAATTTGCAGAACAAGTTAACAATAGAAAGTGCTATTAAAAACTATTATGAAGAAAATAAAGAAAAAAAGGAAGAAACGTTACAAACATTAAGTATTTCAAAAGTGATAAAGATATTAAATGATAGGGGAATATGTAGAACAGGAAACGATATAATGATTGCTAGAAATATTTATGGGCCAGGAATAGAAGTGTACTTGAATAATTATTTAATAGCCCACAAAATATTTGAATTATATTTAAAGGATAAAAAACAAGCTTTAAATATAATAGAAACCTTATCTACTAACAGAGACAAAGATCCTATTGAAAAACTTAATGAATCATGTATAAATATTAGTTATGATAGTTTGTTCTTTTCATATAAAAATTACATAAAAAATGTTTTAGCTAATGAGCAGAATAAAGATGATGGATCAAAAGGATGTAAGCGATATACTAGTACATATTATTAAATTCTATTTAATTATTTCAAAACAACATAAATTGTTGATGTTTTGTAAAAAGTAATAAGTGCTTATTACTTTTTCTTTATATTTTTAAGATTAAGTGATATAATTAACTGCATGTGTATGAAGTGAAGGTGAAGTATATGAATATTAGAAATGTAGCAATTATAGCCCATGTTGATCATGGTAAAACAACTTTAGTAGATCAACTACTAAAAAACTCTGGTACTTTTCGTGAAAACGAAGATGTTGCAAAAAGAGTAATGGATCATAATGATATAGAAAAGGAACGCGGGATTACGATATTAGCAAAACCTACATCAATAAAATATAAAGATTACAAAATCAATATTTTAGACACTCCAGGACACGCTGATTTTGGCGGTGAAGTAGAGCGAATAATGAATATGGTAGATGGTGTTTTGTTAGTTGTAGATGCTTATGAAGGAACGATGCCACAAACAAGATTTGTTTTAAAGAAGGCGTTAGAAGCTAATGTTAAACCTATAGTTGTAATAAATAAGATTGATAAAGAATCAGCTCGTCCAAAAGAAGTTGTAGATGAAGTAATTGATTTGTTTATCGAACTTGGGGCTAATGATGAACAATTAGATTTTAAAGTTGTTTACACATCAGCTATAGAAGGAACAAGTAGTTTAGATCCTGACATTACAACTCAAAAACCAACTTTTGATTATATATATCAAATGATAATTGATGAAATACCTGCTCCAGTGATAGATCAATCAAAACCATTACAATTTCAACCAGCCTTACTAGATTATAATGATTTCACTGGTAGAATGGGTATTGGAAAAATTACAAATGGAAGCATTAAAGTAAATGAAATGGTTTCATGTGTAAGATTAGATGGTAGTATTAAACAATTTAGAGTACAAAAATTGTATGGGTATTATGGTCTTAAAAAACAAGAAATTGATATTGCATATGCAGGTGACATTGTAGCGGTTACAGGTTTACCTGATATTTCAGTAGGGGAAACAATATGTAATATTGGTAAAGAAGTGCCATTAGAACCACTTAGAATTGATGAACCAACTCTTAAAATGACTTTTAGTGCAAATACAAGTCCTTTTGCAGGAAAAGAAGGCGAATTTGTTACAGCAAGAAAAATTGAAGAACGTTTATATAAGGAAACTCAAAGAGATGTCAGTTTAAAAGTATCACAAGCAAATAGTGATTCTTGGATAGTGTCTGGTAGAGGTGAATTACATTTATCCATTTTAATTGAAAATATGAGACGTGAAGGTTTTGAATTACAAGTATCAAAACCAGAAGTAATAATAAAAGAAATAGATGACATTAAATATGAGCCATATGAGGAAGTACAAATAGACATATCTGAAGAATATATGGGGTCTGTTATCGAAGCTTTAGGGGTAAGAGGAGGAACCATGGAAAGTATGTCTAACCATGGAAATCAAGTGAGACTAGTATATACAGTACCTTCTCGTGGTTTAATTGGTTTTATGACAAACTTTATGACAATGACAAAAGGGTACGGTATTATAAATCATACCTTTAAAGAATATCGTCCAATGCATTCGCTATATTTAGGTGAGAGAAAACTAGGTGTTTTAGTATCGATGGAAAATGGAAAGGCAACAGCTTATGCTCTTGGAGCATTAGAAGATAGGGGTATTATGTTTGTCGAACCAGGTGCTGAAGTATATGAAGGTATGATTGTTGGAGAACATAATCGAGAAAATGATTTGGCAGTAAATCCTATTAAAGGAAAACAATTGACAAATACTAGATCAGCAAGTAAAGATCATACAGTTGTTTTAAAACGTCCTCGTACAATGACGCTTGAAATGTGTTTAGATTATATAAATAATGATGAATTAGTAGAAGTAACTCCAAAAAATATTCGTCTACGAAAGAAAATATTGAATACAAATGATAGAAAAAAATTCGATAGTAAGGTAAAATAGAAGTAGGAGTGATAAATATGTATGCTGTTCCATCTAGCAAAAAGATTATTGATGTATTTTATAATGAAATATTACCAGGTATTGTAAAAGGAAATTATTATATTGGTCAAATGTCTGCTACTATTCGTTTCAATGTAAAAATAAACAAAGATGGTCAACTGAAAGATTTAGAAGGAATAAATGATCCTGATTTACCAACAATGATTATTAAAGATGAAGGAGCGTTTAACCATTATTTGGTAAAACTGATAGAAGAAATATATGATAATTATGTTCCTTTAAAATGGAAGGAATCACCTTCTTATATCAGAGATGATAAAAATATTTTTAGTGCTGAGAAAAATCATCTTAAATATTATTTGTCTCATATATGGGCTAACATGACATATATGGATTTTCTTAATCCAGAGCAATATTTGAAAAGGTATTTATCGTTTTTGACTGATAATACATTTAAACATAAAAAAATAGCTACAAATCCAATTGAAAAATTAAATGGTTGTCATTTGAGAATTACAAATATTGAACAGGAATCCATATCTGAGACACCATATGCCTTTCGAATTGAAATTTTAGATAGACTACCAAAGAATGTTTCAGATGAAAGAAATTGTCAAAAATATGCATTACCTGATATTAAATATGGGATAGAAGACACACCAAATGGAAAAATGGCATACATATATGCAATCCAATATGATTGGAAAGCTAAAAAGGCGAATAATGAAAACCCAGAATTTTCATCCAAAATCAAACGTCTTTTATATAAAATAGATGAAGACATTAGTAAAGAAGAATTAGCCAAAAAAGGACAGACTCAAACTGATAATTCAACAATTGAAGAAAACGTTGTCGATGTAACCCCTGCAGCTATTATAAGTCTAATTTCTGTTTTGTCTTTATTTAATCAGAATGAAATAAATAACATTATTGTTCCAACATGTTTTCCTGTTAGATGGGAATCAGTAAGAATGGTCAATATGGAAGAGCTTGATTATTATAGGAACGAACATAATTATCCAGAAGAAAAAATAAAAGAATTAGAAGCACAGTATGATCTTGAACAATACCGAGATGGACGAAATATAACAGATAAAATGATACGAAACTTTAGAAGGTTAGCCTATCATTTTAACAATTTAGACATTGTATCTTATCCTTTTGATTTTGACATGGATGATTTTATGTATGTTAGATTGAATGAATGTTTAATACCTAATAATTCCGATCACATGCTTGCTCAAATAGTGGATTCCTTCAATTATCAAAAAGATCAAAAAACTAGATAAAAAGTAAAAGCCTCTTTATATAGAGGCTTTTTTTGCTATACAATAACTTAAATTTATATTATAATAAGTTTATAAGATAGAAAAGAGGGTGCAAATCATGTTAGGCAAAATTACTGCTATTGAAAATAATGTTGTAGAAGTTGCATTAAGTGAAAATGTAAAAGGGGTGAAAAACCTTCTTAATTTTCATGTTGTTTTTGACGAGGAAAAGTTTAAAATAGTAGGGGAAGTAAAAGATTTTATGGCTGATAAAATGGTTGTTACTTTGTTGGGAGAAATAGTCAACAATGTATTTTTATCTGGTACTATTAGAAGACCTTCATTAGATACACCATGTCGTGTCATAAATAAAGAAGAATTAGATCTTATTGTAGGTAATATTGTTTCACCTAATAGTAAAAGAATGTACCTTGGAACAATGCCTTTATATGATAATTATCCAATAAGTATCGATATCAATCATTTTTTTGCACAACACTTTTCGATATTTGGTAATACAGGAAGTGGAAAATCATACTCAATTACAAGAATTTTACAAAATCTTTTTTCCAATCCTAACTCATTACCTCAAAAGGCTAAAATATTTATCTTTGATGCTTATGGTGAATATCATCGTGCTTTTAATAATTTAAATAGCATTTCACCTTCATTAAGTTTTAAAACTTATACTACTAATTTAAATTTTCCAGATACAGATATTTTAAAAATTCCATTATGGTTTTTAGGTGTTGATGATATAGCTTTATTATTAGGTGCTGACAATCATATTCAAATTCCAATAATTGAAAAGGCTTTAAAATTAGTTGGTGTTTTTGCACAAGAAGAAGAAAAAGTAATTGTATACAAAAACGATATTATTGCAAGAGCTTTATTAGATGTGCTATACAGTGGTAATTCAGCAGGTCAAATAAGAGACCATTTGATAGCTATTCTAACATATTTTAAAACAAAGGATTTAAGTCTTGATACAAAACTTGTTCAACCAGGTTATGTAAGGACTTTAAGACAATGTCTTGTTATCGATAAAGACGGTAAACTTCATGAAATACAATTAATTTCTGAATTCTTAAGTCAATTTATCAAAGAGGGCTTGGAATTGTCGTTCCCTGACGGATCTTTTGCGTACAATTTAGATCATTTGAAAGATGCCTTTGATTTTGCTTTAATTTCAGAAGGTGTACTAAATAGTGATAAAGTGTATGATTATGCTAACATTTTAAAGGTTAGATTACATTCTTTAATCAATAGTGATTATCGTAAATATTTTGAATATGATCAATATATCACTAAAGAACAATATATTCGTCGTTTATCTACTTCGATAAATGGTGATGCTCAAATAATTAACTTCAACATTAATTATATAGATGATCGTTTTGCAAAAACAATTACTAAAATATTTGCCAAATTGTTTTATGATTTTGTTGTTGCTCTTGATCAAAAAGCAACATACCCAATTCATCTTATATTAGAAGAGGCCCATCGTTACGTTCAAAATGATAATGATCAATTTTTACTTGGTTATAACATATTTGATCGTATTACTAAAGAAGGGCGTAAGTATGGTATGTTGTTAGGACTTATTTCACAAAGGCCTTCGGAATTGTCCGAAACAGCTTTATCACAATGTGCCAATTTCTTAATATTTAAGATGGTTCATCCAAAAGATACAGAATATGTTAGAAATATGGTCCCAAATATAACAAATGAAATAGTTGAAAAATTAAAGACATTACAACCAGGTACCTGTATTGCTTTTGGTAGTGCTTTTAAAATACCGATTGTAATTCATTTTGATTTGCCGGATCCAGCTCCTGAAAGTAGCAATACGGATATTTCAAAAGAATGGTTTTAAATTACGAATGTATATATAAAGAAACAGTAATAATAACCTTTAGGAATTATTACTGTTTTTTTGTTAAAGATAATAGTGGCGTATTTATTACTGTTTCGTTAATTTCATTTATTTAATTTATTAATTATTATTATGATAGAACAAAGGTGA
Source organism: Mollicutes bacterium (assembly GCA_012837765.1). Classification (GTDB taxonomy): domain Bacteria; phylum Bacillota_I; class Bacilli_A; order RF39; family UBA660; genus UBA5348. Next base: position 1,247 of record DUQO01000044.1, on the reverse strand, counting down.
TTCAATGAAAAAAAAGGGATTTACAATAATAGAATTAATTTCTGTTATAGTTGTTTTAGGTATTATTCTTGCAATAGCCGTACCGGCTATAACGGGAATAATAAAATTATCAGCTAAAAGTGCTTTTGAAAGTGATGCAAAATTGCTTTTAAAGGCAATTGACTACAAAAAATTAACAGATGCTGAGTTTGACCCATCTATGCTTAACGTTAATAACATTGCTAAAGAGCTAGGTTTATCTAATGTAAATTATACAAGCGTTCATTTTACAGCGGAAGATGATGATTTAATTGTAAGTATAATAGGTAAGAATAAATGGGAAAACTTCATTGCCTGTGGAACATTTAGAAATATGAAAGTAGTAGAAAATGCTAGTGAATGTGAAGGAGATTCAACACCTCCTGTTTTAACTTTGTTAGGAGAAAACCCGATTAATATTTATATTGGAGAAACTTATGTTGATAGTGGTGCAACCGCTTCTGACAACTTAGCAGGTGATCTAACAGATAAGATAGTAGTTACAGGAACAGTAAATCCAAATGTTCCTGGAAAATATACAATTGTGTATTCAGTAAAGGATCTTTTTGATAACGAGTCAGTTGTAACAAGAACAATTAATGTAATCGATAATGCCTTCCCAATAATTGACTTTAATCCTAATGGGAATGAAACCTATACAAAAACAATGACTACAGTAATTAGAGTAAGGGATTTAGGTGTGATAGCAGATGAAACGTTAAAGTATGTTTGGACAACATCGCCAACTGAACCATCTCCTGATTTATTTACTTCTTCATTTACAAATGAAGGAACAATTTATTCGCCAGTAGGTGTTTCAGGCAGTTATTATCTATGGGCAATGGCATCAGACACAGTTGGAAACCAAACGATAACAGGAAGTAATAACTTTAACTTAGATAATACAAAACCAGTTATAACCTTAAATGGTGAAAGTAATATAACAATCAATAAAGGAAGTACTTATAGCGATGCGGGAGCCACAGCAACAGATGCTCATAGCGGATTAGCTAGTGATGTTGTTGTAACAGGTTCAGTTAACCCTAATGTAGTAGGTACATATACAATTACTTATAATGTAAGTGACAAAGCAGGTAATGCAGCTGATCCAGTTACAAGAACTGTTAATGTAATTGATGTACTAGCACCTGTTATAACAATAAAGGGTGATAATCCAGCAACTATATATATAGGTACAACATATAGTGATGCAGGCGCTACAGCACTTG
>DUQO01000043.1 GCA_012837765.1 Mollicutes bacterium | reverse complement strand
CATAATACTTAATTATACACTTTTATTCTTTATACTAATTCAAGAATGACAATTAAAGCATCGTCACCTTTTCTTTCTTCAAGTTTTAGAATTCTTGTATATCCACCGTTTCTATTTTCATAACGTTTAGCTAGGTCATCAAACACTTTTTTTACAACTTCACTATCATTATGTAAGAAAGCAATGGCCTTACGTCTTGCCACTAAACTTCCATCCTTGCCATAAGATATCATCTTATCAAACATTTTACGGACTTCTTTAGCTCTTTGCTCTGTAGTTTTAATCTTTTCATTTTTTATTAAATCGATTGTTAGATTAGCTAGCATCGAACGACGATGTTTACTATCTACACCTAGTTTGCGATAAGCCATAATATCCCTCCTTACTAATCCTCGCTTTTAAAGCTTAAACCCAACTCTTTTACCTTGTTAACAACTTCTTCTAAAGAAATTTTACCAAGGTTTCTAATTTTTCTCATTTCGTTTTCTGTTTTGCTAATTAAATCTTGAACATTATTTATTGATGCCCTTTTTAGACAGTTATAGGCTCTAACCGATAACTCTAATTCTTCAATTGGCGTTTCTAATACCTTTTGTTTTGGATCATCATTACTTTTCTTCATCAACATTTTAATAGCATCCGTAAATTCTGGATCATCTATTCTTTCTAAATGAGTGATTAAAATACTTGCTGCTTGTTTAATTGCATCCTGTGGTAAAACAGCACCATTAGTCCATACTTCTAAAACTAACTTATCATAACTGTCATCTTGTCCAACACGAGCACTTTCAACTTCATAATTAACCCTTTCAATTGGAGAATACAATGAATCAATTGCTATTACCCCAATTTTATCAGTTAAATATTGTTTGTTTTCATCAGCTGTAACATAGCCCCTACCTCTTCCAACAGTAAGTTCCATATCAACTTTCCCGCCTTTAGCAATGGTAAGTATTTCTTGATCCGGATTCATAATATCAATATCTGGACTTTTTGCTAAATCTCCAGCTTTTAAGATACCTTCACCATTAGCGCTGATTTTAATTACAACATCTTCTTCAACATGTTTTTTAACTACTACTCTTTTTAAATTAAGAATAATAGATGTTACATCTTCGACAACACCTTCTATTGCTTGAAATTCATGCATTACGCCATCAATTTGAAGGCTTCTAATAGCATCCCCTGGTAAAGAAGATAGCATCACTCTTCTAAGTGCATTACCTAAAGTTCTACCAAATCCTCTTTCTAGTGGTTCAATTTCAAACTTGCCGTAAAAATTATTTTCAACATATTCTGTTATTTTATATTGTGATTTCTCATAAGTTAAACTATTATCATTAGCCTCAACATATTCAAGGTTAACTGATAATTTCAATTCAGTGTTATTAGAAACATCTGTGGTTTTATTTGACACTATAAATCACTCCTTTTCTTTTAGTTACGAGGACGTTTTGGAGGACGACAACCATTATGTGGAATTGGTGTAATATCATTTATTGCTGTTACTTCCAAACCTGTTGCTTGTAATTGTCTCATAGCCGTCTCACGGGCAGGTCCTAATCCTTTTACAAAAACTTCTACTTTTTGTACTCCTGATTCCATTGCAACTTTAGCTGCTGCTTCAGCAGCCATACCTGCAGCATATGGGGTGTCTTTTTTAGCTCCTTTAAAACCGACTGTTCCAGATGCAGCCCAACTAATAGTGTTGCCATCTTTATCAGTAATTGTTACAATTGTATTATTTTGCGTAGATTTGATGTGCGCATATCCTTCAGGTATATTCTTTTTAACCTTACGCTTTCTTGGTTTATATGCCATTTCATAACCTCCTTTTCAATTATTAACTAGTTTTTCTTTTTGTTAGCTACAACTTTACCGCGGCCCTTACGTGTTCTTGCATTACGATTTGTTCTTTGACCTCTAACTGGTAAACTTCTACGATGACGGATTCCACGATAACTTCCGATTTCCATTTGTGTTTTAATGTTCATGTTAACTTCGCGTCTTAAATCCCCTTCAACTAAATGTTTAGAAATTTCATCACGAATGCGAGTTATTTCGTCATCTGTTAAATCTTTTGTTTTCTTATCAAGATCTACATTTACGTTATTCAAAATTGTTTTTGATAAACTTTTTCCTATACCATGAATACTGGTAAGTGCTATTTCGATTCTCTTTTCGTTTGGTAAATCTACACCCTTAATACGTGCCATTTACACACCTCCTAACCTTGTCTTTGCTTGTGCTTTGGATTTTCACAAATAATTCTAATTTTTCCTTTTCTTTTTATTACTTTGCATTTATCGCAGATCGGTTTGACTGATGCTGATACTTTCATATTATCCTCCTTACCTTTTATTCCATGTTATTCGCCCACGTGTTAAATCAAGAGGTGATAATTCAAGAGTTACCGTATCACCTGGTAAAATGCGTATGTTATTCATTCGGATTTTACCAGAAACGTGAGCAATTACGGTATGCTTGTTTGGTAATTCAACTTTGAATACACCACCCTTTAAAACCTCTAATACTTTACCATCAACTTCGATAGTATCTTTTTTAGCCATTTTATCACTCTCCTGTTAATACTATATATCCATTTTTCGTTACTAAAATGGTATGCTCGAAATGAGCTGAAGGACTGCCATCTTGAGTTACTATAGTCCATTTATTATCTAATATTGCAACTCTTCTTGTTCCTAAATTAAGCATTGGTTCTATAGCAATAACCATTCCTTCTTTTAAACGAGGTCCTGTTTTTGGCCTGCCATAGTTAGGAACATCAGGATCTTCATGAATACTGGTGCCAACGCCATGACCAACAAGTTCCCTTACAACACTTAATTTATGTTTAGTCGCATATTGTTCTATAGCGTTTCCTATATCACCTATGTAATTGCCTTCTCTTACTTGGCTTAATCCTTCAAATAAAGCTTGCTTTGTATGTTCTAACAGATATGCTTTTTCCGCACTTATTTCTCCAATAGCATAAGTCCATGCTGAATCTCCATGATATCCTTTATAACAAGCTCCAATATCAATGCCTATTATGTCACCATTTTTTAATTTGTAGTTACTTGGAAGTCCATGCACAACTTCATCATTGACTGATGTACATATAGCTGCTGGATATCCTTCAAAACCTTTAAATGATGGTGTAGCACCAAGACTTATGATATATTTTTCTGCTAGTTCATTTAACTCATTGGTTGTAATACCGGGTTTTATATATTGTTTTAAATATTGATGTGTTTTATAAACAATATTACCTGCTTTTTTTAAGAGTTCAATTTCCCTTTGACTCTTAATGCTAATCATTTTTACCCTCTATAATTTTTTGGATTTGAGAAAAGGTATAATCTTTACTAATACTAGCATCAACAACATGAAGAATACCTTTTTCTTTATAGTATTGAATCGCATCTTGAACCGTTGTCATAAAAGTATTATATCTTCGATTAAATGATTCCTCGTTATCATCATCTCTTTTATAAAGATCGCCGTCACATTTGTTGCAGTATCCAGGTTTTTTAAATTCATCAAAGTATTCATTATAAATTTCGCCACAACTACTGCAATTCACTCTTCCAGTTATTCTTTGCATCAAAATCTCTTTAGGTACTTCAAGTAAAATAACTGTTGAAACTTCTTTAAATGTTCCTTTTACTGCTTCATCAAACATTTTAGCTTGCTCTAAGTTCCTTGGATACCCATCTAAGATAAATCCATTAGCACAATCAGGTTTTTCTAACCTATCTAACACTACTTCTAAAGTTAATTTATCTTCGATAAGAACACCTGCTTTTTGTAATTCAGCAATGTGTTTACCTAATTCACCGCCTGTTTTAGCAATGCTTCTAAATAATTCACCTACTGAAATATTAGTTAAATTATATTTTTCTTTTAATAATTTAGCTTGCGTACCTTTACCAGCACCAGCAGCAGAAATTAATATAATGTTATCCATTATTATTTTCCTCCATAATTTCTTGTAAGTAAAATACTTTCAAGTTGATTGTATGTTTCTAAAGCAACACCAACAACTATTAATAATCCAGTTCCACCAATTGTAACATTTGTACTTAAACTAGATAGATTTGAGAAAAGAATTGGTAGTCCTGCTATTATCATTAAGAATATAGCACCAATAATAGTCAAACGAGATAAAACTTGCTTAATATAAGAAGCAGTATCTTTTCCCGGTCTAATTCCAGGGATATAACCACCTTGTTTTTGAAAGTTTGATGCCATTTCTTCTGGTTTCATTTGCATAAATGTATAGAAATATGCAAAGAAAATAATTAATAACATATATAAGACAAATCCTACTACGGTATTATAATTTAAATATTTTTGGACAAATAATAACATATCTTCATTTTTTGTAAATTGTGCTATAGCAGATGGAATTGAAACTATCATCGAAGCAAATATAACAGGCATTACACCGGCTGAATTTAACTTTATTGGCATATAACTTTGTTTTGCTCCATATGCGCTAGTTGTTTTATTAGTATATTGTATTGGTATTCTTCGTTCTGATTGTTGAACATAAATAACACCAATAATTATAGCAAGATAGACAATTACAAAAATAATAAATGATACAATTCCTAATATTAAAGATTGTGCACTTTGCGTAACAACCATTTCTCTAAAAGCATCTACAAACATAGTTGGTGTAGTCATAACAATACCTGCCATAATGATTAGTGACACACCATTTCCTATTCCTTTTTGAGTAATTTGATCTGATAACCATAAGACAAATGCTGTTCCTGCTGTTAAAATAACAGCTATTCTCATATATTCTAATGCTCCTGAACCACTTGGTATGAAAGCAAGGGAGAAAATATAACCTTGTAAAAAGGCAAGTATAATCGCTAAGTAACGATTGATCTTATTTATTTTCATCCTGCCAGATGGTCCTTGTTTAGCAAGGTCTGAAAAATATGGAATAATATCCATTTGCAATAACTGAGTTACGATAGATGCTGATATATATGGTGTTACTCCTAAAGCAAAAATTGAAAATTGCTTAAATGCACCACCACCCATAGCATCCATTAGTTCTAAAAAACCTAAATCTTTAGTTATTGAAGTAGTTCCTGGAACTTGTATCATTGTTCCTAATTTAAAGATAAATAAGGCAAACAAAGTAAAAAATACTCTTTGTTTTACATCCTTATTTTTTCGGCTAAATATTTGCTTTAACAATGCAAACATTTTAAATCACCTCTGCTTTTCCACCAGCTGCTTCTATAATCTTTTGAGCTTTTTTAGAAAATTTGTGTGCTCTTACAGTTAATTTCTTTGAAAGAACCCCATTTCCTAAAATCTTAATACCATCTAATTGATTTTTAACCATACCTATTTCTTTTAACAATTCAGGTGATACAACAGTATCATTTTCAAATCTATTTAAATCTTCAACATTGATAGTTGCGTATCTAATTTTAAAAGCTGCATTACTAAAACCTCTTTTTGGAATACGTCTAAATAATGGTAATTGACCACCTTCAAAGCCTGGTCTTACACCTCCGCCACTTCTGGCATTTTGGCCTTTATGTCCTTTACCACTTGTTTTACCAGTACCACTACTAGATCCTCGGCCTAATCTCTTACGTTCTTTTACAGCACCTTCGCTGTATCTTAATTCATGTAATTTCATTATCCTAAAATCTCCTCTACTGTTTTACCTCTTAAAGCTGCAATCTCTTCAACTGTTTTTTGAGACTTAAGAGCATTAATAGTAGCTCTTGCCATATTAATTTTTGTGTTAGAGCCAAGTGATTTAGAAATAACATCGCTGATACCAGCTAACTCTAAAACAGCTCTTACTGGTCCTCCAGCAATAACACCGTTACCAGCTTTAGCAGGTTTTATCAATACTTTAGCTGCACCGCTTACACCGTAAGCTTCATGCGAAATAGTTCTTCCATCAATAATAGGTACTTTAATAACGTTTTTATTAGCTTTGCTGATTGCTTTTTTAACAGCGTCAGGTACTTCATTTGCTTTACCAGTTCCAAGTCCAACTAAGCCTTTTCTATTACCAACAACTACAGTAGCAGCAAAACGGAATTGCCTTCCACCCTTGCTTACTTTGGTAACACGCTTTACATCAATGACGATTTCTTCAAATTCTTTTTCTTGAGGTTTTCTTCTTCTTTCTTCCATTGTTACCCTCCTTTAAAATTCTAAGCCGTTTTCGCGTGCCGCTTCAGCTAAAGCTTTAACACGACCATGATATAGATAACCACCTCTATCAAATACGACTTTACTTATTTTAGCTTCTTTAGCTTTTTTAGCAATAGAGGCGCCAACTAATTTGGCAGATTCTAAATTGCTACCATTTTGTATATTTAAGTCTTTGTCTAATGATGAAGCACTAACAAGTGTAATACCTTTTTCATCATCAATGATTTGAGCAAAGATGTTTTTATTTGATCTAAAGACATTTAATCTTGGGACTAAAGATGTTCCATTAACATTTTTTCTAATGCGTTCATGTCTTCGTTTTCTCGCATCATTTCTTGATTCTTTTTTAATCATAATAGACTTCCTTTCTTTTATTTAGTGGCTTTTTTGCCCTCTTTACGGCGGACATGTTCACCTTTATAACGAATACCTTTACCTTTATATGGTTCAGGTTTTCTTACTTTTCTAATTACGGCAGCAAATTCGCCTACAGCTTGCTTATCTATTCCTTTAACAACGATTTCAGTAGTACTAATTGCTTCTACTGTTAAATTGCTTGGAATTTCAAGTGTTTTTGGATTTGAATATCCTGCATTAATAACAAGGTTTTGACCTTGTACATTGAAACGATATCCAACACCGATAATTTCTAGACCCTTTTGGTAACCTTCACTTACACCTATCAATAAATTTTGAATATGCGAGTTTAAAGTACCATGAAGGGCTTTTGTACTTTTTTCTTCATTTGTTCTCTTTACTGTTATATTTTTATCATCAATCTCAACAATTACATCAGTAGGCATGTCAAGTGATAAGGTACCTTTAGGTCCTTTAACAGTAAGAGTACGATCATTTAATTCAACCGTAACATTTTCTGGTATTGTAAGTATTCTATTTCCAATACGACTCATATTTAACTCCTCCTTATGTAATTGTTACCAAATGTATGCTAAAACTTCTCCACCTAAACGTTCTTTTTGAGCTTGTTTATTTGTCATTAAACCTTTTGATGTTGAAATAATAGCAATACCTAAACCGTTTAAAACGGTAGGAATTTCATCTGCTTTAGCATATACACGTAATCCTGGTTTAGATATTCTCTTTAAGCCAGTTATTACTCTTTCTTTCTTTTGACCATATTTTAATATCAAAATTAAGTTATCTTGAACATCGCCTTTTTCAACTTTATAACTTTGAATGAAACCTTCGCTTTTTAAAATTTTAGCGATCTCATGTTTTAATCTTGAATTAGGCATTGATACTTCTTTATAACGCATTTGATTAGCGTTACGAATTCTTGTTAGCATATCTGCGATTGGATCGGTTACTACCATAAATATCCTCCTTCCATTTTTCTACCAACTAGACTTTTTAATTCCTGGAATTTGTCCTTTATACGCAAGTTCTCTAAAACAAATGCGACATAAGTTAAAATCACTCATAACAGCGCGTGGTCTGCCACAACGTTCGCATCTAGTATATTCACGTACTTTAAACTTTTTAGGTCTTTTAGCCTTGATAATTAAACTTTTTTTTGCCATTTTATCCTCCTTATTTTCTAAAAGGAACACCCATATCGATTAATAATTGTAATGCTTCTTCATCCGTTTTAGCCGTAGTAACAATATTGATATCCATACCACGAACCTTAACGACATCATCATAAATTATTTCTGGAAAAATTAGTTGTTCTGTTATACCTATTGTATAATTCCCTCTGCCGTCAAATGATTTAGGCGATAAACCTCTAAAGTCACGAACGCGAGGTAGCACAACTCTAATTAATTTTTCTAGGAAAGTATACATTTCTTTATCTCTTAAAGTAACTTTACAACCAATCGGCATACCAGTTCTTAACTTAAACCCAGCAATTGATTTTTTAGCTTTCGTAACCACTGGCTTAGCACCTGAAATAAGTTCTAGATCACGTAATGCCGCTTCCAACAATTTACTATTAGCTACAGCATCTCCTACACCAATATTGATAACAATTTTTTCGATCTTAGGAACTTCCATTACTGTTTTATATTTAAATTTATTTGTTAAACTAGGAATAACCTCTTTTTTATACTTCTCTTTTAGGTGGTTCATAATTACCCTCCTTCTCTAGTCTTTTTTACTATTAGCCTTTTTAGGGGCAGCTTTTTTTGCGTCTTTATCTTTATTATCTACTCTTTTGCGAGTTACTTTGTTTGTTTTGTCATCATAAAACATAACGTTAGATGCATCAATTGGAGCTTCGACAGAAACGATGCCACCAGTTTGATTATTAGCATTAGGTTTTATGTGTTTTTTTACTAAATTAAGACCGTCAACAATAACCTTGTTTTCTTTTCTTAATACTTTGCTGATACGACCTATATTACCTTTATCTTTACCAGCAATGATTTTTACTTTATCTCCTGTTTTAAATTTCATAAGACACCTCCTATAACACTTCTGTTGCTAGAGATACAATTTTCATATATTCTTTATCGCGTAATTCGCGAGCAACAGGACCAAAGATACGCGTACCTACTGGTGTTTTGTCATCTTTGATGATAACGCAAGCATTATCATCAAATTTTATATATGAACCATCATCTCTTCTAACACCTTGTTTGGTTCTAACGATAACCGCTTTAACGACTTTACCATCTTTGATAGTTCCATTTGGAAGCGCTTTTTTGACTGTACCAACAACAACATCTCCTATATTTGCTGATCTTACTTTACTTCCTCCAAGAACTCTAATTACTAAAAGTTCACGAGCCCCTGAGTTATCAGCTACTTTTAAACGACTTTCTTGCTGAACCATATTAAATACCTCCTCCTTAAGAGTTTATAAGATTATAGAATTACAGCTTTTTCTAAAACTTTAACTAAACGAAAGCGTTTCATTTTAGATAATGGTCTAGTTTCTTCAAGTAAAACCTTGTCGCCTACTTTAGCAACATTAGCTTCATCATGAGCTGTATATTTCTTCGTGTATTTAACACGTTTACCATATAAACTATCTTTACGATATGTTTCTACAACAACTGTAATTGTTTTGTCATTTTTATCGCTTATTACTTTACCAATTATTTGATTTTTCTTTTTCATTAGGACTTAACACCTCAATCTTTCTTTAGTTCACGTTCACGAATGACCGTTTTAGCTCTCGCAATTAATTTTCTTAATTCGTTTATGCGATGAGGCTTTTCTAAACTCCCGCTAGCCTGTTTAAAACGTAAATTAAACAATTCTTCCTTTGTTTCATCTATTTTTTTAATAATTTCCTCAGTGGTTAAGTTTCTAATTTCATTAACCTTCATTGCTTTCACCACCAGTTTCCTTTTTTATAAACTTACATTTAATTGGCAATTTGTGCATTGCTAATCTTAATGCTTCTCTTGCAACGGGTTCAGATACTCCTGCTACTTCAAACATAATTTTGCCTTCTTTTACAACAGCAACCCAACTTTCAGGTGCACCTTTTCCTTTACCCATACGAGTTTCAAGAGGTTTTTTTGTTAGTGCTAAATGAGGGAATATATTTACCCACACTTTACCACCTCGTTGCATATAACGATTCATAGCTACACGAGCTGCTTCAATTTGATTAGATGTAATCCAAGCACCTTCTTTTGCCATTAAACCATAATCACCAAATTGTAATTTTGTGTTTCCTTTTGCTTTACCTTCATATCTAATACGATGAGGTCTTCTATATTTCGTTCTTTTTGGCATCAACATTGTTATTACCTCCCTTTTTTTGCTTGCTTGGGAGAATTTCACCTTTATAGATCCATACCTTTACACCAATAAGACCAAATGTTGTATGTGCTTCACTTGTTGCATAATCAACATTAGCTCTTAAAGTATGTAGAGGAATGGTTCCCTCAGTATAGCCTTCGCTACGAGCCATTTCAGCTCCACCTAAGCGACCAGATACAAGTGTCTTAATACCTTTAGCACCGGCTTTCATAGTGTTTCTAATAGCGCGTTTTTGAGCTATACGAAAAGATACTCTACCCTCTATTTGACGTGCAATATTATCTGCTACTATTTGAGCTACTAAATCTGGTTTCTTTATTTCAATAATTGAAATTCTAATATTTTCGCCGATCAATGCTGTTAGTTCCTTCTTTAATTTTTCAATTTCTGATCCCCCATGTCCAATAACGATACCTGGCTTAGCAGTGTGAAGAAGGATTTCAGTATTATTTTTTCTTCTTTCAATAATAATGTCCGATATAGCAGCATCTTTTAATCGTTCATTTAAAAATTCACGAATCTTAATATCTTTTTTTAATGTAGCACCAACTTCATTTTTAGGTGCGTACCATTTAGCTTGCCAATCTTTATTTATACCTATTCTAAGTCCAATCGGACTAACTTTTTGACCCATCAGATACACCTCCCTATACTTGTTTTTCAGCCACAACAATTGTTATATGACTAGTTTTGTGATCGTTACGGCCAGTATGACCTCTTGAATCTATTATTACTCTTTTTATAACAGAGCCTTCATCTATGTGACATTTGTGAATATATAAATTTTCTCTTTTTAATCCATTATTGTTTTCTGCATTTGCAACAGCAGAATCTAATACTTTTATGATAATTCTAGAAGCTTTATTATGTAAATTTTTTAATATATTACGAGCTTCTATAACGCTCTTACCACGAATAAGATTCATAGTAAGTCTAGCTTTGTCAGCTGATATTCTAACACCTTTAGCTATCGCACGTACTTCCATAGTAGTCCTCCTTCCGAATAATACCAAACTTATTTATTTCCGCCATGTCCAGTGAATTTACGTGTTGGTGAAAATTCACCTAATTTATGACCAACCATATCCTCAGTAATATAAACAGGTATAAATTCCTTCCCGTTATGTACTGCAATTGTATGTCCGACAAAAGATGGAAAAATTGTTGATCTACGAGAATATGTTTTGATGACTTCTTTTTTATTTTCTGCATTTAACTTTTCGATTTTAGCTAGTAGCCTATCAAAAACATAAGGTCCCTTTTTAATACTTCTTGCCATTATTTCACCCTTTCTTTATTTAGTACGACGTTTAACAATTAGCTTTGATGAAGCTTTTTTGTTTTTACGTGTCTTTAATCCTAAAGCTGGTTTACCCCAAGGTGTCATTGGTTGAGCGCGTCCTATTGGAGCCTTACCTTCACCACCACCATGAGGGTGATCATTAGGGTTCATAACTGAACCACGAACAGTTGGTCTTATACCCATATTACGTGCACGACCTGCTTTACCTATTTTTACTAATTCGTAATCAGTATTACCTACTTCACCTATAGTTGCGCGGCAAGTTCCTAGAATATTACGCATTTCTCCACTTTTTAGTCTTACTAAAACGTATTTACCTTCGCGTCCTAAGATTTGAGCACTACTACCAGCTGATCTAGCTAATTCACCGCCCTTACCAGGCTTTAATTCAATATTATGAATAGTAGTACCTACTGGTATGTTCATTAGTGGTAATGAATTACCAATTTTAATATCAGCATTGTCACTACTAATAATTTTGTCTCCTATTTTAATATTTAATGGTGCTAAGATGTATCTTTTTTCACCATCTTTATATGTAATAAGAGCTATATTTGCTGTTCTGTTTGGATCATATTCAATAGCAGTAACGGTTCCTTCAACATTAAATTTATTACGTTTGAAATCGATAATACGATATTTACGTTTAGCCCCGCCACCTCTATGTCTTACAGTAATTTTTCCTTGATTATTACGACCGCCTGTTTTTGTAATTGTTACAACCAAACTCTTTTCAGGAGTACTTTTAGTAATCTCAGTGTTTACAAGAGTACTCATGCCTCTTCTTCCAGGCGTAATTGGTTTATAATTCTTAACTGGCATATACATCCTCCTTATAGATCGATCTTATTATTTACAGCTAAAGTAACGATGGCTTTTTTATATTTATTAGTCATACCTGCATAACGACCAACTCTTTTTTTCTTAGGTTTTACATTGATCGTATTAACAGACTCTACTTTCACTTTAAATATATTTTCGATCGCTTGTTTTATTTGGGTCTTATTTGCCCTTGCATCTACTTTGAAAACATATTTACGATCATCAGATGCAATGTTATTACTTTTTTCAGTAATGATTGGCGCCTTTATGATATCAAAATATTCTTTCATATTATGCAAGCACCTCCTCTAATACTTGTATAGCATCTTCTGCTATTAATAAATAATCATAAGCAAGTACATCATATGTATTTACTTCTTCTGCAGTAATAGCTTTAATATCAGCTAAATTTCTTGTACCTAGGATTAGGTTATCAGTTAATTCCTTGACAACAACTAATGCTGGTTTATCAATTTTTAAATTATTCAATACTTCTATCATGTCTTTTGTTTTTGAAGAAGTGATTGCTAAGTTATCAACCACTATCAATTCCTTATCAGACACTTTATAAGATAATGCTGATTTAAGAGCTAACTTGCGTTCTTTTTTGTTCATTTTTTTGCTGAAGCTACGAGGTGCTGGGCCAAACACTATACCTCCGCCTCTCCATTGTGGAGCACGAATAGATCCTTGTCTAGCGTTACCTGTTTTCTTTTGACGCCATGGCTTTCTGCCACCACCACGAACTTCACTACGTGTTTTAACTTTTGCTGTTCCTTGTCTGAACGAAGCCCTCGCTAAAACAACTGCGTTATAAATAACTGTATCATTTGGTTCAATACCAAAAATACTTTCATTTAACTCTATATCTTTTACTTTTTCACCTTTTATATTTAAAAGAGCTACTTTTAACATCTTGTTTCCTCCTTTCATCACAAACTAACCACCAAAGTGATTATTGTTCTTCGCTTTCTTGTGATGATTCTTCGTTTACTGAAGCTAAAGCATCTTCATTTGCATCTTCTGCAACTGTTTCTTCTGTTACTGTATCTTCTACTACAACCTCATCTGTTGGTTCAGTAGTTTCTGATACTTCTTCAACATAAGTTTTTAAATTAGGAGCTTCCCTTTTAACAGTTGGCTTTTTAGTAGATGTTTTAATGATTACTAATGACTTTTTTGCTCCTGGAACATTTCCCTTAATTAATATAATGTTGTTTTCTAAATCTACAGATACAACTTCAAGGTTTTGAATAGTAACTGTTTCATGACCCATATGTCCTGGTAATTTTTTACCTTTAAATACACGCATAGGTCTCATACTACCCATTGATCCAACACCACGATGGTATTGTGATCCGTGACCCATAGGTCCTCTTGCTAAATTATAGCGTTTTATAACACCTTGAAAACCTTTGCCTTTACTAGTGCCTGTTACATCAACTACTTCACCTACTTCAAAAATATCAACTTTGATTTCTTGACCTAATGTGTATTTTGATATATCGACACCTCTAATTTCTCTTAAGAAGCGCTTAGGCGTTGTGTTTGCTTTAGCAACATGACCTCTTTCTGGTTTGTTACTTAACTTTTCTCTTTTTGTAGAAAAACCTAATTGAATTGCATCGTAACCATCAGTTTGTTTACTTTTGATTTGTGTTACTATATTAGGTTCTGCTTCAATTACCGTTACAGGAATTAATTTACCTTCTTCTGTAAATACTTGTGTCATCCCTATTTTTCGGCCTAAGATTCCTTTCATATTTTTCCTCCTATTTTTTATTATAATTTAATTTCAATATCAACACCGCTAGGTAAATCAATATGAGTTAATCCCTCAATTGTTTCCTTGCTTGGATTATTGATGTCAATAAGTCTTTTGTGAGTTCTTCTTTCAAATTGTTCACGAGAATCTTTGTATTTATGTACTGCTCTTAAAATTGTATATTTTTGAATTTCAGTTGGTAATGGTACTGGACCACTAACTGTTCCACCAGTTCTTTTAACTGATTCTACAATCTTAATAGCAGCTTGATCTAAAATTCTGTGATCATAAGCTTTCAACTTAATACGAACTTTACTTGCCATAATATTCCTCCTTCGCCTATATCTAGTATAGACTTGCTCCGTACAAATTACCTGAAAAACCAATGTTTAGTTGAACAACTTAACCTGGTGTATCAGCAACCTTGCACATCTAAGCAGTCACACGAAACTAATTATACCAAAAACATTATATGAAATGCAAGAGAAAAAATGATATTTCTTCATTTTATACATTCCCTTTAATTTTTGTTAAATACATTTTTTAGTGGTATCAATGAAATAATTGGATTATATAATATATGTATAAGAAGAAATGAGTAAACTTTAAAACATATTTATTGTAATAACATTTCTTTTAGTTTATAATTATATAGGCATGGAGGTTGAAGATGAGCAAGAAAACTATAAGTATTTTAAAAGTAATGAAAAGTTTAACTATATTAACTATAATTTTGTTTGGTTTTAGTTCTCTTTTCCTTATATATAATATATTAAAATTAAACGGTATTGAAGATACCCTTCGTTTTTGTGGTATTGCTTTTATTGTTGGTCTAATTATTTTAGGTTTTTTTCTATCCATCAAAATAATTAAAAAAGGAAAAAAGAAACATGCTATTTTATTTACAATACCTTTTTTACTTTTGACCATTGTATTTACTATAGGTGGTCATTACATCGATAAAGCCTATTCTTCAATCAGCAACATGAATAAGAGTAAAGTTACATATGGTACTAGTTTAGTTGCTCTATCTAAAACAAATATAGATATTGATAACTTAAAAAATAAAAAAATAGGAATTATTAAAGATACTAATAGTATCGAAGGTTATGTGATAAGTCAAGAAATTATTAAAGAGAAGAACATTGATAAAAACAGTCTTGTACAATATGATAATTTTATATTGATGCTAAATGATTTATACGATGAGAATATCGATGCAATTTTTATATCAAGTCAGTATGCATCAACATATGGTTCAATTGAACATTTCGGAAATATTAGCGAAACAACAAAAGTTCTTATTACCAAAACCAAAGTAATGGAAAAACAAGAAAACATTTCGAATAATTACAATGTAAGCATTAAAGATCCTTTTACCATGCTTATATTAGGTGTTCAATCATCTGATGATGATTTAGAAGGTCTTCCTACATCATTTAATGCTGACACAATTATGCTTTTAACTTTTAACCCTAAAACCTTAAATGCTACCATGGTAAGTATTCCAAGAGATACTTTTGTACCTATAATGTGTATGAAGAATCATATTCAAAATAAGATAACACACTCTGGGTGGAGTGGTGAATCGTGTGTCATAAAAACAGTTGAGAACTTTATGAATATAGATATTAATTACTATGTTAAAATAAATTTTACAGGACTGGTCAAATTAGTTGATGCAGTTGGTGGTATTCAAGTAGATGTTCCATATAGTTTTTGTGAACAAAATAGTAGACGTCAGTGGGGCGCAAATACTGTATACGTAGAAAAAGGAATACAAACCTTAAATGGAGAACAAGCTTTAGCACTTACTAGAAATCGCCACACATGGCCAAAGGCATGTGGACCACAATGGAACCAAGGTGAAAGAAGCGACATTGTGCGTGGACAAAATCAACAGTTAGTAATTAGAGCTCTGGCTAATAAAATAAAAGATATTCGAGATATAAATAAACTTTATGAAATATTAGATTTACTAGAAAAAAGTATGGATACAAACCTTACAACCAATCAAATATTGTCTTTCTATAATGTTGGTAAAAGTATTATATCTAAATCACAAGCTGATGGTGATGTTATAACTTTTCAAAAGTTACAATTAAAGACATACGGACAATATATATATGATGAAAGATCAAAAATAAACTTGTCGAATCAAATATATTATAAGGGTAGTTTAAACGAGATTGTAGAAGCAATGAAGATCAATCTTGGTCTAAAAAATCCAACAATTATTAAAACCTTTTCCTTTTCAATAAACACGCCTTATGTTGAACCAATTATTGGGAACGGCGTTTATAACGAAGCTAAAATACAATTAGTTCCAGACTTCACAGGGTACACAAAGGAACAAGCTACTAATTGGGGTAATAGTAAAGGCATTACAATTAATTTTAACACTGTGGAATCAAGTGAAGAAAAATATAAAGAAGGTCAAATTACATATCAAAGTATTCCTGCTAACTCATTATTATCATTAGTTAACAAAACAACTGGAATTACATTAAACATAATTAAGAAAAAGGACCCTGTTCAAAACGTTAAAATTGACTGTACAAGCGAAGAAGATAAAGATAATGAACTTTGTACAATACCTGATTTTAGTGATAAAACAATAAACGAAGTAAATGCATGGAAAAAGAATATAACATATTTTCCATTTATCATTACTTTAAAAAAGGTTTCAACAGAAGTAGAAGAAGACAATAATAAAGTTGTTTCTCAAACTAAAGACTTAATTGGAAAACAAATTTACGATGTCCTTAATAAAACAATGATTATAGAATACTATTCATATGAAAAAGAAGTTGAACCCCCTCCTGAAATTGATGAGGAAACAGATTAAATGGTTCAATATAATAAAAACACTCCTATTGATTAGAAGTGTTTTTATTATTCTTTTTATTCATTTTAGAAACTTTTCTTGTCTTTTTTTCTTTATACATAACAATTAAAAGAAGAATATTAAGAATTATTGATAGAAGTGATACTACTCCTAAAATAATTATTGCAACAAAAAATTTGTTGTTTTCTTTGTTTAATATATCCATTTCTTCAGAATTGTAATATTGTAAAGTGTTATCTTTTGTATCAAATAAATAATATGCCTTTTCCCCTGTTTCAACATTCATACCATATAATAGAGCAAAACGAGAACTTGCTTTTATTTTGTAAGCTTCTACTTCTTGGTCTCCGTAAAGAACAGAAGTCTTTTTGTATTCCTTTGAAATATCTTTAGCATCCACTTCCATAGGATAAAAAACAAGTTTATCAAAAGATAATTCCATATATAAAGTATATGTATCATTAGATTGATCATAAATATAGTAATCAATATTACCTTCACTATCTTTTAAACCTATCAAGGTAAATTTAGTTATTTCATTTGTAAATGCAGGTATTTGTTCATCGTTCATAGTTATCGTTGTTTCAGTGTAATTTCTTGGCGCTTCTAACATTGCTTTTTTTCTAACAACAGTATATTTTGATTCTCCTATTTTTACTTCAATTGGATTATATTCTTTGACTACTGCATTGATAACATATGTTTTAACAGTACCATTTTCAGCTGTAACTTTTACTTCAAGACGATTATTGCCATCTGTTACATCTATTTCGCCTACACCAGCAACACTTGCCTTTTTATCCTCTACTGAAGCTTCAATATTTATTTTAGTAGTTTCTGGTGGTAATTCAGTTGTATATTCTAATACGTCTTTATTAAACTCAGGTGATAAAGTAGCTCCCTGTATTGAAAGGCTTGCTAAATTATTGTTTTTACTATACGAATCTTCCAATTGCTTTTGTGTAATAATTGAAATAGTTCTAGAGCCATTGGTTGTAGACATAACGTTTTCATCATAATCTAATACATATGAATTTTTTATTGCAACAGTTGCTGTTCCACTTGATTTAGCTTTAAATTTAAAAGTATATGTTTTTGATTTTTGATTAGTAGAAGACGCAACATCAGCTACATATAATGAATTTTGAAAAGAACTATATGTAAGTGTCAAATTAGAAGATGCCATAACATCGAAGTTCCATGCACCTAATGAGGATGCTGAAGATAGTTTCACTGTTACAGTTACCGTGTTTCCTACCACCACTTTTGTCGGTGAAGCGGTAACACTAATGGTTGCACTTGCAGCTTCTGCTTTTGTTACGGCTATTCCAAAGCTTGTTAATAAAATAAATAGAAAAGTTAAAAATTTATGTCTCATATTGCCTCCTATGATTGTGAAATAGGGCTAGAACCCAAGATGTGTTTTTGAATTTTCAATAAATCTAATACTGTAATATTTGAATCTTTACTTACATCCGCTGCTTTATAGTAACTACTTGAACTATTAAGTTTTGCAGATCCTAAGATATGCTTTTGAACTTTCAATAAATCTAATACTGTAATTTCCCCATCTCCGCTTACATCACCATATACTACTGAATCATATGTTTTGGTCTCATTATTTATTGATATTATTATTTTGTCACCAGTAGACATCTTCTCTTCTTTTTTTGGTGTTCCTTGACTATTCATTATTGAAACATTAGTATTGGCATTAACGTTTTTTATGTTATTTATCAAAACGCTTGAATGAGTTCCAAGTTCTAATCCCCATATAAAGTTATCATCATACTTCATTCCACTATTAACCATAACCTCGTCAATGTTGGCATTAACTTCAGCACTCTTAGTAACTATAATTTTATAGGTCTTTTGATTACCATTCAACGCTGTAACAACAAGTTCAATATTAGTCACATCATCTTCCAAGTTTATAATGCCTGTTCCAGTTACCTTTGCACCATTAATTTTTGGTAGAGCTTTAATATCAATAGTTGATGCGTCAGAAGAAACGGTATAATGATATGTATCTTTATCATAACTAAATGTTGTTAAACTATTGTTGTTAATTGAGATAGAACTTAAATAAGAAATAGGGTTTTCTTTACTAGGTAACGGAACTGGCGATGACGGCATGTCATCGTATACAGGAATGTTAAAAATAAAGCCTATATCGATAATTCCCATTTCTAAATAACTTCGATATACAGAGGTAACTTCGCTTGCAGGAGCTTGAATATTTTGCATATATTGATGAGAAAATAAATCTCCTACTATATCCCATTTTTGAGTATAAAGGGTATCTTGCCCAATATTAATATAACCATCAGCTATCCATTTAGCACCACCTAGAATTGCCTTATACCTGCTATCCCAACCTTTACTTTTTGCATAATTTAAACCTCTGGCAATTATTTCTGAAGGAACAGATGAACCTGTTGCATTGATATTATAATAATTGTAATACCCTTCATATCCTGCTATTGTACCTGAAATAATAGAACTTGGTGTAGAACGCCCTAGTTCTTGAATTACACGAGATGCTAAAAAATAAGGACTTGCTTGAGAATCTATTGCAGCATCTATAAATACCTGTGCATAAGTCTTCGTAGTTCCTTCAACAATTTTGTTTTCCATCCATGTTCCTTTTAATATTCGTTCAACACCTTCTAATGTATGATTACTTGGATCATATGATGTTCTTTCGAAAATAAATACATCAATTTCTGATAAGAAATTTCTTGGATCTAGGTAATAAGATACAATTTCTCTGCTTGCAGCATACCAACCTGGTCCACCACCACGATAATCATCTCTAAATTTATTAGTGCTGTAAATATATGTATCTATGTTTTTCCATCCGTCATAAGAGGTCTGAATTAAACTTTTTCCTGTTGCAGCACTTTGGTTATCAACTATCGTTTTCCAACTAATTCCTGTTTTTATAGCCTTAAATTTCCAATTTGGATGCATAGCATGTAATTCTTTTAATTGTGCCCAATAACTTTCAGGAAACCCCTCATTAATTAAATAAGCATCAAAATCACTGTCATCAATTGGTTCGTATACAGTGGTTGTAATGTAATCGCCACACATATATCCATTGTAAGACTTGCTATCATATATAAACTCTATGTTTTTCCATATTCTAGATTCACAATTACTATCGCTAGGATTTTCAATTTCACTTAAAACAGTAACAACATGTCCGGCATTAAGTTTAAGGTCTTTTCCATCAACTTGAACAATAGAAAACGTTGTGCCTGCTCCTGTTCTTACCCTAATATGATTATCGTTTACAATTGATTTAGTAATCGTTTGAGCATACGCTTTTATAGGATTAGCAAAGGATGATAAACAAAACGAAAAAGATAACACAAAAGAAATTATCTTATGAAAAATATCATTAATCTTTCTCATACGCGCCACCTTCCTTTAAAATATATGTAACAGATTACATTATTCCTCATAATAATTATAACAAAAAAGTTAGTTTAAAGAAATAAGTGGCGTTAAAATGCTAGGTTTTATGTCAACTAATGTCTAAAAAAGCACTTATTTAAATAAGTACTTTCTTTAATATAACTATTTATTATTTTAATTCAACGATACTAAGTTTTTTTCCTTCATGTACAAGTGTAATAGAAGCTTCCTTTTGATATCCTAAATCAGCTTTATATTTCCAACTTACTTTTACTATATATGCTTTTTCATCCCTTTGATCACCATATGTATATGTTACTTGTTTTGTATCAACTATATTTACATCTGTTACTTTTGGTAATTCTTGTGTTCTTTTACCGTCAATATTATTTTCTATATATTTATAAATGGTGTTTCTAGCATTCAAAGCTACGTTATCTTTAATGGTGCTGTGAATATATTGCAAACCACCCACATCATTTTTAGTTATTTTATTTTCAATATTATAAAAATCGCTTATAAACAGTTTAACGACCAAATTAGCATACTTTTCTTCATCAATATCTGTTTTATTTAAAAGTTCTACTAACTCATCAAAATATGTTTTATGAAGTTTTGGCATGTTATCTTCAAGAACATATCCATATTCCTCAATCTTATTTATTATCTTTGCTTCATCTTCGACATTATTTTTTCTAACATATTTTATTATTAAAAGAAACGTTAAAATTGATAGTGTTATAATCAATATAATTAGTATTAACTTTTTCTTCACTTTGTTCACCTCAGTTCTTATATGTTTCTAACAATTT
The DNA here is from genome assembly GCA_012837765.1 of Mollicutes bacterium. Classification (GTDB taxonomy): domain Bacteria; phylum Bacillota_I; class Bacilli_A; order RF39; family UBA660; genus UBA5348. The sequence continues at coordinate 22,926 of DUQO01000043.1, read as the reverse complement.
TTCTGTTTCTTTTGATTTTCTAATATAGTCAAACAAAATAATGTTATTTGAAACATTTATTTTATCGTATGCTATTTTAGAAAATTTATTGATATATTCTTGTGACACAACTGCACTATCATTGAGCAGTTTAAATTCTTGTTTTTGATTGTTATAGTATATATCTTTGGTGAGCCAATTCCCATTTGGAAAGATTACAACATTATTATCTACACTAAAGATATCATTTCCAAGTTGATACTCACTTCTAAAATCAAACATATTACCTAATGTTGGTAGAACATCATACATCCCCATCATTTCAGATACTTCTGTTTTAAGCATCTTTTCCTTTGACCAAATAATCAATGGTACTTTTCTATTTAATTCATATTCATAATAATCAAACGATCTATATGTAGGGTCATTTACATCTTTCATTGTATCAGTATATGGATCATAATTATAAAGTCTAATAAAGTCCTTTTTAGGCAATCTAGCATCGTGATCACCATATATTACAATTACTGTATCCTTAAGTAACCCTTCTGTTTCTAAACCAGCAATAAACTCTCCTATTGCAGCATCTGCATAGTGAACTGATTTTAAATAGTTTCCCATAGAGGTCCCTTCCATATAAGGTCTTGTTATTTCTTCTTCAATCCCATCTTCGTTCACTATATTTATCTTATAATCAACAGGAAACTCACCATATTTATCAAGATCATCAAATGGGGTATGATTACTTAACATTATTAATGTTCCGTAATATTTAGAATGTTTATTAGATATAGTCTTAATTTTTTCTATTGATTGCCTAAAAAAAGATTTATCAGATAAACCAAAACCAATCACTTCATCAATTTCATAATCATTACGATTAAAGAAACGGTCGTATCCTAATTCTTTATGCATAACCAAACGATTCCACATATCACCTTTATTACCATGCATACTAAATGCATAATAGCCCTTTTCTTTTAATAATTTTGGAATAGTAATATATTCACGATCCCAATAACTAACAAAGACAGTACCATTTGTGGATGGCATAAGTGATGTACTTAATGTAAATTCTGTATCACTACTAGTACCTACTCCTACTTGACTATAGAAGTTAGAAAAAAACATTCCTTCTTTAGCAAGCTTATTTAAATTAGGAGTAACTTCTTCACCATTGAAGGTCAAATCCATAACAAACTGTTGAATACTTTCAGCATGAATCATAAGTAGGTTTTTACCTTTAAATATATTAGTATACTTATTTGTTTTGATGTCTCTTTTATTTTCCTCATAATATTGTCGTATTTCGCGAACAGCTTCATCATATCCAAAGGCTGCTGTTATTTTAGGCTCTAAACTTCTTACAATATCATTTAATTGATAGGTATAAATACCAAATTTCATAACTAGAAATTCTCTATTCCATTGATTTGAAAAACGTCCTATTTCAAGTGCTGTTAAAGTTGAAAAAAAGATTCCTATCATAACAAGGCCTGTTATAAATGTTCCTAACAATCTTTGTTTACCCTTTTCTACTTTTTCAACAATACGATAATAGTTTTTCTTAATTAAATTAAAATGAACAAACAATACAACTATGGGTTGCCACAAATAAATAAAATCCCTAAGTTGCATGACATTTTCCGTCACCGCTTCCGCTACATTTATGACTTGCAGGGATGTACTTATCAAAGATACTGACGCAAAAGAAGAATAATATGTAAAATACATACTATTTATAACACATATTGTGGTCATCAAAATTGATATAATTGTAAAATATATTATTTGTTTTTTAGGTTTTAATAAATATGCCGGAGATAATAAAACAAGGATAATTGCAAAATCTGCTACAACTGGTTTTACTTCTAGAAAATTTCCAACCGTCATTATTCTTATCAATATAGCATTTATTAACAATGAAAAGGTTGTAGTAAAGAACAATATGTTAGTTCGAACATATTGCTTATAATTAAATTTTAGTTTTATATTCTTTAATAAATCTGTTAGTCTCCTCATATAGTCCTCCAAATAGTTCTATATAAGTATATCACTAATTTATTTTTTTTCAAAATAAAAGTGGTCTTCACAACCACTTTATCTAATTAATAGATCTACATGAATATAGTCTATTGATAGAATGCTTTATGCATTCATTATTACTATTTGCCTTTTTTTGATTTTAATTCCAGGGAATATGTACCAGCATTTAAAGCCATGCCTAGAACAAAAATGTAAGACAACAAATAAATCCATAGTAGAAGAATTATTAAATTAGCGATATTACCATAAAAAACATCATACTTTGCAAATTTTGTTACATAATATGTATAAAAATTAGTGCTTATTATCCAAAATAGCGTTGTGAATAAAGCACCATAAGTTACTTCCTTACTTTTTACTGACTTATCTGGTGCAATAGTATATATTAATTTTATTGCAAAATAAATAAAAATGAATGATATAGGCAATTTTATAGCATTGTAAACAAACATTAATTCTTCAAAAATATTTTCAAGTTGTTTTATATTTCCTAATAGCGACATAATAGTATCCCCAAATACTGGAACAATAATGATAAATGCTAAAAGGATTACTAACATTATAACCAAAAACAACGATTTTATTTGTCTTTTAATTTTATCATCTTCATAAACATCATATAATACATTTGAAGTAACTATAATTGCATTAGCGCCTTTTGAAACCATTAGTAACGAACCAATTATGAAAGCAATTAAACTAAAATTAATACCTGTACCTTCAATAATTGGTATAATCAAACTACTTGTAGACGCTGGAAATGAAGCATTAATAAAATTGATAAAACTTTCAGTTGATACTGATAAAGCGCTTCCTATTATACCTACTAGTGATATAAGAGGTGGAATTGACAGTACAAAAAAGAAAGCAAGTTGACCAGGCAAAATGCTCATTATAGGTTTTTCGTTTATTTTTTTTATGTTATTATACAACTTTTTTACATTGTCTAACATATCAGTCCCCTAAATATCATTATTTTGTTTCGCTTCACGATTAGTTATCATATCTAAGATAGCTTCATTAATAGCATCTTCTATTGTTTTTATATCATCCTCAATCATACTATATCCTAATGATGCACCGTATTCATATGGTAAATCTTTTAGTAAACGATATAGTTTTCTAACATAAGCTATAACAGCGCTTTCTTCATAACCAACCATGTATATAACAAATTCATTACCATCTGTTCTTATTATATCCGTTTTTTCAATTTGATTATTTATAAGTATGTTAGCAGCTGCTTTTATAAGTTGATCGCCGCCTTCATAACCATAAGCGTCATTAATATCTTTTAAATTATTGATATTAATTACTATTATTGCTTGTGGATATATCTTATTCTCTTCCCATTTTGCAATATTAGTATTTAAATAATATCTGTTTTTAAGAGATGTTAAAGGATCTATGTATTTTAATTTAATATCGTTTCTTACTTTAATTATCTTTTTTCTTTTTCTCACAATAAGAATCATTAAACCAATAAAGATAGGAATCAATATAACATAAAGCCATAATAATGATAAATCTATATAAAAGGCTTTAGTCATTATTTTTTTTATACCCACATTTTCATACTGCTTATGATTTAAGGTCGATATATAATAATTGAAAACATTATAAAATACATCATTTATATCTTTTTTCTTTATTACATATCCATAATTAGTATCTATTTTGTTTTGATATACAACATTATAATCGTTAAAATAATCATTTTTATAATATGTATATGTTTTATAATCCATTAAAATAAGATTTCTGTTTTTTAACAATTCTATTCTATCTACTTCTTTAACATTAAATCTACTATTTTTGCTAATATAACTAGACAATTTAGAATCCTTTAGAGTATAAATCGTTTCTCCTTCAAGAGATTTAATTGTATCTATAATGTAATTTCCATCTTTTACTAGAATAATATAGTCGCTATATAATATATCTACTGTTTTATATGTATTAGCTGTATTTAAATCATGATAATTTAGAGCTATATCAATTTTACCTTCTTCTAATGCTTTATTTAATTCTTTAACATTTTCATATCTTTTAAAGTTAAATTCAATTTCGGAAAAAGCTGTAAAGGATTTAATAAATTCACCACTTAAACCAGCCAATTCACCATTCTTGTTAACTTCATAAGGTGGATTTTCAACATAACCATAGATATATCTTTTACTTTTAAAATCGGTCTTGCTTTTATCATCTATTTGTTTAATAGATGTATATAAATTTAATAACTCGGTGTAATAATTGTCAGCTAGATAGTTATTAGTCCATTCTTTATAATATTTTTTTATAATATCGTTTAAGTTTCCACCATCCTCAGAAAGAGTTAAAACATACTTTAACGATAAATTGTTTAATGTATTAATAATATAAAAATCATTTTCAATTATCACATCTAGATATAACAATTCAGGTACGATTATATAATCAACTTCACCTTCATTTAACATTAAAATTAAATTGTCAATATCGTCAACTCTTGTAAAAGTTAATTTGTTACCAACCAAATATGATGAAACATCATTAAAGTCTATATCTAAAACACCTATTGTTCCAGTCAATTGATCCACAGGTTTTTTAACGACCTGAGTTTTACTTACTAAAACATAATTATCTAAATAAAACAATAAATCTTTATTACTTGTTTTTTGGCTATTTCTAAGAATTCTTATACTATTAGCTGTGCTATCATCCAATTCAATATATGGCACTTTGTTTAATTCTAATTCCGTTCCCTCTTCAAAGAAATTTAAAAAGGAAAAGGCTATACCACTACCTTCGTAACTGAAGACTGGTATATTATTTGGAATTGAGATGTTAATAATTTTATTTTTATTATTTTGTATCCAACGTTGTTCAAAAAGATTAAGTTTAACACCATCTTTTGGACCTTCTGTATTAAAAGTATTATACAAAATTATACTGGCAGTAACAATTAATATTGCTAAAACTATTATAAGCCACTTAGTACTTTTTTTGCCTTTCATTTTATCACCTACTACCAAACAATCTGCTTACTGTTTTTATTTTTATTACCTATCATAGGGAATTTTTTATCTTCTGTTTCTTTTGCATAATCAATGAGGAATGAAATGTCATAAAAAGATTTTTGTTCTTCACTACATTTTTCTAATGCAGCATTAGAAATTTCTTTTACTTTATCCACTGTCATTGTATCATCTACCCAAATAATAATATTGAGTATCTTACCATGTACATAAATTTTTACCTTTTCTACACCCTCTGTACTCGAAAGAAAATCAGAAATTTCCTTTTTAGTTTCATTTGTTATAGGTACATCTTCAATTCCTTCCAATCTATGGCCATACAATGCACCATCTATATTCAAAAGCAAATCCTTGCCTAGCCAAACGGCGATGATTGCTAAAAGAATGAAGAAACCTAAAATAAACCATTTATATTTCTTTATTATTTTCATTTTTTACTCTCCTCAACTTATTATACTATAAATAACTGGTTTGTTCAATTTACACAATTATTTTAGTACGCATTGTCTAGTGCATCTTCGATAGCTTTTAATATAACTTTACTACTATAGGTAGCTCCTGCAATAACATCCACCTCTAATGATTGGTTTTCAATAACCCTATCTATAATTGCTTCAGCAGGAGTGCCTTGTCCGTTTTCATGTTCAACAATTTCTATCTTACTTATTTGATGATCTGATACAGTTACAAAAACTTCTACTGCTATTGGAACCACTTCATAACTACCAAAGTATTTTCCGTCTTCTATTGAGTTAAGATTTATTTTCTTTATTTTTGCATTAAGTAATGCATTTAAATTACTTTCAACTTGAGACATAATAATTTTCACAGTAAGAAAAATTAAGATAAACGCTATTATAAAGATACTTAAGATTACTTTAGTGCTTTTTTTCATGTTGTTTTATTCCTTTTAATTGACTCACTATTTTATCTATAAGATCATGTGTTTTTTCGTCACGTAATTTGTTTTTCCAATTTATTATACCACTACCAATAATATTACCTTCTTTTTGCTCACATATATTGATCGTTTGTTTAAGAGTTTGATTACCTCCTAACCAAGTATATGGTAGCATTTGGGTTATGAAGACAAAGATGTTTTTATTTTTTAGAGTTTCAATATTTTCTAAGTATTTTTTCATTACAGGATTTAAACGAAAAGCTTCTACAAAAGATGCAAAAACAATTATATCATATTCTTCAACATTTGGTGTTTTTATGATTTCAAAGACATTTTGTTTTATGCTTCTTTTTGCTTCTACCCTTATAAGTGATACCTTATTACCCTCTTGTTTTAATTCTTCATAAAGTTTAGATGCAACAGATAAAGTGTTTCCTGTTTGTGAATAAACTACTATACCTATTTTCATTGTAATACTCCTTATTTTTGTTATTTATTTAATTCTCTCAATAAAGATTCATTCAAAATTTTTGGATTTGCTTGACCACGACTCTTTTTCATCGCTTGACCTATTAAATATTTAAAGGCTCTTTCATTACCATTTTTATAATCATTTACAACTTCTACATTATCTGATATTACTTCTTCAATTAACTTTTTGATTGTTTCTTCATCACTAATTAGTTTCATTCCCTTAGTTTTTAGTAGTTCCTCTACATTTCCACCATCGGTAATCAAATCACTTAATAATTCTCTACCCATTTTTGAAGAAATTTCACCAGTATCAATAAGGTTTACTAAACTAGCAAAATTATCAACAGCAAGTTTTGTTTCATCTATTGTAATATTATGCTTATTTAAAAACATAAGTACATCACCTGTTAAAAGATTAGCACTGATTACAGGGTTAACCTTTTTATCCATAACCTTTTCTAAGAAAAAAGTAAGCTCTTTATGTGCAATTAAGGCATTGATTGCTACATCGCTAATACTTAACGTCTTATACTTTCCTCTTAATTTGTCAGGCATTATAGGCATTTGTTCTTTTATATCATTTATCCAATATTCATCTATATATATATAAGGAATGTCTGGCTCTGGAAAATAACGATAATCTGTATTTGATTCTTTAGTTCTCATAAGAATTGTCATTTCCCTTTTTTCATCATATCGTTTTGTTTGCACAGTAATTTTTTCTCCTTTTTCTAACATTTGTTTTTGATGATCTATTTCATAATTTATTGCAGCTTTAACACTTGAGATAGAACCAATGTTTTTTATTTCGGTTTTAACACCTAACACATCACTATCACTTTCTCTTAATGATACATTAGCATCACATCTCATACTTCCTTCTTCTATTTTGACATCACTTACTCCTGCATAAAGAAGTACTTCACGTAGTTTTTCTAAATATAAAACAGCTTCTTCAGCACTTTCTATTACTGGTTTAGTAACAATTTCAATTAAAGGAACCCCTGCTCTATTAAAATCAAGTAAAGTGGAATCTCCTTCGTGAATACTTTTACTTGTATCTTCTTCAATGTGAAGACGTTCAATACCTATTTTTTTAACTTTTCCATTTACTTCTATTTCTATATATCCATCATATCCAATAGGAGTAGCTGCTTGTGTTATTTGATAACCTTTGGATAGGTCAGGATAAAAATAGTTTTTACGATCAAAATAAATCTTAGGAGTGATGTGACAGTTTGTCGCGAAACAAGCTTTTATAGCTAAATCGATAACTTTTTTATTTAAAGTTGGTAAAGTACCTGGATAACCTAAATCGCTAACATTAGTTTTACTATTAGCAATTTCACCATAAGCGTTAAGAGATGGTGAAAATACTTTCGATTTGGTTTTTAATTCAACATGAACTTCTATACCAATTGTTGGAATTAATGCCATTTTACTTTCCTCCTTTATTATCTAAATCAAGATTAAGTTCTTTTTCGACTGCTGCTGCTAATTTATAAATCAAAGCTTCATCAAATTTTTTTCCAATAATTTGCATACCAATTGGCATTCCATCATTATCAAAACCAATTGGTAAACTCATGCTTGGAAGCCCTGCCATATTAGCAGGAATAGTAAGCATATCATCAAGGAAACTTTTTACTGCATCATCTTGTCCTTCACCTAAATTATAAGCCGTTGTCGTTGTAGTAGGACCAATTATTAAATCATATTTTGATAGTATTTCATCCAAACTATCACTAATAGCTTTTCTCATCTTTAAAGCTTTATCATAATATGTTTTTATATTTGTTCCACTTAACACATACGAACCAATCATTATATTTCGCTTTACTTCATCCCCAAAACCTTCTGCTCTAGTGTTTTTATATAATTCGTCTAAGTTATTAAAGTTATTTGTACGATATCCATATCTTACACCATCAAAACGCGCCAAGTTAGAAGAAGCTTCAGCTAAAGCGATTATTTGATATAAAGGAACAGAATATTTAATATAATCAATATCTATGTATTCAAAGGTTACCCCTTTACTTTTTAATAGATCAATGACATAAAGGATGCGGTTTTTTATTTCCTTGTTTACTGTATCGCTCATGTAATAATTTGGTATAGCAATTTTCATACCATGCACATCTTCACCTATTAAACGTGTAAAATCTTCTACTTCCTTTTTCGAACTAGTCATATCTTTTTCATCATGTCCTACGATAGCGTTTAATAAAAGAGCATTTTCAAAAACATTTCTAGTCATTGGGCCTATTTGATCAAAACTGGAAGCGAAAGCTACAAGACCATATCTAGAAACGCGACCATAAGTCGGTTTTAAACCAACAACACCTGTAAACGCTGCTGGTTGACGAATTGATCCACCTGTATCAGAACCTAAGGCAAATGGTACAATGCGTGATGAAACAGCACTAGCAGATCCACCACTTGAACCTCCCGATACCTTCGATTTGTTCCAAGGGTTTAAAACAGGACCATAATAACTAGTTTGATTTGATGAACCCATAGCAAATTCATCCATATTAGTTTTACCAATAATAATCATATTTTTATTCTTTATTTTTTCAATAACCGTTGCATCATATACTGGAATAAAATTGTCTAACATTTTAGATGCACATGTTGTTCTTAAATCCTTTGTTACAATATTATCCTTTATAACAATAGGTATACTAAAAAGAACATTGTCAACTTCTTCATTTTCTAATTCCATAGCCTTTTTTACAGCTTCTTCTTTATTTAATGTTATAAAACAGTTCAAATCTTTGTTTTGTTCGATGCGGATAAACGCTTCGTTAACTAAATCAATAGGTTTTATTTTTTTGGTTTTTAATAAATCGTTTATTTCAATTAAAGATAAATCTAAATATTTAGTCATTGACAACCCTCACCACTTCTACAAAATTACCTTTTGTTTTAGGAGCATTTTTTAAAGCATCTTCAATTGTAATCATATCTAACACTTCATCATCACGATAAACATTTTTGTTATCTGTTGGTGATATTAATATTTCATCAGTTTTAAGATCTACTTGATTAATTTTTTCAATTTCGTCTAGTATTTGTTTAAGACCATAACCAAATTTTTCAATTTCATCTTCACTGATGCTTATTTTACCTAAATCAGCAACATATAACACTTTTTCCTTTGGCAAAGATTTCATTGTATCCCTCATTTCTTATACATTTATACATTATAATATTATAACATACTAACATCTTTTTTGTTAATTTATTATTTTTTGATATATGGTTAATTATGGCAATTTTCTAGTTGTAAATAATGGTAATTTGTTATATAATACCTCTTACTTAAGGTGGTTATAGTATATGAATGAAGTAGAATTAGGAAAAGTATTGGCCGAAATGGCTCAAAACTTAATTACAATTGCTGGCGGTCTTTATTGTGGGAATGTATTTACTCATAAAAATAACCTGTATAAACTATCAAAATTTGAAGAGAGATTGTTAGTTGATAAGCTGCCAGATACAAAGCAATTGACAGCTAGAGAGTTAAGAGCAGAAAGAAATCGTATCAAAATGTCAGAGTTAAAACTATTAAAGGAGGCAATTAGGGTACTTGAAGAAAATGTTGATTTTCACAATTTACAAACACTTTATAAAAATCTTAAAACAGTAGAAGTTGTACAAAGTCCTATGTTACGCATCATGGGAATGGGAGGTTCATATAACGGCCGAAACAACAAATTAAGTTACTCAGCAAAATCCTCAATTGAACACGAGCTTCTTCATCTCGCTTCAACAATTTATGACGAAAAAACCAATACATTACTTAGCGGTTTTTGGCAACTTAAAGATGGAGCATCTATTGGTCGTGCAATCAATGAAGGTTATACTGAGTTATTAACTAGAAGATATTTTAATAAAGATGGAAAATCATACAAAGCTCAAGTTCGAATTGCTAGAATGCTTGAATTATTCTTCGATGATCCTAAGGAAATGGAAAGATTATATTTCACTTCTAATTTACCAGGGTTAATAAAGTATTTTGAAAAGTATAGTGACAGAGAGGACATAATAGATTTTATAGTTGCAAATGATAGAATGTTACAATATTATCATGAGTTTAGTTCCCTACCAACTATAACTTCAATAAATATTCAATTAAAACTAAATGAATGGTTTGAGAAGAAAAATGCAGAACAAAATAAAGCTGAAGAATTTTATGATATACTAAATCAAAATCGAATTGTTAAAACGTTACTAAAATAAAAATGATTCTACAAAAACAGAAAAAATATAAACTTTTCTGTTTTTTTATTTATATTTATCAACTTCGACAAAATAAGTCAATTTTCGCATTTTACCTATGTAAAATAGAGGAATTGTATTTTCCAATACGGAAAAATACTATATCACGTAAGAAAGGAGGCACAAAATGTCAACGTATGAAATATCAGCTGAAACACTGGCGATAATACCTATCGAAAATTTTTGTTCAAAGGTGATTGAAAAAGACAATACCTTAATTGTTAAAAAAACACCTATGCAAATTATCGAAGATAGCTGCTCATTTTTTGGTTCTTCTTATCTTGGGAGAGCTAAAGGCACAAAAAAATTAATAGGTGTTTCTCATAAGGCACCTGTTATTATTGAAGAAAGCAAAGAAATCATTTTCTTTCCAACTAGTTCTCCACGTTTATATGAATGTTGTTGGGTTTCTTTAAAAAACATTGATAAATATAAAAAACAAGAAAAAAACGCTTCGATATTATTCAAAAATGGTTTAGTATTAGAACTTTCTATCTCTTTTGGTTCATTGGATAATCAAGTTTTAAGAGCAACTAGATTAGAATCCGTTTTAAGATCTAGAAAATTAAATAAGACTGCTTTTTAAGCAGCCTTTTTTTGTATCATTTCATTTAACTTCTCTTCATCCCAAATTGTAATATTCAATTTTTTAGCTTTGTCCAACTTGCTTCCAGCTTCAGAACCTACAATCAGTACATCTGTTTTTGAAGTAACACTATCTGTTACTTTTGCACCAAAAGATTCAAGTTCTTCTTTTATTTTATTTCGCGATCTACTTAATGTACCCGTAATAACGAAGGTTTTATCACTTATATCACTATTAGTAGTAATTATTTTTTGACCTAAATAACTTGTGTTTAAGCCGATCTCTATCAATCCATTTATCATGTTAATATTCTTTTCATTATCAAAAAATTCAACTATACTTTTTGCAATAACAGAACCAACATCTTTTATTTGAAGCAACTCTTCTTCACTAGCATTCATTAAATTATCTAAATTTAAATATTTTTCAGCTAATGTTTTAGCCATCTTTTTACCAACTTGCTTGATTCCTAATCCAAAGATTAATCTTTCTAAAGAATTAGATTTACTTTTTTCAATAGACTCTAAAAGATTAATTATACTTTTTTCACCAAAACCTTCTAATTCCATCAACTCTTCTTTATATTGATTCAACATATAAATATCTGGAATTGTTTTAATAAATGATAAGTTATAAAAATCTTCTATTATTCTTTCTCCTACCCCTTCAATATTCATAGCATCTCTACTAGCAAAATGAATAAGACCTTCAATTTTTCTAGCATCACACAAATTATTTAAGCAGAAATATGCAGCTTCCTCTTCATTTTTGATAAGCTCACTATTACATATTGGACAATGGCTAATCATTTTAAATTCTTTTTCTTCTCCTGTTCTTCTTTCCCTTTTAACAGATACTACTTCTGGAATAACGTCTCCAGCTTTCCTTATAACTACCATATCGCCTATCATTATGTTTTTGTCAATTATATTTTTTTCATTATGTAGTGTTGCTCTACTAATCATAGACCCTTGGACAAAAGCAGGTTCCAAAACAGCATTAGGTGTTACTTGACCAGTACGACCAACAGTAAAAATAATGTCCTTAAGTTTTGTTATAACCTCAGATGCAGGAAACTTATAAGCTGTTGCCCACTTTGGATATTTGGCAGTAAAACCAAGACGTTGTTGATCTTTAATGTTATTTAACTTTATAACAATGCCATCTATTTCATACGGCAATTTATCTCTTTTTGAAGTCCATTCAGTTATATAATTTAACACTTCACCAATAGTATCAAAGTATTTAACATTAGGATTAACCTTAAATCCTAGTTTTGTTAAGTATTTAAGTGCATCATAATGAGTCTCAATATTATACTCAAGAGGATTTGGCAAATGATAAAGAAAAGCATCTAATTTACGTGAAGCTGTAACTTTAGAATCTAGATTTCTAACACTCCCTGCCGCAGCATTGCGTGGGTTTTTAAGCAATTCTTGACCAGCTTCCTTCCTTTTACTATTTATTTCTTCAAATGTTTTCTTGCTCATAAATATTTCGCCACGAACCTCAATATCAACATTTTCTTGAAGTCTTAAGGGAATACTAGCTATTGTTTTAACATTATTCGTAATGTCTTCTCCTATTATTCCATCTCCACGAGTAGCAGCCCTTACTAACAACCCATTCTCATATTTTAACGATACCGCTAAACCATCAATTTTCAATTCACACACATATTGAGGAATAATTCCTTCCCTTTTTATGCGTTCATCAAAAGAAATTACTTCACTCTCATTAAAAACATTACTTAAACTTAAAAGTGGGATGCTATGCGTTGCTTTTTCAAAATGATCTAAAACTCCTCCTCCTACTCTTTGAGTAGGTGAGTCTTCTCTTATATATTCTGGATAACGTTCTTCAAGTTTTTCCAATTCCCTTCTTCTGTCATCATATTCTTGATCTGATACAGACGGATTATCTAAAACTTGATATTCGTAATTCCATTGATTCAGTTTTTCTACTAATTCGTCAATACGTTTTTTAATATCCAAAATAATCACTTCTTCCCTATATGTTATATAAATATTATATCAAAAAAGCATTGCATTTAAAAGAAAAAAGCTAGTTAAATAACTTGCTTCTTTTTAATACTTTTATGTTTTTTTAATAATTTTTTAACTAAATGAGGATATGCAAAGGAAACAGTTATTATACTTTTTTCAACATTTATTATGACACCTTCACCAAAATCATCATGAACAATTATGTCTCCTTGGTTAAAGTCGACATCTTCCGTATAAAACTTATCCTCTTTATTGATAGTTGAAATTTCTTCTCGTTTTTTATTTTGAAATTCTATATGTTCTTCTTCAATTTCTTTAATAAAACTACTTTCTTCTCTTATACTGCGATCCCCAAAGAGTAAACGCATTCTAGCATTAACTAAAAACAAATGTTTTTTAGCTCTTGTAATTGTAACGTAAAAAAGCCTACGTTCTTCTTCAATATCAGATTTTGAGGCATCAAAACCTGTGTGTGGCATAATTCCCTCTTCAAGGCCAACAGCAAATACAACATCAAACTCTAATCCCTTAGCTGCATGCATTGTCATAAGTGAAACTTTTTCTCTTTCATCTTTTGTATCGTCACTATTACTGACCAAACTAATCTGCATTAAAAACTCTTCAAGCGAAACAACTCCATTATGTTCTTCAAAAGCCATAGCAATAGATTTAAATTCATCTAAGTTTTCCAATCTTATATTAGCTTCGATACTTTTTTCATTAAGTAGTTCTTGCTTCATACCACTTTTATTTATTACATATTCAACTAATTCTGTCAAACTACTTTCCGAAGCTTTTTGTTTAAAATCTTCAATTAAATTTTTAAATATTAATTCTTTCCCACCATCAATAACTTCGTAAATACTTACTTTTTCAACATCTGCTTTCATTTGGAGTTTATCGGTTGTTTTAGCACCTATTCCTCTTTTTGGAACATTTATACACCTTATTAAATTAACATCATCTTTATCGTTATAAATAAGCTTTAAATATGCAATTAAATCCTTGATTTCTTTGCGATTATAAAAAGCATATGCTCCTACTACTTTATAGGGTATATTTTCTAACATAAAATGTTCTTCTAATACACGAGATTGGGCATTTGTTCGATACAAAACAGCCATTTCTTCATATGGAATACCTTCACTATGCAATTGTTTAATATTAGAAGTCACATAATGAGCTTCATCTTTCTCGTCATATGCACGATAATATTTTATTTTAGACCCTTCCTCATTAGATGTCCAAAGATTTTTATCTTTACGAATCTTATTCTTTTTGATTACTTCATTAGCAGCGTTTAAAATTGTTTTAGTTGAACGATAATTTTCTTCTAGCAAAATTACTTTTGCATTATTATAATCCTTCTCAAAGTTTAAAATGTTGTTATAATTGGCACCTCTGAATGAATAAATACTTTGATCTCCATCTCCTACAACACAAACATTCCTATATTTAGCACCAATCATTTTAGTTAATTTATATTGTGCTTCATTAGTATCTTGATATTCATCAATTAAAATGTACTTATATCTTTCTTGATATTTTTCTAAAACCTCAGAATTTCTTTTAAACAAATGAATAGGAAGCATCAGTAAATCATCAAAGTCTACAGCATTGCTCTTTTTCAATGTTTCTTCATATATACGATATACTTTTATAACTATTTCATCCCAAGGAGTATTTGAAAAACGGCTATATTCTTCTGCATTCATTAAAACATTTTTAGCTCCACTTATTGCACTTTTTATAGCTTTAGGATTATATTGTTTAGGATCTAAATTTATATCTTTTAAAATTTTCTTAATAATAATTACAGAATCACTTTCATCTAAAATAGTAAAGTTTTTATCTAAACCTAATAAGTGATAATTTTCCCTTACAATACGATACCCAAAAGAATGAAATGTTGAGATTTGCACTTGTAATGCTGTATCACCAATAATTGAAAAAATTCTTTCTTTCATTTCTGTTGCTGCTTTATTAGTAAATGTTATAGCTAAAACATTACGCGGATTTATCCCTACTTCATTGATTAGATACGCCACACGATTCGTTAGTACACGAGTCTTGCCACTACCTGCTCCAGCTAATATAAGAAGAGGTCCATCTATATGTTTTACTGCTTCTTTTTGTTTGTCATTTAATTTTGATAAATCCATACCACACCTTACTTTCTACTTTATAAGTATACCATGTATTACAAAAAAATTTGAACAACAATAAAAAACCTATAACAATTAAATTTTATAGGCTTTTTTTGTTCTTTGAATTCCATTGTTTCCTTTGAAATCATCAACATTTAAATTACTTAACTCTTTTTTGGTAAAAATTTCAATTTTCTCTGTTAATTTATTTACTAAAGACTTACCATCAAAAGGTGCTTGTAATAATAAATATTCATTATCGTGACATTTTTGAAATATTAATTCTTTATTTGGTAAATATAAGTTTCTTATGATATGCACCATATTTTTTTCCTCAGTGGTAGAAAGTTTATGTTTTTTATAATTTACAAGCCCCTCTTTAACAGCTGACAAAAATTCATTTGCATATTCTCTTGAGTAATATTGTAATCTAACATCAAGTAAGATTTTACCTTCTACACGATTTTGTCCTATTGCATACCTAGAACCATAAATTTGATTTATACAATTTAAAATACTATAAATATATTGATCACTTTCCCTTGGAACATTAAACATTACAAAAGTATCAAAGTAATCGTGTCCTTCACAGCATTGATATGTTTCAATACTTCTATCAACCAAATATTTATCAACACAATAATTTATTATCTCTTCTAAAATTTTATTATTGTCTTTTATTATTGGTACATAATATTCCTTGTTTCTACAAATTTCTTCAAATGATATATGACCTTTTATTTTTTTACCTTCCAAGTTTCTTTTCCCCCTTACAAAAAATATTATAAAAGCAACAAAATCATACCACTTTATTTGTTTTTGTCAATATTATCCAAAAACATCTCTTTAACTTTCAACGAAGCTTCATAAACTTCACTTTTGCTGTTTGCTTTTTTTCGATTACTAGACACAATTTTTATAGCTTCTTTCATGGTACAGTTATTTTTAATCATAGCATCAACTAAATCGGCTTCAATCGATAAAATAGTATATTCTGTTGTAAATGTCATTTCATTTTTTTCTATAATTATTACATATTCACCTAATTCATGATTTTGATTATTATTTAGCATTTCTATTACTTCGTCACATGAACCATAATATTTTTTTTCAAATTTTTTAGTTAAATCATTGCACACACAAACTTTAGGATTGTTTAATGTTTCTGTTATCTGCTTTAGTGTGTTAACCACTCTTTTAGGGGATTCATATATTACGGCAATCTTAGAACTATCATTTTTAATGTTATTTAAAGCCTCATTAAATTTCTTTTTTTCTTTTGCTAAAAAACCATAAAAGGAAAAAGATGAAATATCAAAACCAGAAATAGATAATCCTGTTATAACAGCACTTGGTCCTGGAATTCCAATTACTTCTATCCCCCTATCTATAGCTTCTCTTACAAGAATACTACCTGGATCAGATATGCATGGTGTACCAGCATCCGTAACAAGACAAATATTTTTTCCTTTCATCATTTCTTCAATCAATTTTTGACTTTGCATTTTTTCATTAAATTTATGATATGAGACCAATTTTGTTTTAATATCAAAATGTCTTAGCAAATTGATCGTTACTCTTGTATCCTCTGCTGCAATTAAATCTGATACATTTAAAGTTTCAATAGCATTTTGACTAATATCTTTTAAATTCCCAATTGGTGTTGCTACTACAAATAATTTTCCGTTCATAATAAACCTCATTCCTTTTTATTTGCTTCTTTAGTTATTATACACTATATCTAAATACTTTTAACTGTTTATTCTAATCACTCATTCTTTTTTAGAGAATATAATGCAATAGAAAAAGGAGGTTTTAGAATGAAAAAATTTATTACATCTGTTGTTATTCTTGTTGGAATTATGCTTGCTGGTTCTATACTTATTTTCAACAATGCCAAGAATAGCAATAAAACTAAAATTAAATTAGCCGAGGTAACACACAGTGTTTTTTACGCTCCACAATATGTAGCACTTAGCGAAGGTTATTTCGAAGAAGAAGGATTAGATATAGAACTAATATTAACACCAGGGGCTGACAAAGTAGCTGCCGCGGTTTTATCTGGTGATGTTCAAATTGGATTTTCTGGACCAGAAGCAACAATATATGTTTACAACAGTGGAGAAAAAGACTATTTAATCACTTTTGCAGGACTTACCAAAAGAGACGGATCATTTTTAGTATCACGTAAAAAATTTGATAATTTTACATTAAAAGATTTAAAAGGAAAATATGTAATTGGTGGACGTAAAGGCGGTATGCCTGAGATGACGTTTGAATGGGCTTTAAAACAACACGGAATTGACCCTAAGAAGGATCTAACAATTGATACTAGTATTGCTTTTGCTGCGATGCAAGGCGCTTTTATAGGGGGAACAGGCGACTTTGTTACATTATTTGAACCAGTTGCATTACAAATTGAAAAACAAGGTTATGGTCATGTTGTAGCGTCAATTGGACAATTAGGTGGTGAAATTGCATACACAGCATACCATGCTAAAAAAAGTTATATAAAAGATAATCCTAAGGTAATCGAAGGATTCACTAAAGCGATACAAAAGGGACTTGATTTTGTACATAAGAAAAGTAATGAAGAAATTGCAAACAGCATATATAAATTTTTTCCAGACTTAACATTAAATGAATTAATTGAAGTTGTAAAAAGATATAAAGACCAAGATTCATGGTGGAAAACAACAAAATTAACCGAACAATCATTTAACCATTTACAAGAAATAATGATTAGCGCTAATGAACTAGATAAAAAGGCACCATTTGATAAATTAATTGACAATTCCTTCTCAAAGTAGAGGAATTTTCTTATGAAGGAAATATTAAAAATTGTCAAACTAAACAAACGTTATCATACAGTTAACGGCGAGATAGAAGCAGTTAAAGACTTTAGTTTCAATGTAGATGATTCATCTTTTATTGCTATAGTGGGTCCTTCAGGTTGTGGTAAATCAACAATACTTTCTATTTTATGCGGTATTGAAAAAAAATCAGGTGGAAAAATATTGTTTAATAAAAAAGATGCAGTAATTGGTTATATGTTGCAAAACGATACTTTACTTCCTTGGTTGTCTGTATTAGATAATGCTCTTTTAGGTTTAAAGATAAATGGAAATTTAAATAAAGAAACAAAAGAAAGAACTATTTCTTTAATAAAGACTTATGGATTGGGCGACTTTATTAACTCTTATCCATCGTCACTATCAGGCGGTATGAGACAACGTGTCGCCTTAATTAGAACTTTAGCTATAAACCCTGATATTCTTCTTTTAGATGAAGCATTCTCATCACTTGATTATCAAACTAGACTAGAAGTTTCAAATGATGTGTATGAAATAATTAAAAAGGAAAAGAAAACAACCATAATGGTAACACACGATATAGGCGAAGCAATAAGTATGGCAGACACAGTTATTGTCTTAAGTAAAAGACCTGCTAAAATTAAAAATGTTTATAAAATCAAATTTAATGATAATACAACTCCTTCAGATAAGAGAACTCATGAACAATTTAATACATATTACAAAATGATATGGGAGGATTTGGATATCAATGTCTGAAGAACATAAAGTTTATTTAAAAAAAATAAAGAAAAAAAATAGATTAGTGTTAATTACTCAAATCATTGTATTCATTCTTTTTATAGTTTTATGGGAAATTGCAAGTCATTATAATTTAATTAATACTTTTCTTACATCAAGCCCTAGCAACGTAGTCAAAACTATAATATCTTTATATAAGGAAGGAAATTTATTTAAGCATATTTTTATTACTGCTTACGAAACAATTATAAGTTTTTTCATAGGAACTCTTATAGGTTTAATAATAGCATCACTCATGTGGTGGAACAATTTTACTGCAAGAGTGATAAGTCCTTATCTTACCATTTTAAATAGTTTACCAAAAGTAGCATTAGGACCTATTCTTATTATATGGGTAGGCGCTAATATGAATTCTATTATAGTTATGGCACTATTGATTTCTGTTATCATTACTATCATTAATGCCTACCATGGATTCAGTAATACAGATGAAAGTAGAATAAAATTATTAAAGAGTTTTAAAGCTAGTAAATGGCAAATATTTACTAATCTCGTAATACCTGGCAATATTAAAACAATCTTCAATATTTTAAAAATTAACATTAGTATGTCACTTATTGGTGTAATTATGGGAGAATTATTAGTATCAAAAGAAGGTTTAGGATATTTAATAATGTATGGATCTCAAGTGTTTAATTTAAATCTTGTTATGACTGGAATCATTTTGCTTTGCTGTTTGTCGATTATAATTTATTATATAATTGTAATGACAGAAAAAAAGTTCATTAAATATTATTAATGAACTTTTATTCATATAGAAAATCAATTTTTATGTTGTCAGTAGCAATTACTGTAATAGATATTTTGGTTGTAAGAGGTATTGGTTGCTTTTTTCGTTCATCCGTTAATTTTGATGTAATATAATTTTTTTCAACTAATTCCTTCAGCTCTATTTCAAAAACAGAACCCGGTGTTTCTAACTCTGGATATTTATAACTATTATCTGCTAGATATAATTCTGTAGATGCCTTAATCGATTCAACCAATGTGTTAAATGATGCTTCCTGTGATTTATTTAAATATGAGTTAACACCTATTGTAACCATCGATAAAATAATTCCTAATATTATTATTACAGATAGTAATTCCACCATTGTAAACCCTTTGTTTTTCATATTATTCAATACCTTCTTTCTCAAGCGATATTGTTGCTTTAGCATTTAAAAGTAAATCACTTGTTATCCCTTTTTGATAAGCATAATATGCTGCTGTGGCAATCATTGTAGCATTATCAGTGCAATATTTTAATGGAGGAATAAGGAGGTTTATATTTTCTTTTTCACACAATTCAGTAAATCTTTCCCTAAGCGCACTATTAGCTGATACACCACCAGCAAGTAATAAAGTCGATATGTTATTTTCCTTTAAAGCACGCATTGTTTTTTTGGTTAAAATATGAATTACTCTTTCTTGAAAAGATCTTGCAAGGTTCTCCTTATGAATAATATTTCCCCTTTGTTTTTCATTATGTACTAAATTTACCACAGCACTTTTAATACCACTGAAACTAAAGTTGTTACTATCATCATCAAGTGGTATAGGTAAATCGTAAGTATCTTCTCCCTTTTTAGATAATTCATCAATTATAGGTCCTCCAGGATAATCCAATCCCATTATTTTAGCAACTTTATCATAAGCTTCTCCAACAGCATCATCTAAAGTGCCTCCAATTTTTTTAAATGAATAGTCGCCAGCCATATATATTAAATCGGTGTGACCACCACTTATGACTAAAGCAATTAAAGGAAAGTTAAATTCATCAACCAATCTATTAGCATAAATATGTCCTGCAATATGATGAACAGGGATCAATGGCTTATCATATAGAAAAGACAGTGTTTTAGCTGCTTGCAACCCAATAAGTAATGAACCAATAAGACCTGGTCCATGAGTAACTCCAATTGCATCGATGTCTTCTAATTTCATATTAGCTTTAGATAGTGTTTCTTCAATTACCATTGTAATATTCTCAACATGATTACGACTTGCTATTTCAGGCACTACCCCTCCATAAACTTTATGGATATCCATTTGAGTAGCTATAACGGTACTAATTTCTTCCCTGCCATTTTTAACAATACTAGCACTCGTTTCATCACAACTTGATTCAATCCCTAATATATATGTATCTTTCATTACATCACCATCTTTATCATAAGTAAGGCATCTTCTCCATCATAATAATAACTCTTTCTGGTTGAAAGTTCCCTAAAGCCCATTTTTTTATAGAAAGAGATTGCCTTTTTATTACTATTTCTTACTTCTAAAGTAACGCTTTCACAATTATTTGAAGAGCATTCTTTTAAAGCAGTTGTTAATAATTTAGTTCCTATACTTTTTCTTTGTGCTTCTTCAGAAACTGCTATATCTATTATCTCTGCTTTTTCATACATTATTGCAAAAATAACAAACCCTATAATCTTATCATCCTGTTCATAAACAAAGCATGTTGTATAGGGGTTAGTTTTAAATTTATAGTTTTTATTTATAACTTGTCCTATTTGCTCAATAAAGACAATGTCTTTTTCTTTGTATTCTCTTATCATTTATTTTCCGCCATCAATTTTTCCTCTGCTTCTACCCTTTTCAAATAATTAGGTTTTAAAGAATGCGCAGGAACTGTTTTATAATCTTTACAATGCGTAATTATTTTAGGTACGTCTAAAACAAGAGGACTGCTTTCAGAATAATTTATTGAAATATCCCCTATTATAATGATTGAACCATTTAATTTCTCAATAGCACCATTCAATTCAACTATGCTTATATATTGTTCTTTTAAAATGAAATTATATTCTCTATCATATATAGCAGCATATACAAAACCACGTCTTGCATCTAATAAGGAAACATAGTAATCGTAACCATCGTAACTTAGTGCATGCGCAAATAAGCTTGATATAGGAACAAGCTTTTTTTCTAAAGCCCAAGCATATGTTTTTGCAATAGTAACACCAATACGTACTCCTGTGAAAGACCCTGGTCCATTTATAACAAAAATTTTTTCTATTTCATTTGGTTTTATTAAAGTTTCATCAAAAGCTTTCTTTAATAAATCTAAAGCATATTTAGAATGCTCATTTGTTGTTTCTGATGTTTTGTTACTTAGTAATTTATTATTTTCTAATATAGCTATTGTTAATGTTTTTGTTGAAGTGTCTATAAAAAGAGACTTCATAGTACAGCCTCACATATATCCTCATAAATTTTACCATGAGGTTTGAAAATAAGGACTCGTGTATCTTCATCAATAATTTTTATCTTTATATCTAAACGTTCTTCAGGTAAGTATTGTTCAATTGTATCTGCCCATTCAATAATAACAATCCCACCTTTTTTATAGTATTCCTCTAAACCAAGGTTACTTACATCGCCATTTAAACGATACACATCCATATGATAAAGAGGAGCTTCTCCCGTAGTATACTCCTTTATAATATTGAATGTTGGAGATGTAATACTTTCATCTATCCCTAAAGATGAAGCGAATCCTTTTGTAAATACTGTTTTACCACTGCCCAAATCACCTTCAAGACAAATGATCATATCAGGAAATTTTTCAGCTTCAATGTTTTGTGCTATTGCAATTGTTTCTAATTCATTTCTTGTTGTTATTTTATATTCCATAATCATCACCTATTATATTATAGCATTTTAAAATTAGTTTATACAACCACTTTATGAGCTTTTAGTTTCCACTAATAATACTTAACATTATTGAACAAAAAAAAGGACTAAGTCCTTTTTTATTACTTATATTTATATACTTCTACAGTTTCAGTTTGCGTACCAGTTAAATCTAAAACTGGTGGTACAAATTCATTGTTATATTGTATACCTTGATTTTGTGTATTTTGATAGTTAGTGGTGTT